>DATJHT010000030.1:0-31180 GCA_035493765.1 Terriglobales bacterium
GCGGCGAGGATGGTGGGCGCATCGTTGCTCAGGGCACGCCTGAGCAGGTCGCCAGGAATAAGAAATCCTACACTGGGCAGGCGTTGGCCGAGTATTTTTCAGCGCGGGGAGACGCAAGGCTCGAGTCGGTGTCTTAAACTGAGTAAGTCCAACAACTGAACGCTTTCGTGTAAATTCAAATTATGTCGTCGGATGCCGGAACACGCGAGATAACCGTACCGCTTTCACCGCAGAGCCCAGGTAACTTGAGGGAGAATCCGCCTTGGACGGGCTGGGATGTGATCTACATCGTCATGGTCATGTTTGCCAGCCTTCTCATTTGCCTGATCGGAATCACGATTCTGGTAAAAAAGTTTGCTTACCCCGGCCTGCCGTTTTTTCAGGTGATGAGTTTTCCGCTGGTCGCCTTCGGGGGACAGATGGCGTCATACCTGGTCACGCTTGGCTTCATGTTCGTCACCGCCACGCATAATAAGGCCAGCAGTTTCGGGACGGCAGTGCGTTGGAACTGGCCGAGTGGTTGGTCCGCATACTTAGGCCTGGGCGTTGCGTTCGCCATTGGGCTGCAGGTACTGGCGAAGTTTTTGCCGATGCCTAAAGAGATCCCGATGGAAGCATTTTTCAAAACCGCGGCCCGAGCCTGGGTACTTTCCATCGCAGCCATGACGCTCGTACCCCTTATGGAAGAGTTATTCTTCCGTGGATTTCTATATCCAGTGGTCGCGCGGCGATTGGGCTTGATCTTCGCAGTGTTGTTCACTGCTGTAAGTTTTACCGCCATTCACGTTCCGCAACTCGCTGATCCGCACATGCCGCTTTCAAACTCATGGGGCGCGGTGCTTCTCATCTTCATTATCGGTCTGGCGCTGACGATTGTGCGGGCCGTGAAAAAATCCGTCGCCGCCGGCGTACTTATGCACATGGCTTACAACGGGTTCACTTCATTAGCGGCGATTGTCGTCAGCGGTGGATTTCGCCATCTCGATCGCCTTTCTCATTGAGGACTGTGCTCTGCTAATCTAGAAATTCATGCTCTCCCCGCGACAGGAACTATTGCGTCTGCTTGCGACCAAATCATTTCGCCTTGGTGAGTTCAAATTGGCTTCGGGCGGCACCAGCGACTACTACATTGACTGCCGAACTACGACGCTGGATGCTCGCGGCGCACAGCTTACGGGGCAGGTTTTTCTCGACGAGATCAGGACGCGGTGCTGGGCGGCGAAGGCGATCGGCGGCCTCACTATGGGCGCCGACCCAATTGTGATCGCGGTTGCCGTGGCCAGTGGCCTGCTGAACGGGTTTCTGGTGCGCAAGGCCGAGAAACAGCATGGGATGGGGCGGCGCATCGAAGGCTTTCAAGAAAAAGGTGCGCGCGTGATTATTGTTGATGACGTCTGCACGACTGGCGGTTCGACCGTTCAGGCAATCGAAGCCGCGCGTGAGTTCGGGTTCGAGGTTGTTGGCGTCATGTGTTTGGTCGAACGCGAAGAAGCTGGGGGGCGCGTGAACGTTGAGAAGGCCGCGGCTCCGGCGCCGTTCGTGTCGGTGTTTACCGCTGATGACGTCAGACGGGAGCATCTAGCCGTGCAAAACGGGTGAAAAGTTTTCAGAGTCGCGCGCCGTGGATCGCACGTGTTGTGGCGGCGGGTTTTTGCTTACGACTGCGACGCGGCGATGCACGACTGCTTTCTCAATGACTCAATAACTCAATTCTTATGATTCAAACTCTCGAATGGACCGACAATGGCGTCCGCTTCCTTGATCAGACGAAGCTGCCGACTGAAGAAATTTACGTCAATTGCACCACCTACCAGGAAGTCGCGGACGTGATCCGCAACATGGTGGTGCGCGGCGCTCCGGCAATCGGTGTGGCCGCAGGGATGGGTGTTGCGCTCGGGGTGAAGAACTCGACCGCCGAAAATGTTGCCGAGCTGAAACACGATCTCGATCAAATCTGCGACGTGATCGGCAAAACTCGGCCGACGGCGGTGAATCTGTTCTGGGCGATTCGGCGCATGCAGCAGAAGTTCGAAACGCTGCGCGAGCAGCCCGTCCGCCAGATCAAGCAGGCGATCATTGAAGAAGCCGTGCGCATGCACGCTGAAGACATCGCCATCAACCAGGCTATGGGCAAGCACGGCGCGGCCCTGATGCCGGCGACCGGTGGAGTGCTTACGCACTGCAACGCCGGCGCGCTGGCGACTGCCGGATACGGCACGGCCCTGGGCGTGATTCGTGCCGCCGTCGAACAAGGCAAAAAAATACACGTCTACGCGGATGAGACCCGGCCCTTTCTGCAAGGGTCACGGCTGACCGCGTGGGAACTGGTGAAAGACGGCATCCCGACCACCGTAATTTCCGACAACATGTCGGGCGCGATTATGCGCCAGGGAAAGATTGGCGCGGTCATCGTCGGAGCAGACCGCATCGCCGCCAATGGCGATGTCGCCAACAAGATCGGCACCTATACAGTTTCAGTCTTGGCGAAAGAACACGGCATTCCGTTCTACGTTGCAGCCCCGATTTCGACTGTCGATCTCGATACTCCCGATGGCAGCAAGATTCCGATCGAGCAGCGCAATCCCGCCGAAGTGACGACGATTGCGGGCAGGTTAATGACACCGAAAGGCGTAAACATCGAGAATCCTGCTTTCGATGTGACTCCAGCAAAATACGTAACGGCCATAGTGACAGAGCGGGGGATTGCCCGCGCACCGTATGGAGAGGCGCTGGCAGGACTGGTTCGGGGCAAGAAATAAGAACCATTGCTACTCTTGCCCAAAATGACCTGCCAAGATAAATGCCTGGTAAAAGGGCACTTATGGGATGAGATGTAATTGACCCCAGATTTACCCACCGGGCATTGCGTCTGATCGGCTCCTGAAGCAGAATGACGCAGCAGGAGAATCAAATGGCAACTCAAGGCTTGCGCTCTGGAACCGGCTTCGGCAGCCCGGCTCGAATCCAGGAGAGCGTCCTCGCCGCGCTCGAGAAACGTCTGCTCCTCTGGCTGGCGGAACGCATTCCTTCCCGGCTCAATTCCGACCACCTGACCGTGCTAGGCTTCGCGGCACAACTTCTGACCGGCATCAGCTATGCGTTGGCGCGATTCGACAAGTTGTGGCTCATTGTCGGAATCGGCTTCATGGTCCTGAACTGGTTTGGTGACAGCCTCGACGGCACCCTGGCCCGTGTTCGAAATCAGCAGCGGCCGCGCTACGGCTTCTACGTGGACCACATTCTGGACAGCATCGGCTCGGTCGCGTTGATGGGCGGGCTGGCGCTTTCCGGGTACATGAGTCCTGCCCTCGCGATCAGCTTGCTCGTGCTTTTTCTGCTGCTCTCGATTCAGTCATATCTTGCGGCCTACACGCTGGGCGAGTTTCGCATGTCATTCTGGAGTTTTGGCCCGACCGAGTTGCGGTTGCTGCTGGTTGCGGGGAACCTCGCACAGTTCCGCTGGCAGACGATTCTTCATGGTCATTATCGCCTCTTCGATTTCGGAGGAGCCATCGGAATTGCCGGCATGTCCGCGATGCTGATCTTCTTTACCATAAAGAACATTGTCCGTCTTTACCAGGAAGAGCGGATTGCATGACCGGCTCACCATCGGGTTTGATCCGCTGGCTCAAATTCAACGCTGTGGGATTGATGGGAATATGTGTGCAGCTCGCAATTCTGGCATTGCTCCGCTCAGGCCTGGGATGGAACTATCTACTTTCGACCGCTCTCGCAGTCGAAATCACCGTCATTCACAATTTTCTCTGGCACGAGCGGTTCACCTGGGCAGACCGGTTTACGGATTCTCGGCGGGGAAGATTTGCTGCCTTCAACTTTAGTAACGGTGCGATTTCGCTGCTCGGAAATATCGGGACCATGAAGCTTCTGACCGGAGCGCTCGGACTGAACTATTTCGTTGCCAATATCGTTGCGATCGCAGTCTGCTCCCTGTTGAACTTCGCAGTTGGAGACCGATTCGTGTTCACGAACGCCGTTGCCGAAGCGGAGTCTCAGTCCATGTGATTGTGCTGGCGCTCCACTGACCAGATGTCTTCTGGCTTGTTTTCGAATGGATAAACGTGCACCATCCAGCCGAAAACCTGCGGAAAGAACCTTCCGCCGCCGGCGTCGCATTCTTCTTTAGTTGCAATCGAACCTCTGAGCCCGAACTTGGAACTCCGCGGCAGCACATCCTCTTCGCTCCGGTTCGGAGGCAGGCAGAGGTTCACGTGTGCGTGCCATTGCGCGATGCTCAGTGGAACCCGCGCGTTCAATTCGTCTTGGGTCGCATTTTTCCTGGCCGTATACATCAGGCCGATTAACTTGTACCCGTCACCGTTTTTCTCATACAGCAAAGAAGTCGGCAAGGATGGGTCAAAATGATTCCGGGCCTCCCACGCGTATGTGTAGTTGGTGAAGTGATATTGCTTCTGGGGAACATTGGGCAGAAAAATCTTGAAGCCGTCAGCCAAGGCCACTTTGTAGTCCTGATATTTTTCGGCGACCGCCCTTGCCGCTTGCGCCACCTGGTCCGCTTTTTCCTTGTCCCCGGGCTGAATGGGGCGAAGATCGGTCATCTTCATGTGCGGACCCATGTCGATGTGGCGGGACGCCATGGACTGCATGGCGCTGGCGGCTCCTTCGCCCATGCCCTGCGTATCGTGCATACCTTGCGTTTGACTGTGTGAATGGGACATATCCATTCCCGGCATGCTGTCGCTCGAAGATTGTCCATCTGCGCTTTGATTTGCCGAGAAGGTTATCAGCAACAAGAGGGTCGGAATCCACGCTATACGCATCTCGTAGAACCTCACTTTTCAGACATTAAACACAACAATTGCCGGCATGTTGGTCATAAATTTGAAAAAATCACACTTGGATTTGTAAAGCTCACGTTTTGTTCTGGCGCGGCCAGAGCGTGTCTCGGTCGGCGCCAGTACTCGACTCAGCACTCGCGCTGGATCGCGAGCCCGACGTCCGCTAAAACCTTTGCCGCCGCTTCCGATCCCGAGCGCACGCAATCCGGAACACCGATTCCGGAATAGGCATTTCCCGCAAGTGCAAGGCCCGGCAGCCCCGCAACTTGTTCGCGAATCCGCGCGACTCTGGCTGTATGCCCCAGGCCGTACTGCGCCATTGCACGCTTCCATCGGTGGATTCTGGAAACAAGAGGCTCTGCTCCCAGTCCCAAAATCTGCCGCAACTCGGCTTGAACCAGAGTCGAAACCTCTTCATCGGACATAGCGAGAACGTCGTCATCTTTGGATCCGCCCAGAAAACAGCGGATCACGGCCCGGTCCGCCGGCGCGCGATGCGGAAACTTATTATGAACGAACGTGGTCGCCAGAATGCGGCGCTCTTCGGCTCGCGGAACCAGGAATCCGAAGCCGGGCTGCAGCGTCGCGCGTACAGATTGGCCGAAAACCATCGCCACCGTCACTGACGAACTGTAGGAGATCGCTTTCAGTTCATCCGCAAGCCCTGGACTGCCTTTGAGCAGCGCCGCCGCGGCATACGCAGGTGCAGCAACAATAGCCGCGTCGAACTCCTCTGTTCTGCCAGCGCCGACCACCAGCCACTTCCCTGATTCCCGCTTGATGGCATCGATCGGAGTATTCAGCCGGCGGGTGGCTTCAGGGATTCGACCAAGCAGCGTGTCCACGAGCTGCTCCATTCCGTTTTTTAGGGAGGTGAACAGCGGCCTTTTCTGCGCAGCATCAGCACGCCTTCGAGCCGCAATCATGGCCTTTCCCAGGCTGCCGAACTTCGCTTCCATTTCGACAAATCGAGGCAGGACTGCCTGCACACTCAGTTCATTGGCGCTCCCCCCATAAACGCCCGCCAACAATGGGTCTGCGACGCGCTCCACCATTTCACGTCCATAATGACGCTCGACGAAATCGGCGACCGTACTTTCAGCCGACTCGCCAGTCCCGTGGTAGAACCACTCCCGCAAGATCTGAAGCCTGGTTTGCCATGAAAACAATGGCGATGAAAACACTGCACCGAGCTTTGTTGGGACCATGAACATCAGGCCATCGGGTAGGGGCACCAACCGTCCCTTGATTAATATGTAGGTTTTGCGCTCGCTGTCGTTCGATCCGATCAGTTGATCATCGAGGCCCAGTTCGCGGCAAAGCTCTGCGGCCCAGGGCTTTTCGCTCAAAAAAGAATCAGGGCCAGCTTCAAGGACGCAGTCTTCCACACATTCCGTTCGTAGAACTCCACCAAAACGCGAGCCCCCCTCGAACAGCGTGTATTCCAGCGGCGCGCCATTATTTTTTTGCTTTTGCAATGCGAATGCCGCGGACAGGCCGGAAATTCCGCCGCCGATTACCGCGATTCTCTTCATGCGGATTTGCTCGTGGCCAAGCGGGACTTGGCCACGTCTGCGAGAGCTGCCGTCAATAATTGAGACTCATTGAGCGATTCCGCCCGCCATAACTGCATCGCCTGTTCTTGCGCGAACTGCTTGAATACAACATCAATGTCGTACAGGATTTCGACATGATCGCAGAGAAATCCAATCGGTTGCACGAACACTCCGCTGAAGCCACTACGTTTCAGGTCCATGATCGTTGCTTCTACGGTCGGACCCAGCCAAGCACCTCCGGACATGCCCTGGCTTTGAAACGCAAACCGCCACTCGCGATCTTCCAGAGCAGCCGCTTTGGCCACCAGTTCGGCCGTTTGCCGTGCCTGAACCTCATAAGGATCGCCCTCGAGAACGGTGTGTGAGGGAACGCTATGCGCTGTGAAAATCACCGGCACATTGCGCCCAGCTTCCTTGCGCGCATTATTTCGGCCAGCTTTCAACTTTTCCGCAAATGCTTGAATCAGGCGCGGCTGGTCGTGCCACGATTCCACAAAATCAAAAGTCAGCTTCGGGTCATCGCAGGCCCGTAGCGAAGTCCGGTATAGGCCGACACTGGTCCGCGAATTCTGTGGCGCCAGGCAGATCACGATTGCATGGTGAACACTATCGGCTACCATTTTGCGCAGCACGTCCGAAACAAACGGCCGCCAGTTCCGCATGCCAACATAGACCGGCATCTTCAGTTTTACGGCCAGCAGTTCGCCTTGCTTCAGCGTGATCGCCGTCAGCGGAGATTTCCCAATCGTCTCATATCGCCGAGTCACCTCCTGGACTACCTCTGGTGGCAGCGGCCGGCCACCTGTCACTTTCAGCAGAAAGGGCTTAACGTCCTGCGGCGAGTCTGGACTGCCGTGTGCCAGCAATAGAATCGCCGTCGAATTTTTCGGAATTTCATTCATTACACGCTTGTAGTTGTCGTCGAGTATTCCTGCACGAATTCAACCAGCCTCTTCACATTTTCCACCGGAGTTTCGGGCAAAATTCCATGTCCCAGATTGAAAATGTGGCCCGCGCGACCGCCCGCGCGCCGCATTATCTCTCGCGTTCGCACTTCGATCTCAGGCCAATTTGAAAACAGCACAACAGGATCCAGGTTGCCCTGTACCGCGCCCCGGTTTCCCAGTCTTGCCCATCCTTCGTCCAGATGAATTCGCCAGTCCAGCCCGATAACATCGGCTCCAGTTTCCTTCATGGAAGATAGCAAGGTTGCAGAGTCAGTTCCAAAGTAGACGACGGGTGCCATGGTGGATTTCAGCGCCCGCACGAGTTCGATTGTTCGCGGCAGCACGTATTGTCGGTAATCATCCACCGACAAACATCCCACCCAACTGTCGAAAATCTGAATCACATCGGCGCCCGCACGGACCTGCTCGGCTGCGTATTCTCCAGTCACCGAAACCAGCTTGCGCAGAAGTTCGTCGAACACCTCGGGATGCGAGTACATGAGCTTCTTGGTTTGCACGTAATGGCGGGAGCCGCCGCCTTCAATCATGTAGCTGGCGAGAGTGAACGGGGCCCCGCAGAATCCGATTACCGGCACCTTCGATCCGAAGTGCCTGGCAACCATGCCCACAGCCTCGGCCACGTAACCGAGGTCAGCTGCCGAGTCTGTCCGCAGGCGCTCAACCTGCGATTTTTCCCGCACTGGAGTCTCGATTACGGGGCCCTCACCAGCCGAAAAGTGAAATGGCAGCCCCATGACCTCGAAAGGCAACAACAGGTCGGCAAAGATGATCGCAGCATCCACATCCAGAATCTCCGCTGCGGTGATGGTAACGTCGGCGGCGAGCTGCGGCTTCTTACATATCTCAATCAAGGAATGACTCTTACGGACCGCCCGGTATTCCGGCATATACCGCCCCGCCTGGCGCATAAACCAGACCGGTGTTCGGTCAACGGGCAGGGATTTGCAGGCGCGGACAAATCGAGAGTCAGGCGCTGACATGAAGAATTACTGTAGCACTGGTGGGTCAGGCAATGCCCGGTTGGGTCCTACGGACTGCTGTTCATCGAGGCCGCACTTCGAGTGCTTCGTCCTCCGGCAACTCGAGGCCAATTTCAACTCGATTACGTCCATTGCGCTTGGCGCGATACAGAGCTGTATCCGCGAGCGCGACCAGGAATTCCGGATCGCTATCAGCGGTGCCCAGGGTCACGCCGAGACTTACGGAAACTTTGGCGGCATCCTCGCCCAGATCAATGGCCTCGTCGCCAATGGCTGAGCGGATGCGTTCAGCGAGTTTCTGAGCCAATGCCAGGTCGCACCCTGGGGCGATCAGCAGGAACTCTTCGCCGCCGTAGCGCCCGAGTGAGTCGTAAGACCGCAGCATCGAACTGATTCGCTGGACGGCTGTGACCAGCACCGTGTCCCCGGCCGCGTGTCCATGATGGTCGTTTATTTTTTTGAAGTGATCGAGATCCGCAAGGATGATGCCGAGCGTGTTCTTGTCGCGCCGGCAGCGGGCGAGTTCCTTTCGCAGCACATCGCGAATCGCGCGCCTATTGAGTACACCGGTCAATGCGTCATGTTCGGCATGGAACCGCAATGATTCCTGTGCCTGCAGCAGTTCCGCCTTGGCCTTCTGAATCGCAGTCAACATGCTGTTGACCGCGCGCGCCAGATCGCTAAGCTCATCTCGTCCGTCGGCATTGAGCCGCAAAGCCAAGTCTCCGCTCACCGTCACCTTCGCGATATCGCTGCTCAGACTGGCAATGCGGGTGACCAGCACCTCATCCACGAAAAAGAAAAGGGCGCCACAAAAGACCGCTCCGGCCAGCATGAGCAAACTCCACAGATAGCGGATTTCGATCGTGCCTTCGAGGTGAAGGGAGCGTGGCGTGCGTTCTACCAGCAAACGTCTCGTCCTTCCCTCAAAGTCCCTGACGGCCACATAATTCAGTGACGTGGAATCGCTTTCCGCCCGCGCCAGGCTAGACCCGTCTGTCCACAACGTCCCCGGCAGGCTCCTGGCAACGCTGTCCGCGGGTTCGATCCACACGGGATTGCCCATCCAGCGTGAAAGGGAGGAGGTCACAGTTTCGTCCAACTCGCGGCCCATCACCAGAGTCCCTCTCGCAGTTCCTACTCCCTCCGTACTCAGAATGGGATGGTAGGAAAGCATGAACAGCCGGCCCTTCAACTCCAAGATCCCGTTCAGGGGAACACCCTTCAATCCGGCTGCTTCCGCTCGCTGCTGCACTGCTTCAATGTTGCGGATATCGTCATCGCTCGCCGCCCAGGTTCCGCTATTCCGATTCACCACCACCCGCCCCGACTGGTCAAAGAGAGCCACCAAATCTACCTGGATTCCCTTGAGTGAGTCGGCTGTGAGTTCTGTGCGCACGAAGCCGGGATCGCGGCTTTGCATGAAGTTATAAGTGCGGTCCCACTGGCCATAATCCACCGCGAGAATTTCCAGATGAGACTGTTCGTTGCGCAGTCCGCTTTGCATGTGACTAATAGTTTCGCGGGCCGAATCGCTCTCCAGGCGGGCAAAAGCTTTGAGCAGAGCAAAACGTGAAAGCAGGTATACGGCTGCCAGGAAAGCGCCCAGCGCCAGGGCCGAAAATAGCAGGATCTTCTTGCGAATAGTCATAGAACTAACAGTAAAGCCACTATTGCGGTGAACGCTGGCCCCCAGCGCTCCTACACCGCTCTTCAGAATTCTGATGATTACAACTCGACTTCTAAATCGGCCTCCGGCCTCTGGGGGCAAACCGCCCTTGCAGGGTGCATCCCTTACGGGATTTGAGCCTTCTCACGATAGCATCGCGGTTCCTGCTTTTGGCTGGATAGGGTCACCCTTGTGAAACTTTGGTAACCACGATGGAGATACTCAGGAGTACTGGAATGTCAGGGTTTTTGCCTTGAGAAAAGAGCCTTTGGAAGGCGTTCCAGCAGCTTGCCAGGGGAATTCCACTGCGCGATCTGGGCGGACCACGCTGCAGGATGTACGAGTGCCAAGGGCTCGGCTGACGGGCCCACCCGTGAACCGGTCCCTTCGCGGGCAAATATCAGGCAGTTCTGAGCGTAATACCAGAGCACGCGGGGATCATTCCAGACCTGGAGCCGCAATACATCGTGGCATCTGTAGCCAGCTTCGCTGAAAAGATCGGCCCAATACTTGGGCCACTGCTCATTGACATGGCGGCGTCCGCCCTGTCCTGGAATCGCAGCCGAAAACAACACTTTATCGGCGGCACGACACAAGGATTGAACGAACTCTCGCGCTTTTGACTTCGGCAAATGTTCAGCCACTTCGAGCGCAAGGGCCAAATCGAACCTCCGGGCCAGGTCCAGAGGGGTGTCCAAATCATGAACTACTATGTTTTCCCGTGGAATCGCCAACTTCACACCGGAAATCCAGTCTCCCTCAATTCCCAGAATGTCTCCTATACCGAGCTCTGAGGCAATGGCGAGCCAATGGCCCGCGCCACATCCGACATCAACCAGGCTGGCCGGCTTAAGCAACGAAATTACAATAGGCAGGATTACGCTGGCGGACTCGCGGGTCTGTTCCAACTCGCGGTAGAACTTCGCATTGTAGAAACGGTCTTCGCCGCTCATGGTTAAAGATCGAGTGCGAGGATTATAGAATGCTGACCGATACGCCCGCGGTTGCTCCGGCGGTTCACGCTCTCTACAATGGGGGTTCACGCCGGGTGATCGGGGCGACCGTTTGATCGGACAAGCATTTTGGCTATTCTTGAATCGCCCAATTGACCGGATCATCCTATAAAATCTCTTATGATCCACTTTCCAGTTCCCGAAGCCCTCACCTTCGACGACGTGTTGCTACTGCCGGCCCGCTCTGATGTGGTTCCGGCCAACGCCAACACCCAAACGCAGCTCACTCGCAACATCCGGCTGAATATTCCCATCGTCAGCGCCGCCATGGATACCGTGACCGAGTCGCATATGGCGATTGCGCTCGCGCAGCAGGGCGGCCTTGGAATCATCCATCGCAATCTCACCATCGAACAGCAGGCCGAGGAAGTGGATAAGGTAAAGCGGTCGGAGAGCGGCATGATTGTTGATCCCGTGACTATGAGCCCGGATGACAAGGTCTCCGACGCGCTGGAGATGATGCGGAAGTACAAAATTTCCGGCGTTCCCATCACCAAGAACAAAAAGCTCGTTGGCATTCTCACCAATCGAGACTTGCGCTTCGAGACTCGCTTCGACGTTCCCATCAGTCAGGTCATGACCAAAGAGAACCTGATTACGGTTTCGGTTGGGACCACGCTCGAACAGGCTGAAAAAATTCTGCACAAGCACCGTGTTGAGAAGTTGTTGGTCGTCGATGAGGCTTACAACCTCAAAGGACTGATTACCGTGAAGGATATCCAGAAGAAATTAAAATACCCGAATGCGGCCAAGGATTCTCAAGGCCGTCTGAGGGTAGGCGCTGCTATAGGCGCGACCGGAGATTTTCTCGAACGTGCCCAGGAACTGATCAAAGAAAGTGTGGATCTTCTCGCCATTGATAGCGCGCACGGCCATTCCAGCCGCGTGCTCGATGCCGTCAAAACCATTAAAGCGAAGTTTCCCGAAGTGGATCTGATTGCGGGCAATGTTGGAACTTTCGACGGCGCCTGCGAACTGGCGCGTGCGGGTGCCGACGCGATCAAAGTCGGTATTGGTCCGGGCTCGATCTGTACCACACGGGTCGTCACTGGTGCCGGAGTGCCGCAGATCACCGCCATAGCCGAAGCCTATCGCGCAACTAAAGACGCCGCTGTTCCGATCATCGCTGATGGCGGAATCAAGTATTCCGGCGACATCACCAAAGCCCTCGCCGCCGGGGCCAGCGCCGTCATGATGGGGTCGATGTTCGCCGGGACTGATGAAAGCCCGGGCGAACTCATCCTGTACCAAGGCCGGACATTCAAATCGTACCGCGGTATGGGTTCCATTGGCGCAATGGCCGCCGGATCGAGCGAGCGTTACTTCCAGAGCGCGTCGGAAGAGTCGTCGGCTGCCGTCCCGAATATGGGCGCCGACCCGAACCGTCTGGCAAAGCTTGTGCCTGAAGGAATCGAAGGCCGCGTGCCGTATCGCGGTTCGGTGTCGATGATTCTTTATCAAATGGTCGGCGGATTGAAGTCCGGCATGGGCTACTGCGGCTGCGCGACGCTGCCGGAATTACTGCAGAAAACTCGCTTTGTCCGCATCAGCGGCGCAGGACTACGCGAGAGCCACGTGCACGACGTCATGATCACCCGTGAAGCGCCGAACTACGCGGCGGAATAAGGCGCATGCCGAATCTGTAGATTGAGGGATTTTCGAAAATTCAGTAGATCGAGTCGTACTCCGAAATTACCCACTTTCCGGTGCGATTGTCCATCGTGACCGACAGCATGTCCTGATATTCCTGGCTGCCGTTCCGTCGCTTGCCCTTGTAAGACAGGATTCGTAGCGGAGGCCGGTCCTCCCAGTCCACGATCTTCCATGCCAGCAAAGGATTTTTGGCTTCGGATTCGCAAATGAATTTTGCTCGCTTGGCCCTGTAATCCTTCTCCCAATCGACCAGTTCCGTTTTGCAGTTGCCGTCTCGCATGGCGCGAAGAAAGTCGCTGGCCGTGCGCTCGGAGGTACGGTCGCGCATTGGGTTGAGATCGATCGAAAGTGGAACTTTGGTCAGCGGATCGATCTCCGGTGATTTTGCCAAGACCGGCGGCTGCGAGTTTAGCCAGGACAAATAGAAGAGGAACCCCAGCAGCACCAGGCAAGCTGCTCCGGCGGCAATTGCGATGTGGATTTTGGCGATTTTCATGCGCGTCGCGGCTCGGCGCCAGAGGGGAGGGCTGCTAAGCCCAAGTTTAGGCCGAAATACTGCCAACGAAAGGTTACTTTCGTGAGAGGAGCAACCCTTGTACCACCGGACATGCTCATTATGCTTTTCTCGCGGAGACACGCTAATGCAGGGCCAAGCGGCCAAGTTTACAAAAAGAAAAGGCGGGTCTGGTCCCGCCTTCTACAACAACCAAAATTCAATCAATGAGTTATTTGTGCCATGGTTTTCGGCGCAATGTTCTTCGCTTCTTTCAGATGATCTTCTAACGTGGGAGCGGTCTGCGCGGCGAAATTTTTTACATCCGGATCTTTTCCATTCTTTGCCTCATTCTTGAACTCCCGAACATCCTTGGTATGATCTGCCACCATGTCCTTCATGTAGGCTCGATCGAATGCCTCACCCGAGAGTTTCTCCAGCCGCGCTTTGGTGGCGGCATCCTTTGCGTCCAGCTTTGTGGGAAGCGTGACACCTTCTTTCTGAGCGACTTCTTTAAGTTGGTCATTGGCCTTGCTGTGGTCATTCACCATGCGCTCCCCGAATTGCTTCACTTCCGGTGATGCAGCTTTTTCTTGCGCCAGCTTCCCGAGTTCCACTTCCGCTTTGCCCCCTTCGGCAGCTTTTCTAATGAACATCCGCTCGGAAGCCGTCATGTGTTTCGCGGTACCCATGGCATTTGTCGAGTTGCTGTTGTTTGTATTACTCTGCGCCACCGCTCCCAGGGAGCACAGTCCGGCCATTGCCAATCCCAATCCAATATTTCGTAGGTTTGATAACGTAATCATGTCCTACTCCTCTCTGTAGTTGTTCGATGCCTTATGGGCGCCAAAGTTTGGGAGCACGAAGGTCAAAATCAAGCTCTGGGCAGAGAAGCGCAGACGGGCAGAACAGCTGGACCGGCGATTTTTAGCGTGACTTCCGAGTAAAGGACTCTATTGGATTGTGGATTGCGCCTGGGATGGTTCACTCGGTCGCCGGGCATCAATCACGCGATAGTCTTTGTACTCAATGGTCAGAGTAGCGCGTCCACCCAGGCGGATATAGCTGACCGATTCATTCCTGACCGGAAGCCAGAAGTCCTGCACTTTTTTGTACTCGTGATGAATCTCGCTTTTCTTGGTCCAGAACGATGGGTTTTGCGCCGGTTCGGCTTCGATGCGTGTGACCGCGAAATCCGATCCATCCACCCAGACCTGTCCGCGATAAACATACTTGCTGCTCGATTTTGGATCCACTCGCAATATATATTGCCCTCCGGTCTTGGACGGCTCGTATCCCGTCAACTCGAACGTATAGTTGTCGCGATTTAACTGCGTCTTGGCATTCATGGCCGGCTGTGCCGCTTCCTTCTCGCTTTCCATTAACTTCTTGAACACTCGATTCAAAACCAGCTTCGATCCGCTTTGAGAGATTACTTTGAACTCTTTTGACGACGGTTTGTCGTAGCTGGCCTCAACCGTCATTTCAGCCTCCCGGTCGCCAGGGAATCCCTGATATACCAGGCGGTAAACTCGGGTTGCGTCGGAATGCAGAAGCGCCTGCCCCCGCTCCTGATTTCTGCGGATCAGATTGTCTACTACTTGATCCACTGAGAGGGGCGCGTCGGCTTTGGACACGTTCGTAGAGTCCGCCGCAGTGAGCGCCGCGGGACTAATCAGTGCGATCAAGGCGACCACACAGACGACAGCACGAGTTCTGAGGACGGCTCTCACTGGGTTGATCTAGTGTAGGCTCTTGCCGCGAGATCCTTGTTAATTTGATGTACAGATTAGGTCGTAAGTTCGTTTGGAGCCTTTACCGGATCCGGCCCGCAAAGGCTTGCCGATCGCCACGGTGCACTGTTCCCAATTCAAGCCATGCTTGCGTTGGCCCAAAATTGAATCATTGCTTCGCTTAACGAATCATTAACAATAGATAATCTATCCACCAGCACTCGTCCGGCGCGAACTTGATAAACTGGAATGTTCCGCGGGACGCTCGGGATCCACTATGCGATTTGATTAAGTATTTCAGGGAGAAATCCTCATGGCGGTCAGCGATCAGGCAGTTTTAACCGGTAAGCAGCTCGACCTGCTCAGCATCAACACCATCCGAACTCTTTCGATCGACGCGGTGCAGAAGGCCAATTCCGGACATCCCGGCGCGCCGATGGCGCTGGCCCCTGTGGCTTACGTTCTCTGGCAGGAATTCCTGCGCTACGATCCCGCCGATCCAGTGTGGCCGAATCGCGACCGCTTCATTCTTTCGAATGGGCACGCCTCCATGCTGCTCTATTCGATGCTGTACCTATCCGGAGTTAGAGCGGTCGATTCCGAATACAAGGTTCTCGACCAGCCCGCAGTTTCACTGGATGACATCAAAAATTTCCGTCAGCTCGACAGCAAGACTCCTGGCCATCCTGAGTACCGCATCACTTCTGGCGTTGAAACTACTACTGGACCGCTCGGGCAGGGGATCGGCAACAGCGTTGGCATGGCGATGGCCGGCAAATGGCTGGAGGCGCGGTACAACCGCCCCGGCTTCGAGATTTTCGATTACAACGTGTACGCGTTCTGCGGCGACGGCGACATGATGGAAGGCGTGGGCAGTGAAGCGGCTTCACTCGCTGGACATTTGAAGCTGCCGAACCTGTGCTGGATCTACGACTCCAACCATATCACGCTCGATGGTCCTGCCGATTGGTCCTTCAGCGAAGACGTGGCCACACGTTTTAAAGGCTATGGATGGAATGTCACCCACGTCGGTGATGCCAACGACCTTAATGCCGTCTCCGGTGGTTTCCGCGAGTTCCTCGCTACAAAGGACCGGCCTACGCTCATTATCGTGAACAGTCATATCGGCTACGGATCTCCCCATAAGCAAGATACCAGTGCCGCCCACGGCGAACCGCTGGGTGCCGATGAAGTCAAGCTGGTAAAGAAGAATTACGGCTGGCCCGTAGACGCCCAATTCCTGGTGCCTGACGGTGTACTCGAAAATTTCCACGACGGCATTGGTGAACGCGGTAAGGAACTGAGCTCGGACTGGAAGGAATTGTTCAACGGTTATGGCCAGCAGTTCCCAGATCTCGCGGACAACATCAATCGCATGCAGCGCCGCGATCTGCCCGACGGCTGGGACAAGAACTTGCCGGCATTTCCGCCGGACCCCAAAGGCATCGCCACCCGCGAAAGCTCCGGAAAAGTCCTAAACGTGGTCGCGGAGAACATTCCCTGGCTCGTCGGCGGGTCGGCCGACCTAGCCACCTCTAACAAGACCACATTGAAGTTTGAAGGCGCAGCTGACTTCCAGGCCGGCAACTATGCAGGCCGGAACTTCCACTTCGGTGTGCGTGAGCATGGAATGGCGGCTGCGCTGAACGGCATGGTGCTATCCAAGCTGCGCGCCTTTGGCGGAACGTTTTTCAACTTCACCGATTACATGCGTCCATCCATGCGCCTGGCCGCGATCATGGAAATCCCCACGATCTACGTGCTCACGCATGATTCGATCGGGCTGGGAGAAGACGGCCCTACGCATCAACCGGTCGAGCAACTCGCATCCCTTCGCGCCATGCCCGGCATGATAACCATGCGTCCCGGCGATGCGAATGAAGTGGTCGAGGCCTGGAAGGTGATCTTGCAGTTGAAGCACGAGCCCGTTTCGTTGGTGCTCACCCGACAGGCGCTGCCAACGCTCGACCGCTCGAAGTACGCAGCTGCTTCTGGAGTAGCCAAAGGTGCATATGTGCTTGCCGATGCGCAAGGCGGAAAGCCCCAACTCATTCTCATCGGTACCGGAAGCGAGCTTTCACTGTGCGTCGAGGCGTACGAAAAGCTCACCGCTGAGGGTGTTCACGCCCGAGTCGTGAGCATGCCGTCGCCCGATATTTTCGAGCAGCAGGACCAGGCTTACCGGAACAGTGTCCTTCCGCCAGATGTGCGTGCCCGAGTTTCAGTCGAAGCCGGATCTACCTTTGGATGGGAACGTTACGTGGGCCTCGATGGAGCCATCATAGGAATGACCACTTTTGGCGCGTCCGCTCCCGCAAAAGATCTATTTAAGAAGTACGGATTTACGACCGATCACGTCATTCAAGCCGCCAAAGATGTTCTGGCGCGTAACCGATAGCGAGGCATTTATGCAGCCCACAGGAATTGTTGATACCGAAAAAGCCGTCAATCCTCTGAAATCCCTGCTCAAGTTTGGCCAGTCGCTATGGCTGGACTACATCCGCCGCGATTTGCTGACCGGCGGCGAACTCAAGCGCTTGATCGACCAGGACGGTCTTCGCGGTATGACTTCTAATCCCGCCATCTTCGAGAAGGCGGTTGCGGGGAGCACAGACTACGCAGACATTCTCAGTCAGTTGAAAAATCGTCCTGATCTCGACGCCAAAGCGCGCTATGAAGCCATTGCCATCCGCGATATTCAGGATGCCGCCAATCTGCTGCGTCCGGTTTATAACGAATCTCATCGCCGTGACGGCTATGTCAGCCTCGAAGTCTCTCCTTATCTTGCTCGCGATACCCAAGGCACTCTCGAAGAAGCGCGGCGGCTCTGGAAAACGGTCAACCGTCCTAATGTGATGATAAAAGTTCCAGGAACCGCTGAAGGCATTCCCGCATTCGAGCAACTCATCGGCGAAGGCATCAACATCAACGTGACACTGCTGTTTTCGCAGGAGGTCTATCAGAAGGTTGCTGAAGCCTACGTGCGCGGGCTCAACAAGTATGTTGCCGGTGGCGGGAGCGATGTCGGCCACATCGCCAGCGTAGCCAGCTTCTTTATCAGCCGCATCGACAACTCGGTCGATGCCCAGATCTCAGCCAGGCTCAAGACGGCGAAGAATCCGCAGGAAGAGCAAAAACTGAAGTCTCTGCTCGGCAAAGTCGCCATCGCCAATGGCAAACTGGCCTATCAACGTTATTTGACCATCTTCTCAGGCGCCGGCTGGGACAGTCTCCGCTCTCAAGGTGCACAGACCCAGCGCGTGCTTTGGGCCAGCACCAGCACCAAGAATCCCGCCTATCCTGACATTCTTTACGTCACCGAACTGATCGGTCCCGACACGGTAAACACCATGCCGCCGGCCACGGTTGATGCATTCCGCGATCACGGCCAGCCCCGCGAGACCCTGACCGAAGACATTCCGGCTGCTGAAAAAGTCATGCAGGATCTCGCTTCGGTGGGAATCTCCATCGACAAAGTTACTGACGATCTCACCAGCGATGGGGTGCGCCTGTTCGAAGAAGCCTTTGACAAGCTGCTGGCCGCAGTAGAAAAGAGCACTCAAGGCGGCACGACCCCCAAGATCAGCCAGCAGCAGGCCAAACTTCCCGAAGACCTGGCTAAACAGGTTTCGCTTGCGGTCAACGACTGGCGCGCCAGCGGCAAAGTGCGCCGGCTGTGGCAGCGTGACGCTTCGTTGTGGACAAACTCGGACGAGTCGCAATGGCTTGGCTGGCTCGACATCACTGAAAAGCAACTCGAAAAGAAAAATCAGTTCCAGCAACTCGCCGAAGAAATTCGCAAAGAGAATTTCAGCGATATCTTACTTCTCGGTATGGGTGGTTCAAGCCTTTGCCCCGAAGTTCTCGAAAAGACATTCGGTGAGATCAAAGGCTTTCCTCGCGTGCACGTGCTCGATTCCACCGATCCCGCGCAGGTGAAGAGTTTCGAGAAAAAGATCGACGTCGGCAACACCTTGTTCATCGTTTCGAGCAAGTCGGGTACAACTCTCGAACCCAATATCTTCAAGCAGTACTTCTTCGAGCGTGTGAAGCAGGCTATCGGCGCTGAGAAAGCCGGCAGCCGCTTTATCGCGATTACCGATCCAGGCTCGAAGCTGGAGAAAGAAGCCGAAGGCGACAAGTTCCGCCATATTTTCCACGGCGATCCAAGTATCGGAGGCCGCTACTCGGCGCTCTCCAATTTCGGTATTGTTCCGGCTGCAGTGATGGGGCTGGATGCCGCCAAATTCCTGGACCGGACCGAAGAGATGGTTCAGGCCTGCGCTGCGTCCGTGCCGGTTGAGGCCAATCCCGGCGTGATGCTGGGCGCAGTTCTCGGCACTGCCGCTAAATCGGGGCGAGACAAGGTCACCATCATTACCTCGCCCGCAATTTCAGATCTCGGAGCCTGGCTCGAACAACTACTCGCCGAATCGACCGGCAAGCAAGGCCACGGAATTATTCCCGTCGATCGCGAAGATCTGGCCGCTCCTGAAACCTACGGCAACGATCGAGTGTTCGCCTATTTGCGTTTCGAGTCCGCGCCTGACGCTGGGCAGGACGCCAAGGTTGCCACCCTTGAAAAAGCCGGCCAACCGGTGATCCGTATCGCCGTCCACGACACCTACGATCTTGGCCAGGAATTCTTCCGCTGGGAGATCGCTACCGCTGTCGCCGGTTCGATCATTGGAATCAATGCCTTCAATCAGCCCGACGTCGAAGCCAGCAAAGTTGAAACTCGCAAGTTGACCAGCGAATACGAAAAATCGGGTTCACTGCCACCGGAGCAGCCCATCTTCGAGCAGAACGGCATCAAGCTCTTCACTGATGCCAAAAATGCAACCGCGTTAGGCAAACCGGGTTCTCTCACCGAATATCTCAAGGCGCACCTGAGCCGCATTAAGTCCGGCGACTATTTTGCAGTACTCGGTTATGTCGAAATGAATGATGAACACGAAGCCGCGTTGCAAAAGATGCGTCACGCCGTTCGCGATTCAAAGCACGTAGCTACCTGCCTCGGTTTTGGACCGCGCTTCCTGCATTCAACCGGACAAGCCTACAAAGGCGGCCCCAACAGTGGAGTATTCCTCCAGATCACCTGCGATGACGCTGTCGATCTTCCGGTGCCTGGACAGAAATACACTTTCGGCATCGTTAAGGCTGCCCAGGCCCGCGGGGATTTTCAGGTCCTGGCCGACCGTGGCCGTCGCGCCCTGCGCGTGCACTTGGGCAAAGACGTGAACGCAGGGCTTTCGGAACTATCCAAGGCTGTGGCCGAAGCGTTACGAAGCTGAATCCGTTTATCATGTGATGTCATTTGCCACCGCCACAGCGGTGAGGAACCTGCTTTTTGCCTGACGAAGGAGAGAACGCATGCGTCTAGGAATGGTTGGTCTCGGCAAAATGGGCGCCAACATGGCCCGCCGCTTGATGAAAGGCGGTCATGAAGTTGTTGTTACCGATCTCAGCCCAGATGCCGTCAAGGGAATGGCCACTGAGGGCGCCGTACCGTCGTTTTCGCTCGATGATTTCTGCTCGAAGCTCGGCTCGCCGCGAATTGCATGGCTGATGGTGCCTGCCGGCGGTCCAACGGAATCTACTGCGCAGGCTATTGCCCAAAAAATGCAGGCGGGCGACATTTTGATCGACGGCGGCAATTCTTATTTCAAAGACGACATTCGGCGCTCCAAAATGTTCCGCGACAAAGGCATTCATTACGTGGACGTCGGTACCAGCGGCGGCGTTTGGGGTCTGGAGCGCGGATACTGCATGATGATCGGCGGACCGAAAGAAGTCGTTCAGCAACTCGATCCCATTTTCAAGACGCTCGCTCCCGGCCGCGGCGACATCTCTCGCACTCCGGGACGCGACAAGCTGCCTGGAACTGCTGAAGAAGGTTACGTCTATTGCGGCCCCTCGGGGGCTGGCCATTTCGTCAAAATGGTGCACAACGGCATCGAATACGGAATCATGCAGGCTTACGCCGAAGGCTTCGATATCTTCCGCAACGCGAACAAGCCTGAACTTCCCAAAGATCAGCAGTACGACCTGAACCTCGCCGACGTGGCTGAGGTCTGGCGGCGCGGCAGCGTGATTAGTTCATGGCTGCTCGATCTGACCGCGATTGCGCTGGCCGAAAACCCGAAACTTGATGAATATTCCGGCTTCGTCCAGGATTCTGGCGAGGGCCGCTGGACTATCGAAGCCGCCATCGACGAAGCCGTACCTGTGGATGTTCTTTCCGCAGCGCTGTTTGTACGCTTCCGCTCGCGCCAGGAGCACACGTTTGCGGAAAAAATGCTTTCCGCGATGCGCCAGAAATTTGGCGGGCACCTCGAACCCACAATACAAAAGAAATCCGCCTGACGGAGAACAGTGAATGGCACAAGCAGAAGTGCTGACCAAGCCCCAGCGCCCTCCCGGTCGTGTAGCCGACCCCTGCATTATGGTAATTTTCGGCGCAGCTGGAGACCTCACACGGCGCAAACTTATTCCCGCGCTTTACAACCTGGCTAAAGCCGACCTCTTATCGCACGAGTTCGCGATTCTGGGCGTGGCCCACAATCCCATGTCCGACGACGACTTCCGCAGAAAATTGACGGACGAGATCAAAGAGTATGCCGGGAGCGATGTCGATCAGGAGATCTGGAAATGGTTTGACCAGCGGCTTTATTACATTACCGGTGACTTCGGCGACAAGAATATCTACTCCAATCTTAAAGCTGAAATCGAAAAGCTCGACAAAGAGCACTCCACGCGCGGAAATTATTTCTTTTATCTGGCTACTGCGCCCGATTTCTTCGGCTCCATCGTTGAGCAACTTGCTGCCGTCGGTTTGATGGAAGAAAAGGACGGCTACTGGCGCCGAGTCATTATCGAAAAGCCTTTCGGGCACGATCTGGAATCCGCAAAAACGCTGAACCAGCAATTGCTGAAAGTCGCCAGTGAAAAACAGATCTATCGCATTGACCATTACCTGGGAAAAGAAACCGTCCAGAACATCCTGGCTTTCCGCTTCGCCAATGGAATTTTCGAACCCATCTGGAACCGCCGCTACATAGACCACGTCCAGATTTCCGTTGCGGAAACCGTCGGCGTGGAGTCGCGCGGCAGCTATTACGACCGCGCTGGCGCATTGCGCGACATGGTCCCCAACCACATCATGCAACTCATCAGCCTCACCTCGATGGAGCCTCCGGTTTCGTTTGAGGCCAATGCGGTTCGCGACGAACAAGCCAAAGTCCTGCACGCGATTCAGCCGCTTTCATCTGAAGAAGTGCTGACCCGCACCGTACGCGGACAATACGGTCCCGGTATGGAAGAGGGCAAGCGCGTGCCCGGATATCGAAACGAGTCGGATGTTCCCGAAGATTCACGCACAGAAACCTTCGTTGCCATGAAGCTTGCCATCGATAATTGGCGATGGGCCGATGTTCCCTTTTATCTCCGCACTGGCAAGCGCCTGGCGGCGCAGAATACGCATATTGTCATTCAGTTTCGCCGCGCGCCGTTTGTCCTGTTTCGCGACACGCCGGTCGAAAATCTGATGCCCAACCAACTCGTTCTCCATATCCAGCCCGAGGAAGGCATCTCGCTGCAGTTTGCCGCCAAAGTTCCGGGACCTGTGATGCATCTCGGCGCTGTGGACATGAACTTCGAGTATGCTGATTACTTCGGAACCCAGCCCAGCACGGGCTACGAGCGCCTGTTGCACGACTGCATGATCGGTGACGCCACCCTTTTCCAGCGGGCCGACATGGTCGAAGCAGGTTGGTGCGTGGTCAGCCCGGCTCTTGACGTTTGGAAGGCATTGCCGCCGCGCAACTTTCCGAATTATCCTTCTGGCACCTGGGGTCCGAGGGAATCCGACGAACTGCTGGAGCGCGACGGGCGCCATTGGAGGAACTTCGAGAAATGATTCTGGCTGGCGACATCGGAGGCACAAACGCACGGCTCGCGCTCTTCGATGTCCAGAACGGCGAGTTCAAGCTTTCAAAACTTTCTATTTTTCCCAGTCGGCATTATTCCGGGCTCGATCAAATCGTGACCGAATTCGTGAATTCGACTGGACTGCACCCGGCGCACGCCTGCTTCGGCATCGCCGGTCCTGTCACCAACGGCCGAGTTGAAGCCTCGAATCTTCCCTGGATCATTGAATCCAGGCGTCTGGCTGATGAACTCAAAATTAACAATGCTGTTCTGATCAATGATCTTGAAGCTACCGGCTGGGGAATTGGCGCGCTTTCATCCAGCGATCTGGTCGCGCTGAACAATGTCATTCCCATCAGCGGCAACGTTATGGGAAATCAGGCGGTCATCGCCGCCGGTACCGGCCTCGGTGAAGGCGGCCTTTACTGGGATGGCAGGCGCTATCACGTTTTTGCTTCCGAGGGCGGCCATTGTGATTTCGCTCCGCAAGGTGATCTCCAGGTCGAACTCTACCAATATTTGCGCGGACGTTACGGTCACGTCAGCTACGAACGCATTCTCTCCGGCCCCGGGCTTGTGAATGTCTTCGATTTCCTCCGCGACACCGGGAAAGGCAAGCCTCCGGACTGGTTGGCCGCCGAAATGGTGGAGACGGACGCGGCGGCGGCAATTTCTCATGCTGCGCTTAGCGGGCAGTGTTCCATGTGCGAACAAGCGTTGGAAATTTTCGTTACGGTTTTCGGCGCCGAAGCTGGGAACCTGGCTCTGAAGCTTAAAGCCACCGGAGGAGTTTTCCTCGCGGGCGGCATCGCTCCGAAGATATTGCCGAAACTCGCCACCCCCATGTTCCTGGAAGCATTTCTCTCTAAAGGACGGCTGCGGCATCTAATGGAAATTATGCCAATTCAAGTGATTACCAACGATAAACTCGCGCTGCTCGGGGCCGCCCGCTGCGCGCAATTCGAAGCCGCCGCATAGACCCCATGCCCGCCGAACCTCAAATCAAAGTTTTTGATTCTGCCGCCGAACTGTTTCGCGGCGCAGCCGAAGAGTTCTGCCGCCTCGGAACCGAAGCCATCACTAAACGTGGCCGCTTCAGCGTTGCCCTTTCGGGAGGTTCGACGCCCAAAGGCCTGCACCATGAACTGGCGACCACGTTCTCTTCAAGGTTGCCATGGAACAAGGTTTTCTTCTTCTGGGGAGACGAGCGCCACGTCCCGCCGGATTTTCCGGAGAGCAACTTTCGGATGGCGAAAGAGACGCTGCTGTCCCAGCTTCCAATTCCTTCGGAGAACATCTCCCGCATGCACGCTGAGTTGCCCGACGCCGAACAGGCGGCGCACCTCTATCAGGACAACCTGCGCGAATTCTTCCGTACCTCGCCTGGCGAATTCCCGCGATTCGATTTCATCCTGCTGGGCGTCGGTCCGGACGGCCACACTGCTTCTCTGTTTCCGGGTACCAAGGCTCTCGAAGAGCAGCAGCGCTGGGTCGTGGGGAACTGGGTAGAGCAGCACAGCACGTGGCGCATCACGTTCACCTATCCCGTGCTGAATCACGCTGCCAATGTGATGTTCCTGATGAGTGCCGCAAGCAAGGCCGAAATCGTTTATCGCGTCTTACGCGATCCCTCGGCAAATCTGCCCTCCCAAAAGGTGCAACCCGCTAACGGAAATTTGATGTGGTACCTGGATAAGGGTGCCGCGGCGAGGCTATGATTCGGGCGGTAATACTGAATTCAACTTCTACATTCTGAGCTTTTAGAACACCGGCGCTAAATTATGCATTTTCTGGTAGAGCTTGCGGTCCACCGTGCGCAGAATTTCTTCCAGGCTGGTTCCAGTTATGTAGCCTGCAAGCCCCCAGGCAAATGACAGTTGATAGGCTTTGTCGTTGGTGATGTTCCATTCCTCGACGACCCGTAGCAATCGCTGCAGAGGCGCTTCCGCCTGGGGTTCGCTGGTGTCGGGCATTACTACCAGGAATTCATCACCGCCCTGCCGGAAGATCAAGTCGCCGCCGCGAAACACGCTCTTAAGTATTTTGGCGAACTCCGTCAGCACCCGATTACCTTCCATGCTCCCCAACTTGGCGTTAAGCTCGCGAAACTGATTGATGTCGAGGACGAGGAACGTCAGAGGTTCGCCATTACGATTGGCCCGCGCCAGTTGATGCGAAATCAATTCGTTAAGAGCTCGTCGGTTAAGCAATTGGGTCAGCGGATCGACGAGCGAGAGACTCTCTAACCTCTCATTCAACACCAGCTCGCTGATCAGCGCCTTGCGGGTGGAGTTCAGCGCGACCCGCTGCGACAGGAAGTAAATGTTCAGCAATACCACCAAGCAGATCAAGCCAAAGAACAGCTGCGGCAGGTAGGCCTGCTGTACTCGAAAAACCCGTTGCGCCCACAGCATGTTAGGAAAAACCACAGCAAGAAAGCCGCCCGTAAGAATTAGAATGACCAACGACACAATCGACCAAAGCTGGGTGTCGCGGCTGGAGAGGTCGTGTATTTGCCTCTGTATCTCTTCTGCCCGCGCCAGCATCGACGGCTGGTCCTGCCTGACTTGCGACATACTCCCCCTTGCGCAGAGCACACGATTAGCGATTGTCAGCATTTTTAAATCATTTAGGCAAAGAAATCGCGGGAATAACCTTTTGGTTCATTACCTTGGTAAGCGGATGATTCCCGAAAGTGTTCGCAGTCGGCATCGCAGCCCCCCATTCTCCGTTGATCCAGTGTGCTTAAATCGTTGATGTGCTTCTTGGTGAAGGCCTTAAATCTGGCGTCGCCCGGCTTCGCAGCGCGGGAGTGCCGTCCCCGCGAATGAACGCAGAATTGTTGCTGATGTTCACCATCGGCCGTGATCGCGCATTTCTATATGGTCATCCGGAGCAGGAACTCTCCGCCGCGGAGCAGGCTAGCTATGAAGATGCGCTCAGGCAGCGTTCCACCGGTGTTCCGGCGCAATACATCACTGGACATCAGGAATTTTGGGGAATGGATTTGATCGTGTCACCCGCCGTCCTGATTCCCCGACCAGAAACTGAACATGTGATTGAAATCGTATTAGACCGTGTGGGGCAGAAATTCTTGTCCGACAGGTCTGGTGTGAAGCGTACGTCCTCGTCCGCCAACCTGAGAATCGTCGACGTCGGCACCGGCTCCGGCTGCATTGCCCTTGCATTGGCGAAAGAACTCCCGCAAGCCGAGATTCACGCCACTGACATTTCTTCGCGCGCGCTTGAGATTGCGCGTGCCAATGCCGCCCGCCTTGAACTTCAGCCCCGAATCCGATTTAACGAAGGTGACCTGCTGGCCGGCTTCGAAGCGCATTCGTTCGACTTCGTAGTCTCCAATCCACCATACGTCGGCGAATCCGAAGAAGATTCCGTCCAGCTTGATGTCCGCAAGTTCGAGCCACGGAACGCCGTTTTTGCCGGGCACAGAGGAACCGAAGTCATCGAGAGACTCGTTCCCCAAGCTCGCGAAACACTAAAGCCCGGAGGCCGGCTGGTAATGGAGATCAGCGGCACGATTGCGGAGCGCGTGCGGGAATTGTTGGAGGGCTGGAACGACGTTCAGATCACGAACGATCTGCAAGGAATCGCGCGAGTCGCCTCAGCGCAGAAAGTTTAATTGACGCAGGGGTGGACCGACGGGGCCTGCCCTGAGGCCTGACCGGAGGGAGCGAGTCGACCGGCACCCTCTCCAAATCCGATCGTATCAAGGGAAGCGCGCACTACTACTCTTCCACCGCCGCTGGCTGAATCTCTTCGACATCCACCAGGTTGGTCGGATATTTACCGGTGTAGCAGGCGGTGCAATAAGACGTTTTTTCGCCGTCCCGGCAGGCTTTTTTCAATCCCTCAATCGACAGATACGAAAGCGAGTCCGCGCCGATGTATTGCCGAATTTGTTCAACCGTATTGTTGGCGGCGATCAGTTCTTTCTTTCTCGGAGTGTCCACGCCGTAGTAGCAGGGGGAAATCGTTGGTGGGCACGAGATGCGCATGTGGACTTCCTTCGCTCCCGCGCTCCTCACCATGCGGACAATCTTTCTGCTGGTGGTCCCGCGCACGATAGAATCGTCAATCAGCACCACGCGTTTGCCTTCCAGCAAGCTGCGCACCGGATTCAGTTTCAGCTTCACGCCGAAGTCCCGCACCGATTGCTGTGGCTCAATGAATGTCCGCCCAACGTAATGATTGCGGATCAGGCCGAAGCGCAATGGGATTCCGCTCTCCGCGGCAAAGCCCATCGCTGCGGTCACGCCGGAGTCCGGAACCGGAACAACCAGATCGGCCTCTACCGGAGCTTCGATCGCCAGTTGACGGCCTAGTTGCTCCCGGCTTTCCTGCACCGGACGGCCGAACACGCGGCTGTCAGGCCGAGAGAAATAGACGTGCTCGAAAATGCAACTTGATTGCGCAAGCGCAGGCGAATAAAAGCGCGAACTCGTGCCTTCCGGACCGACGATCACCAATTCGCCCGGCTTCACCTCGCGTTCGTAGACGGCGCCGATGAGGTCGAACGCGCAGGTTTCGGAGGCAAAGACGATAGTGTCGTGAAGGCGGTCGCCTTGCGCCGGAATGCGCCCCATGGCGAGCGGACGAAAGCCGCGCGGATCGCGCGCCGCAAAAACACGGTCCGGACTGATCATCACCAGCGAGAACGCGCCTTCGACCCGGCGCAGGGCGTCAGCCATCGCCTCCGGCAAAGTGTGCTCGCGTGATTGCGCAATTAAATGAACGATAACTTCGGTATCGCTACTGGTTTGGAAAATCGAGCCTTGCGCTTCCATGCGGGCGCGAATTTCTCCGGCATTGGTGAGATTGCCGTTGTGGGCCAAGGCGATCATGCCCTTGTTCGATTGCACCATGATCGGCTGCGCATTCAGCAGAGCGGAATCGCCGGTTGTGGAATAACGCGTGTGCCCGATAGCGAGCGTTCCGCGGATACGTGAGAGTTTCTTCTCGGTAAAGATATCGGCAACCAGGCCCATCGCCTTGTGCATGTGCAGGGACATGCCGTCGGAGCTGACAATGCCCGCAGACTCCTGCCCGCGATGTTGCAGGGCATGAAGGCCAAGATAGGCAAGCGTCTCCGCCTCAGGATGCGAGTAGATTGCAACTACGCCGCACTCATCACGAAATTTGTCGGATGTAGTCATCAGTCATTTGTTCAACTTAAAATTTTGTCATCCTGAGCGAAGCGAAGCACCCGTGTGCTTCAATCCGCCGCAACCGGGGCCGGATCGCTCCTCAATGCGCCTTCCAGCGCATTCTCATACACATCGCACAATTCCGCAATTGATGCAGTAATCACCACGCGCCCATCTATCTTGATTTCTAAATTGCTTGAGCCTGTTTCGCCGAGTTTTTCTGCAGCAATGCCCGTTTTCGCCGCTACTTCTTTGATTCGCACCAGGTTCGCCGGGTCGCACGAGATCACAATGCGGCTGGCATCTTCGCCAAACAGTACAAATTCTGGCGCAAGCTCCTGAGAATGAAGGTCAATGTCGCAGCCAATACCCATCGGAAAAGAACACCTGGCCAACGCCACTGCCAGGCCGCCCTCAGAACAATCGTGCGCCGAATCCACCAGCCCCGCTCCAATCAACTCGATGATCGTCTTCTGCACTGCCGCTTCACCCTCGAGCCCCAGTGCAGGAGGGAACCCCCACAGCTCGCCTAACACAGACTTTGCATACTCCGAAGACCCAAATTCAACTTCCGCATCCGTCGCGTCGCCCGGCTCAGATCCGCGGAGCAGAACGATCGCGCGGCCAGCTTCCTTGAAGTTCGGAAACGTCGCCTTACTTACATCGTCAAGAATTCCAACCACTCCCAGCACCGGTGTCGGATAAATGCCCTCGCCCAGCGTCTCGTTATATAAGCTGACGTTGCCGCCGGTGATCGGTATCTCCAACTCCTCGCAGGCTTTGGTGATGCCATCAACCGCCTGCGAAAACTGCCACATAATATGCGGCTTCTCGGGATTGCCGAAGTTCAGGCAGTTAGTTGCGCCTACCGGCGTCGCGCCCGAGCACGCAACGTTGCGCGCCGCCTCGGCGACCGCATGCATCGCGCCCAGCTTGGGATCGAGATAGCACCAGCGTCCATTTCCATCCAGCGCCATCGACAAAGCGCGTTGTGATCCTTTGATCCGAATCACTCCTCCATCACCTTGTCCCGGGCCCTCAACCGTATTGGTCTGTACCATCGAGTCATACTGCTGATAGACCCAGCGCTTGCTGCAGATGTTCTGGCTTGCCAGCAACTGCTTCAAATCGCCGGTGAAATCGTTCAGCTGACCGAGTTGCACGTTTTCCGGCTTGTCGCGAGAAACTGGCGGCTCCCAGCGCTGGAGGGGCCGCTTGTAAACCGGAGCATCGTCGGTCAACGCCGTGTTTGGAATGTCGGCGACCACCTGACCATGTTCGAGCACCCGCATGCGGGACTCGCTTATGACCTTCCCGACCTCCACCGCGTCCAGTCCCCACTTGCGGAATACCTTGTAAACCTCTTCCTCACGCCCTTTTTGCGCAACCAGCAACATCCGCTCCTGCGATTCGCTCAACAGAATCTCGTAGGCGTTCATGCCAGTCTCACGCTGCGGCACGCGGTCCATCTCGATTTCAAGCCCGACGCCGCCGCGTGCTCCCATCTCACAGGTCGAACAAGTCAGCCCAGCCGCCCCCATATCTTGAATTCCAATAATTGCACCCGTCTGCATGGCCTCAAGGCACGCCTCAAGCAACAGTTTTTCGAGAAACGGATCGCCCACCTGAACATTCGGGCGCTTGGCTTCCGACGCCTCGCTGAATTCCTCGCTGGCCATAGTCGCGCCGTGAATGCCATCGCGTCCGGTTTTCGCGCCCACATAAATCACCGGATTGCCCTCTCCCGAAGCCTTGGCATAGAAAATTTCATCCTTACGCACCAGGCCGAGAGCAAATGCATTCACCAGTGGATTACCCGAATAGCAAGGCTCAAACTTCGTTTCGCCGCCCAGATTCGGCACTCCAAAGCAGTTGCCGTAGGACGCAACCCCCCCCACCACGCCTTCGAGAATGGAGTGATTTCGATGAATATCGGCCTGTGTGGCGCGGACACTCTTGTCCGCGGCTCCTTCATTTTTTATCGGCCCGAACCTCAGTGAATCCATCACCGCCACCGGTCTGGCGCCCATAGTGAAAATATCGCGCAGAATTCCGCCCACGCCGGTGGTTGCCCCCTGAAACGGCTCAATGAACGACGGATGATTGTGCGACTCGATTTTGAACGCACAGGCCCAGCCCTCTCCAATGTCAATGATGCCGGCGTTCTCTCCTGGCCCTTGCAGAACTCTACGGCTATGTGTAGGCAATCTCTTGAGATGAACGCGGGAAGACTTATACGAGCAGTGCTCGCTCCACATTACGCTGAAAATCCCGAGCTCCGTCCGCGACGGCTCGCGCCCGCCAAGCAGTTCTTTAATCCGCTCGTATTCATCAGCCGTCAAGCCGTGGTCACGCAGAATTTCGGGAGTGATCGCAGGAGTCGCCAGGGTGCTCATGTGGGGAATCTCTATTTTCTCATCTTCCCGCGGAAGAACAAAACCTTTTTACCGTCAAGAGCGCCAAGAAGACTTTGGCTTTTAGCTCGCTAGAAATTCACACATTTGTTCCGTCTAAGAGCTAAAAGCTGAGGCTCTTCTATCATTCTCTGCCGCATATACTGAACGTTCCAATGAAATCCGTCATTGTCGGAACCGCCGGCCACATCGATCACGGCAAGACCGCACTGGTCAAGGCATTGACTGGCATCGATGCCGATCGCCTGGAAGAGGAAAAGCGCCGAGGAATAACGATCGACCTGGGATTTGCTCACCTGGAGTTGCCCGGGCCGGAAGGAATACCGATTCGCTTCGGTTTCGTCGACGTTCCCGGCCACGAGCGCTTCGTACGTAACATGCTGGCCGGTGTCGGCGGAATTGATCTGGTGCTTCTGGTCATCGCCGCCGACGAAGGCATCAAGCCGCAAACCCGCGAGCACTTCGATATCTGCCGGCTGCTTTCAATCCAGCGCGGAATCACCGTGCTCACAAAATCTGACCTGGTCGATTCCGACACCCTCGATGTTGTCCGCCTGGAAGTAGAAGATTTTCTGCGGGGATCGTTTCTTGAAAACTCACCCATCATTCCCGTCAGCTCACTCAAGGAATTCGGTCTCGATGAACTGAAACGTGAACTGGTAAGAGTAGCGAGCTTAAGTCCGCCTCGCGACTCCAGCGCCATCACTCGCCTTCCCATCGATCGTGTTTTCACTATGAGGGGCTTCGGCACGGTCGTCACAGGAACGCTGGTCGCCGGGTCCATTAACAA
>DATJHT010000031.1:0-17252 GCA_035493765.1 Terriglobales bacterium
CAAGTTGCTGATTCTACGTGTTGCTATAAACGATTTTTACCTAAATCCCGTTTAGGAAACCAGAGCTCTGTCCTGTTGAGCTACGGGGCCAGACTTTCGTACAATCGCCGGGTGTTCTTCGCTGTGCTCGGGATTTGACGAGTTATAGTTTACCAACGACTGTTCGCAATGTCCCTCGACTTCGCTTTCTGCCGTTTCATTTGGGGGAATCCAGTTCTCGCCACATAAAGCCTTGCATCCAATCGCATTATGCTGATGCGCAGTCGGTTCAGCCGATCGCCGCCCTGATTCTCATGGGCGCAGCCATCCAGTACGTGCCACTTAATCGCAGTCACCAGGTCTCTCCAGAACCCCCCCACCAGAACCGCTGAGTAATATCGCAAATATTCCTAAGGCACCATTCGTGGTGCATAAATTTCCTTGACGAGGCGTTACTGATAGAGCAATATTCTTCATCCAGAGTTGCTGGACCTTCCCCTCTATTGCGACTCTGAAATTTCGCGCAAGACACGGCTTTCGGAATTACTTCCAGACTTCCGGTGGGGTGTCGAACTATGGGGACTTGCCTTCGTCGTGTGGGGTGGTTGTCTTTTCTCTTCTTCTCTTTATTGTCGCGAGCGCAGGTTGCGCCGCACTCTCGCATCATTCATCCAATCGATGAAACTCAACTGACAACTATGCGTGGCAGCACGCATCCTTTGGCGCGTCCACAATTTGATCTTGGCATCGCGCCGCCCGATTTGCCTGTGCAGCGTATGCTGCTGGTGCTCAAGCGCGATCCGCAGCAGGATTATGTGCTGCACAAACTTCTCGACGACCAGCAGGATAAAGCCTCGCCCAACTATCACAGGTGGCTGACACCGGATGAATTTGGCGCGCAATTTGGCCCATCAGATCAGGACCTTCAACAAGTAACCGGATGGCTACAAGGCCACGGCTTCCAGGTGAACGGTGTCTCACACGGACGAACCGTAATTGAATTTTCGGGCATCGAATCGCAGGTTGAGTCTGCATTGCATACCCAGATCCACCAGTATCTCGTTAACGGGGAAAATCATTGGGCCAATTCCAGCGATCCGCAAATTCCGGCGGCGCTGGCGCCGGTGGTGGCGGGAGTTCGTGCCCTGAACGATTTCCGTCCGAAGCGCTTCAGCCACATCGCCGGAGTAGTTTCACGCAACAAATCCGACGGACAGATGATCGCGGCGCAGCCCATGTTCACCCTCGGAGGAAATTGCGGAGTTCAATCTCATTGTTATGGTGTTGGGCCATACGATTTCGCAACCATCTATGATGTCGCAAATTCCTGGAAAGCTGCGACGCCGATTGACGGAACTGGACAAACCATAGCGATCGTCGGCGAAACCGACATCAACCCGCAAGACGTCACGGATTTCCGCAACTACTTTGGCCTTCCCGCATACGGGCAACAAGGCGGGCCCTCGCTGCATATCATCCACAGTGGTCCGGCGCCGGGGATTCTCAACGGAGAAGAAACAGAGGCAGACCTGGATGTCCAGTGGTCAGGAGCAGTCGCCAAGGGCGCCAGCGTGGATTTCGTGGTTTCACAAACCACGGAAACCACCTTGGGAATTGACCTTTCGGCTCTTTATATCGTCGACAATAATCTTGCGCCTGTAATGAGCGAGAGTTACGGGATTTGCGAGCTTCATCTTGGCGCCGCTGGTAACCAGTTCTACAGCCTTTTGTGGCAGCAGGCGGCGGCCCAGGGAATCACGGTAATGCTCTCCTCCGGAGACGGCGGTTCGGCAGGCTGCGACAACTTCAATGCTCAGGGGCCAGCACAATTGGGGCTCGAGGTGAGCGGATTTGCTTCAACGCCCTATAACGTCGCGGTGGGAGGGACCGACTTCAACGACCTGAAAACCGCTTCTACGTATTGGAGTACAACTAATGCTGCCACTACCCGGGCGTCGGCGCTGAGCTATATTCCTGAAACCACCTGGGACGACAACTGCACCAATCCGGTGTTCAGCACCCTCGGTTTCAGCACCAATGCAGAAGCCAATTGCAATGACCCAACTCTGATCAACTACGGCTTTCTAAATATCATCAGCGGATCTGGCGGGCGCAGCAACTGCATTAATTCTGACGGCCAAAATCCGGGAACCTGCACCGGGGGATATCCGAAGCCATCCTGGCAAAATGCGCCCGGAGTTCCAAGCGATGGCGTGCGCGATGTTCCGGATATTTCTTTGTACGCGGCATCAGGATCTCCTTCGGGAAGCTTTTATGTGATATGTGAAGCCGATGCCGTCGGCGGCGGTTCGTCTTGCGATCCTGCCAATCCTTCTACAAACTTTCTTGGCATAGGCGGAACGTCGGCTTCCTCGCCTGCTTTCGCCGGAATCATGGCGCTGGTGAACCAGCAGCAGCACGCTCCGCAAGGTAATGCCAACTTCGTTCTGTACAAGCTGGCGCAGCAGCATCCAACCGTTTTTCATGACATCACCACCGGAACAATAGCCGTCCCATGCCTGACAGGCTCACGCAATTGCACCACCAGTAAAGCTGGAGATCAGTACGGAATCCTGAGCGGGTACAGTGCCGCCGCGACTTATGATCTTGCGACTGGAATCGGCTCGGTAGATGTCGGCCTGTTGCTACAGAATTGGACGTCGGCAACGTTCCGTCCTTCGCTTACGACTTTGTCGTTGAATCCCACCACCGGCCTCACCCATGGCCAGGCGGTGAACGTAACCGCGAGTGTCGCTCCGAGCACGGGCAGCGGAACTCCGAGCGGCGATGTGTCGCTGCTTACCAGCACTGGCGTTTCCGTGGACGGTTTCACCTTGAGCGGTGGGCAAATCACTGGCAATACCAGCTTGCTGCCCGGCGGCACGTACACGGTCACGGCTCATTATGCCGGCGATCCAACATTCGGCGGCAGCGCCTCTGCTCCCGTGAGCGTTACCGTTGGCAAGGAGAACAGCAGCGCACAGCTACAACTGGAGACTTATGACTGGCAGGGCAATCCGGTTAATCCAAACGCGACGACTGCAGTTTATGGATCGCCATATTTTCTGCGCGTGAATATTCTGAACAGTCACAGTGCTGCCTGCCTGCCGAATCCGCTCGGACAGGCCGGCTGCCCGACTGGCAGTGTCAACCTGACTGACAACGGCAGCGTGCTCGATGCAGGTGCGTTTCCACTCAATTCTTTAGGCTATACGGAAGATCTGACAATCCAACTGCCCGGAGGGAGCCACTCAATTCACGCGCAGTATGCTGGGGACAGCAGCTTCAACGCGAGTTCGACAACCACTTCATTCAACATCACGCCTGCGCCGACGACAATGTACAGTAACCTTACTGGTGGCGTAGTAGGCGGAAACTACAGTGCGCTCGCCCTTGTTCAGTCCCAGAGCTCCGGAGTGCCCCCCACCGGCACCGTGACGTTCTTTGCCAACGGCAAGGCCATCCCGGGCACCACGACGTACTCCTCGTACCCTTACGGCAATCCTCCTAATTCAATCTACTATCAGGCAAATTTCACCAGCTCGAGTTCCCCCTTTCCGACGCCGGGCATTTACAGCATCACAGGCAGTTATAGCGGGGATGCAAACTACCAACCCGCATCGTTCAACAGCGGAACATTATTGGTGACCTTTGCGCCTCCAGCCGTGAACCTCCAAGGCTCGCCCAATCCCGTGAATGCCGGGTCAAGCACTAAGTTAGTCGCAACCGTTCTAGGCGCGAGTCCCACAATTGCGCCCACAGGCACGATTGGGTTCGGTGAAACCATTATCGGCGGTCTTCCCGGAATCGTTTCGTACTCCACAGTTACCGATTCGAATACAGGCAATCTCGACCTGCGGGGTACGCTAACCGTCACACCCGGATTTACGGACGGCTATATAGCTGGTTACAGCGGCGACGCGAATTACCCGGCGAATTGGCTCTCCAATCCCACCATCATCACAGTAAATGGGAACGACTTCGTACTGACTGCCCAAGGGAATACCGCGATTGTCCAGCCCGGTAACTCTAGCCAATTCCAACTGTTTGTCGGATTTCAGTCCAATACCTCCCCTGTGTCGTTTACGTGTTCTGGCCTTCCAATTGAATCTACGTGCACTGCTTCGCAGAATCCGATTTCTTCGGCAGGAACTGTTTACGTTCAGGTCTCTACGACCGCGTCCAATCGCGCCTCCTCTTCAAAACTGTCGGCGCGCAATAGGGGCTACCTATGGCTGGGGTCGACGTTGCCGTTTGCGGCGATCCTGCTGATCGGGTATCGGCGCCATGTTAATAACCGCCTTCTGTCGCGACTCTCGCTCATTATGTTGCTTGTGCTTGGCGCTGGCTGTGGCGGAGGAGCGGGCAGCGGAGGGGGCGGTGGCGGGGGAGGTGGGGGAGGTGGAACGCCACCAGCGGCACCTACAAGTCTCACGGCATCGGCAATCTCTTCGAGCGCGATTAACCTGGGCTGGTTCCCGTCGGCGGGTGCTGCAAGCTATACGGTCTACCGAAGCACGAGCAATGGCTTCACGCCTTCATCATCGAATCAGATCGCGAACGCGAACCAATTGTCATTCTACGCGGATTCGGGACTGACGCCTGCGACCACCTACTACTATGCGGTGAAAGCCGTGAACGGCGCCGGTTCTTCGGTTCCGTCGAACCAGGCTACAGCGAGTACTCAGGTGTTTGATCCGGGCACACCTTCTGGGACCTACAACATCACCGTAACAGCTACAAGTGGGGCCATCAGTCACAGCGTGAACTTGACGCTTATCGTTCAGTAAAGCTGACCGAAAATAAGAAGAGCTGCCGTGATTAAAGGCAGCTCTTTTTTTTGTGCTTTCCTACCGCTGCGGTGTCTGACTTGCAGGGCAGCTGTCGGCGACCTTGTGCATCGATGTCACGGTCAGCGTTTTCGCGGCGTTGGCATTCGCGCTTGACGCCGTCGCTCCTGTGCTGCCGGGATTATCCGTGGTTCCATTCGCCGGTCCGTTGGCGCCGCTGCCTGCAGGAGTTGCATCCGGCGCATTCGATGCCGAAGTTGATGCCGTCGCTCCCAGACTTCCCCTCACTTCAACTTCTTTGTTGGCGTTTTCGGAGAACTGAGAGTCATCGCCTTGCAGTTGATAGGTCACGCCCGTCGCATCCGTCAGCATGTAGCTGCCGGCGCTTCCGCTAAGGCAACCCTGCACCATGTTGCCCGACGTTGAACTGTTCTGGTCGCTGGTTGAAGTCTGGCTCGAAGCAGTTGTCGAGCCGCTGGTTGCGGTCGCCCCGCTCTGGCTGGGACTGCTCGTCGAATTCGAATCCTGCGCAAATGACAGAGCTGCACAAAGCAGTAAAGCTGATCCCAAAATCGTAAGTTTCTTCATCGAAATATCTCCCGACCTGATTTTTCTTCCGGGACTTAGAAATCCGCTAAGAGCGCATAGTTGCATCGATCTGATCCATTGTGTTTGGGAAGATACTGTATTTAGGTTTGAAAACGCCCGGATCAGAAACAAGATCGCTCCCGCTCACGTATCATTAAGAGAGAAAGATGCGCTCTCTTTTCGAGATATTTGGACAGACCCTTCGCACTCTCTGGGCCCACAAACTCCGTTCTTTTCTGACCATGTTTGGTATCGCCTGGGGTGTTGGTTCTTTGCTGCTGCTGGTCGGCCTTGGAGAAGGTTTCCGCGCTGGAAACCGCAAGCAATTCGATGAACTCGGCGAAAATGTGATGTTTGTCTGGGGCGGCCGTGCGCCCGCGATGAACGGCAGCTTTACAAGTTTGCGCCAGTATTACCTGACCTATCGCGACTACAAAGACATCGTAGCCAATTGTCCCGACGTCAAACTTGCGGCTCCCGTTATTTCCCGCGGCGACGTTCGCGCGGTCAGCGACTACTACCAAAGCAGCGGACAGCTGATGGGCGTTCCTGCCGATTTCAATCAGATCCGATATTTGCCGATGAATGAAGGCCGCTGGCTAAATCCACTCGATGTCGCCCAGAAGCGTTCCGTTATCGTCATCGGGGATGAAGCGCGCCGCGTGCTTTTCCCGGGCTGGCCGGCGATCGGGCAGACCGTCCTGATGAACGGAGTCCGCTTTCAGGTGATTGGGACGCTGAAGCGTATCGGTCACGGCGAAAACAATACGCGAAACCTCCAGATTTACATGCCCTTCTCGGTGATGCAGCAGTATTTCCCTCCGCTCAATGTCGGAGAGATTGATGATGCGATTTCATTCATCAACTATCAGCCGGTCAGTCGTGATCTTCACGAAACTGCAAAAGAAGAGGTGCACCAGGTCCTGGGAAAGAACCACGGTTTTGATCCCAGTAATCCGGATTCATTTGACGAATGGGACACCATTAAGACCGTGGATGCGATCGGGAAAATATTTGATGCGATGAATGTGTTTCTGGGCAGCGTCGGGCTGGTGACGCTTGGTTTGGGTGCAATCGGAATTATTAATATCATGCTGGTCGCAGTCGCCGATCGGACGCGCGAGATTGGTTTGCGCAAAGCCCTGGGCGCGACCAACCGCAGCATCATGTTTCAATTCTTCGCCGAGGGCGCTTTCCTGACCTTGATGAGCGGCGGAGTCGGCATGGGTTGTGCCGCCGGATTCATGGCGCTCCTCGCATTGCTTCCCCAGCCGCAGGGATTCGATACGCCGCGCCTCGTACCCCAGACCGCGGCATTAGCGATCATTTCACTGGCATTGGCCGGAATCATTGCCGGACTTTATCCGGCACGCAAAGCTTCGCTGCTTGAGCCGGTTGAAGCATTAAGGAGAGAGTAAGACTAGATGACGCGCGACACTTTCAGCCAGGCCTACGCCGCCATGCGCCACGATTTGCGGAAAACTCTGCTCACCATGCTGGGCATGGCATGGGGTATTGCGACCGTTGTTTTGTTGCTGGCTTATGGCGAAGGCTTCGGGCGCGCGATCCGCAACATCTGGGATTCTTTCGGCGCGACCGCTGTGGGAATTTATCCGGGCAGGACTTCGCAGCAGGCCGGTGGAAACAAAGCTGGCGTGGCGATTCGCTTCACCAACGACGACATTGAGTTGATTCGTAACGTGGTGCCTCTGGCAAAGCATGTCTCCCGCACTGGAGAGCTGCAGGGGCTGATCCAGAATGGTTCGCGTACTTTTAACATGCAGGTGTTTGGAATGGATCCCGCGCTTCAGGATATTTGGGCGCTCGGCATCGACGAAGGCCGTTTCCTCGACGAAGCCGACAATCTCAGTCACTCCCATTGTGTTGTGATCGGCTCCGAAGCAAAAGACAAACTTTTTTCCGGTATGCAGGCCATAGGTCAGGAAATACGAATCAATGGCGTGAGCTTTACGGTTGTAGGAGTGCTCAAGCCGCGCATGCAGGAAGGCGACAGCGACGATAACCGCGTCATCTATGCCCCCTACAACTCCATGGACACGCTCCGCGACAATCATTACCTTACCGGCATCTGGCTGGACTCGGTCGGGCTCGACCATATAAAGATGACGAAAAGCATCCGCGATGCGCTCGCCTTGCAGCACGGGTTCAAGCCTGACGACGAGCGTGCCGTCTTCGTCTTCGATGCCCAGAGGCAACTGGAACAGTTCAGCATCATTTCACTCGCGTTAAAGGTGCTGCTGGCATTTATAGGCACCATCACGCTGGGAATTGGCGGCGTCGGCCTGATGAACATGATGCTGGTCTCGGTCACGCAGCGCACTCGCGAAATAGGCGTCGAAAAGGCTTTAGGCGCCCGCAAACGAGATATTCTTTTTCAGTTTCTTGCGGAAGCAATGGTAATTACGGCAGTGGGAGGCCTTTGCGGGATCCTGCTCTCCTACATCGTCTCGGTTTCGGTTGGCCGTTTGACGCTTTATAGCGCTCTGGCCAAGCACGCCGAAGCCGGCGATATTCGGTTGATCGTGGCCCCGCAGGTTCTGATTATCTCCACCATCATCCTGGGGTTGGTAGGAATCGTCAGCGGAATGTTTCCGGCCTTTCGCGCCGCTAACCTCGATCCCATTGAAGCGCTACGCTACGAATGAAGAACTTCTCTTCCGAGGATTCACGCGGATTACACGGATTAATTCAATCGAGATTTTATCCGTGTGCATCGGCGTAAATCAGCGGAGAAGAAGTTAAATTCTTCCGTGTTTCCGTGGCGAAAAGACTTGTTTACAGTGTTATCTCCGGCAAAAACTGCGGCGCCTTCCTCGCATTTACCAGTTGCTCAAATCCGTAGGCAATCTTCAACAACGTTGGCTCGCTCCAGGCTCGCCCGAAGAAGGAAATTCCAACCGGCAATCCGAACACGAATCCTGCTGGAACATTGATGTTGGGATATCCCGCGACCGCCGCAGCGTTCGAGCTGCCGCCCACTGCATGGTCTCCGTTGGCCAGGTCCGTGATCCACGCCGGGCCTCCGGTAGGCCCGACCAGTGCGTCAAGATGGAACTTGTTCATCACCGCATCGATGCCTTTCTCACGCGAGAGGCTGTGATTGGCGGCAAGGGCGGCAATGTATTCTTTATCCGTCAGCGGACCCTTTTCCTGCGCTTTGATAAATAGATCCTGGGCAAAGTAGGGCATCTCTTTATCGTGGTTCTTTTCGTTGAAGGCAATGACGTCGGCGAGCGATTTCACCTGCGCGTCTGGCCGTGTTGCCAGATACGCGTTCAGGTCAGCCTTCAATTCATACATCAGAACCAGCAGCTCGGTTTCGTCGAATTTGCCGTGTGTCTCCAGGTCGGCAGGATCGACGATTACCGCCCCCGCCGTTTTCATTTCATCAATCAAATGGTTCATTAGCGCATCTACCGCGTCGCTGAACCCGAAATACTTGCGTGCAATCCCGAGTCGCGCCCCCTTGAGCCCCCCGGCATCGAGGAACTGCGTGTAGTCCTTCTGCTTTTTGGCGCTCGCTTCGGCGGTGAACTTATCGCGAGGATCCGCACCTGCAAGCGCGCCCAGCAGAATTGCAGCGTCCCGTACTGTGCGCGCCATTGGGCCGGCTGTGTCCTGGCTGTGCGCGATGGGGATAATTCCCGCGCGGCTGATCAGTCCCAAAGTTGGCTTGATTCCAACAATGCCGTTCGCAGAGGACGGACAAACAATCGAACCATCAGTCTCGCTCCCCACCGCCACAGTGCAGAGATTCGCCGAAGTGGCTGCGCCCGATCCCGAACTCGATCCGCACGCATTGCGATCGAGTGCATACGGATTCTTGGTCAGTCCTCCGCGCCCGCTCCATCCGCTGGTGGAATGGCTCGATCGAATGTTCGCCCACTCGCTCAAGTTGGTTTTGCCGAGAATAACCGCGCCGGCTTCGCGCAGCTTTCGCGCAACACCAGAGTCCTGCGCCGCTGGCGTTCCTACCAGCGCCAGCGATCCGGCGGTGGTCTGCATACGGTCAGATGTCTCGATATTGTCCTTAATGAGGATAGGAATTCCGTGCATCGGCCCGCGCACGCGTTTCTCTTTGCGTTCCTTGTCCAAAGCCTCGGCAATCGCCAGCGCGTCGGGATTCAATTCGATCACACTGTTGACACTGGGGCCGGCCTTATCGACCGCGTTGATACGATCCAGATATGCCTGCGTCAGCGAATGCGCCGAAATTTCGCCTGACTTCATGCGGGACTGCAAATCTGTGATGGTGGCTTCATCAAACGCAAACGGTTTGATGGGAGAACTCCCCTCCGCGCTTACCAGCGCATGCGCCCGAACACTGCCCAGCGCAGTTCCTGCCACACCCAGAATCCCAGTTTGGAGAACGTTGCGGCGCGAGATCCCGCGCGAATGTAACTCGGACGGCGTTTGTTTGGACAAGCTATTCCTCCCAGCGAGAGTTGCCGGAAGGCATTATAGGGCCTTGTGAGATATGCGAGCAGTATTTGAGGCAGCCGCAGCTATTTCGGCGTGAGATTTTTCCGGATTCGCCGGACCTCCACATACGTCAGGGCAGCCACCGCCGCCATAAAACCGCCGAACATCAGGAGTAATGTCATCTCTAACCTCAAGCGGGTTTCGACCTCTAATGTGACTAATAATAGAGCCTGAAATCGAGCTTTGCCGTTTTAGCTTATGGTTCATTGCATCGAGCCGTCCAAGTTGTTCATCTGATAGACTCTAAATAATCCCAGAGATCAACCGCATGCCCAAGTACTCCATTGTTATTCCCCTGCACAATGAGCAGGAAAATGTCACCGACCTCTACGATCGCCTGAAGGCCGTCATGGAGGCGAATGGTGAAAGCTTCGAACTCGTCCTCGTGGACGATGGTTCCTCGGACGAGACGTTCTCTTTGCTTCGGCAAATTGCCGGCGTGGACAGCCGAGTCACGGTGGTCCGGCTGCGCCGGAATTTTGGGCAGACCTCTGCCCTGGCTGCAGGTTTCGATAACGCGCGTGGCGAGTACATCATCGCCATGGATGGCGATCTCCAGCACGATCCCGCCGACATTCCGCTATTTCTGGAAAAAGTCGCTGAGGGCTTCGATATTGTCAGCGGCTGGCGCAAGGTACGCATTGATAACTTCTGGCTGCGACGGTTTCCATCACGTTGCGCCAACTGGCTGATGGCCAAGTTGAGCGGTGTGGACATCCACGATTTTGGGACCACTTTCAAAGCCTATCGACGCGAGATTCTCGAGCAGGTACCGCTCTACGGGGAACTGCACCGCTTCATCCCGGCGCTGGCCTCATGGCATGGAGCCTCGATTTGCGAAGTTCCGATTCGCAATGTGAACCGCGAACGCGGGGTTTCACACTACGGCATTTCGCGTACCTTCCGCGTCTTTTTCGATCTGATCACGATCCGGTTCCTGCTGAAATATTTGGGCCGTCCACTGCACTTCTTCGGTACGGTCGGCATGCTGGGCGTCTTCGGCGGAATCGGCATCACCGCGTGGTTGTTCCTCGAGAAGTTCGTGCGCCACAATTCGATCATGGCGGCGCACGGCCCCATGATGATCTTTGCTGCCGTGCTTCTGCTGGCCGGGCTGAATCTTCTCGCCATCGGACTTCTTGGCGAACTCCAAGTCCGGCACTATCACGAGCCCACGCGCCGCGCGCCATATTCAGTTGACCGCGTCCTTCGCGCCCACAGCGAAGAGCAGAGCGTGCCCGAGTAGGGTTAGAAACCGCGTGAGCCTAACCAACGACCAACTTGGTCGGATCGCAAAAATATCATTCGCCCTATTCCTGCTGTCCTTTTTGGGAGCACTATCGTTCTATCTGGTAAAACTACCAACTAGTCCGAATGCCGCGATCGGGGCAGTTCATGCGTTAAATAATCACGGTGATATAAACGTATCTTACGCAGCCGCAATTTGACACTTACATCTCCCTGCATGCCGCAGCGTTGGTTTTCGGGTTGGTGTTCGCGTTCGCTGCTATCACGCTCAAGAAGCGGCCACGTTCTGACCCACGCAGTTAAAACGCTTCTTTATTCACCACGTACGGCATCTTCTTCACATCACCACCGTAGTTCTTTTCCAGAACGTCAATCAGCCCTTGCACACAACGTCCTGCCATACCTTTGCCCGGATCAGGCGAGAGCCGCGTGATGCTCGCAGCGCTGGCGAAATGCGGGAACAGGCGGCAGCGGTCTTCGATTGCGGGATCGCGCAACGGCGAATCTGCGGGCAAGGGTTCCTTTTCGTAAACATCGAGTGCGGCGCCAGCAATCCAATTTTCTTCGAGCGCCTTCGCGAGCGCATTTTCGTCGATTACCGGCCCACGCGAGGTGTTGACAAGAAACGCCGACGGCTTCATCGTCCGCAACGTTTTTTCATTGAAGAGATGGAATGTGGGGGTATCGCTCTCGCCATCGCGAATAAGCGGAACGTGAACACTCACGAAATCAGCCTGCGCCAAGGCTTGTTCCAAAGAGACATATTTGATCGACGTCTTCTCCTTCTGAATGCCGCGCGCATGGCGCAAATTCATGGTTTCCTGAATCGCACTCACGTATTCATGATTCTGAAAAGCCGGGTCATAGCACAGAATGTTCATATCAAAGCCCGCGCATTTTTTGATCATCGCTAGCCCGATCCTTCCGGTCCCAATAATCGCTATGGTCTTGCCGGTGACTTCATCGCCTAGGAAAGGAAGATACGGGTGCCAGAACCCCCACTTGTTCTCGCGAGTCAGGTGCTCGGCGCTCCACAGTCTGCGCGCCAATGAACCCAGCATGAAAAATGCAAATTCCGCGGTGGCTTCGGTCAGAACGTCGGCCGTGTTGGTAAAGGGAATTTTGTAGCGGTTTGCATCCGCGCGATTGATATTGTCGAAGCCGACGGCGTACTGCGCGACCACCTTCAGCGTGCCTTTTCCAGCTTCGAAAATTTCAGCATCTACCTGGTCGCGCAACGTGGTGATGAGGCCGTCGATTCCGGATCGAACCTTCTCGATGATCAAAGCTTTAGGCGGCGGGGTCGGCTCGGAATAAACTTCAAGTTGATAGCCGCGCTCCCGAAGCAACTCCAGCGCCGGCCCGATGTCGCATGTAGCAAAAACCCGCTTCATGGTTTTCTTTGCGTCCTTCTGCGCGCAGTCCTCGGCGAACTTTTTCGTTCAAAGTCTTTATGTTCTGGAAACAGCCAGCGGGTAGCGGTCTCGCCGAATTTTTTCTCGTACAGACCGAACACGACCGCAGGCCTTACCCGAAACATGGGCTCGCCCATACCGCGGATATCCATCTTGTATTTCTGCTGATAAGCCACGAACACGGGCTCAAGCCGGGTCTTGTCATCAACCACCTCCGCCATGCCTTCTACAATTACCGCCTGGGCTGAGTCTTCATTGCACACCACGCAATGCGAGTTGGCCGCGAGGTTCCGCGCCTTGCGCGACGTCCGCCCGGTACTGAGCCAGAACTCGTCATTCACCCAGACGCCCCAGACCACCATTACATGCGGCCGTCCATCCGGACGGGTCGTGGCCAGCCAGTATTGCTTGCTCTTGCGCAGTCGGTCGTCCGCCCACTTCCATGGCAGCAGACCTTTCCTGCTCTTCGGGAGCCCGTACCCGGGAATGTCTGGGCGCGTTGCTTTCGGTGGCTTGCTCTTTTTGGGCATGCGTGCCTCTCAGGCAAAAATGTTAGACCACGCCGCAGACAAAATATTGAAGCGCGAGCGACTGTAGCAAACTTCCAAATCTGTTGATCTCGATTTTCTTCGCGACCCGCGTTCTTCACGGTTAAGGGCTTTTGCCGTTCCGCGCGACCCATTCCTCGATCCGTGCCAGCGCCCGCCCGAGATTCTCCATAGAATTCGCGATGCTGAAACGGATGTAGCCTTCGCCGAACTCGCCGAAAGATGTTCCCGAGAGACACGCGACTCCGGCATCTTCGAGCAGCGCATCCGCGAGGGACTTCGACTGCCATCCGGTGCCTGTGATATTCGGAAAAACGTAAAACGCGCCTTTAGGCATCCGGCACGAGAATCCACCGATCCCGTTCAGCCCGGAGACGAACATGTCGCGCCGTTGCTTGAATTCCGCACACATGCGCTCGACCGAACTCTGATCACCGCGCAGGGCTTCGACGCCGGCAACCTGCGAAAAACTTGCGGTGCACGAATTTGAATTCGTCATCAGCCGCGCAACCTGTACCGCCAGGTCGGGACGCATGACACCGTAGCCCATGCGCCAGCCCGTCATGGCATACGACTTTGAGAATCCGTCGAGCAGAATGGTGCGATCTTTGAAACCGGGTTCGGCCATGATCGAGTGGTGCTTTCCTTCAAAAATCAGGCGGCTGTAGATCTCGTCAGAAAGCACAAAGATATTGCGATCGCCAATTACCGCCGCGATCTGCTCAACGTCTTTCTTATTCAGTATGCCGCCCGTCGGATTCTGCGGCGAATTTAAAATGATCAGCCGCGTGCGGTCGCTAATCAGGCCCTCCAACTCATTCACGTCGAGACTGAAGTCTCTATCTTCCCGTAGGCGAATCGGAACGGCATTGCCTCCAACGTAGTTCACCATGGATTCGTAAATGGGGAAGCCAGGGTTGGGATAAATGACTTCGTCGCCAGAGTTGATCAATGCCAGAATCGAAAAAAAGATGATAGGTTTCCCGCCGGGAACAACCACAACCTCTTCCGGCATCACGCGAACACTGCGGCTGCGGCTGACTTCTTCGGCAATGGCATCGCGCAACTCGGGCAATCCGGCGGACGGACCGTAGTGGGTCCAACCAGCGTGGAGGGCATCTATTCCGGCATTTACGATGTTTCCCGGCGTCGAGAAATCCGGTTCGCCGATCTCAAGGTGGATGATGTCTTTGCCCTGGCGCTCCAGTGAACGCGCGCGGTTCAGCACTTCGAATGCGGTCTCGGTCCCTAGCCGCGACATCCGCTCAGCCAACCTCAATTCGAACTGGACCGCACGCGACATAGGGACAAAACCCAATATTCTACCGCTGAATCACGAACTGGGGGCAAACTGGAACCAGGCGCGAACTAGCGGCTCCAGTCCTGCCATGTCAGTTTTTTAACCCGCGAAAATTCAGAAATATTTGCGGTTACCAATGTCAGATTCTTCTGGATCGCCTGACCCGCCATGAGCACGTCATAGCTGCCAATCGGCATACCAGACGCTTTGAGCTCCGCGTTTATCAAGCCCGCTGCCCGAGCATCATCGTCGTCAAAGCACAAGATGCCGACTGGAGCCTCAAGAAACGCTTCCAGACGATCAGAATTAAGGCGAACACGGGAACTTTTGAAGACCCCGTACCACAGCTCAAACACCGCGATTGACGATACAAAAATCTGACGCTTGGCGGCTAACGCGCGCTCGAATCGGCTGCGGACAGATCGCGAGCTGTCATTCATGATCGCAATGCAAATGTTTGTATCCAGCAGGAAATTCACTTGAGCGGTTCGCGCTCGGGAGCGACGGGTTGCTCACGGCCTTCCGGCATGAACGGTTCCACCGCATTGAAGCGGTCTAGTTCCTCAAACCACGCCTTTGTGTCGAAAGTGATGGGCTGGAGAAGCACTCCATTCCGCATTTTTCGGATGCGCACCCTGTCGCCGGGGAAACGAAACTCCTTGGGCAAACGCACTGCCTGACTTCGACCATTGGTGAAGAGCTTCGCGGTTTTCTCCATGGGCTAAGTATATACCGACGGTATATACCAATTCAATCCCCGTTCCCATACGTCGGTATCCCTTGCTGCACCATGAATAGCAAACGCTGCGCGCGAGGAGCCCAATCGCTCGGGCCTGCCTGCGCCATTGCTTTCTGTGCATCAGCGATGGCGCGGCCTCTGGCCTCTTCGGTTTTCTTTTGATTGTCTTCGGTCTTGTAAATCTCGATCAGCGCTGACCAGCGATAAGCAGCGTGGTACAGCGCCTCAGCCGCTGCCGGAGACTGCGGATAATCCTTCGCATAATTCTCGTAAATTTCCGCCTCTTTTTGCGGACACTTCGACTGCCCCTGCCAGTCGCCGCAAAGCTTGTTGTCGATGAGATGGTATGCGGCAAGGTATGCCCACTTAGTGCCGGGAAACTTCTTGATCACCTTCTTGAAGTAGTCTTCGTTCATGCCTCGGCGCATGTAGGGATCCTGTTCCTTCGCCGATGGCAGGGACATCACATCGGCCTTATCGATCTGCCAGCGAATGTCAGCCGAGCGGTACATTCCTTCACCTGCCAGCGGGGACTGCGGAAACAGTTCTTCGATCTCGCCGTACAGCCGAAGCGCATCCTGTGCGGCATAGCGCCTGCCGTTGCGCTGACTGGCCTGGTCTTCCGCATCCGCGGCTTCGCCAAATAGAATTTTGTCCCCGTCCGGCGTGGAGGGCTGAATCAGGCCTTTGTTCTGCATCCAGCCGGTCACAGTGCGCTCTTCTGTCAGATTGGCTTCGACGTGTATCCACGTGCCATTGTTGCTGGTGTCGAGAATAATGATCTCGCGACCGCGGTCTACGTCCGCCAGTTTGGCGGAGGTGGCATCAGGTGAAAGATAAATTGGGGCGACGCGAATGGTAGTACCGCGAACTGCGTCGGCTACAGCCGCAATCGGCAAAAGCAATAGAAAAGCCAGGACTGCGCAACGCAGCGTGGTTCTTTCCACCATCATTTCTGGGGACCTCATACACGGATTCGGCTGAGCAGCCCAGGGTCAATATTACCCCCGCTGATCACAGCCACTGTGTGGTTGGATGCGGGCAGCAGGTCGCGGTGAAACAGCCACGCGGCCGGGGCGACGGCGCCGCTGGGTTCGGCCACGGTCTTTGGATTTTGCGCAAGAATCTTCACCGCCTGCATGATTTCGTCTTCAGAAACCGTGACAATATCATCCACATTGCGTTGAATATGTTCGAATGTCATAGTGCCCGGATATTGTGCCCGCAAACCATCGGCGCAGGTTGACAGTACCTGTTCGGCGGGCAACTTCACGATGTGGCCCGCGCGAAAGCTGGCTTGAGCGTCAGCGGCCACCTCTGGCTCCACGCCGACCACTCTGGCATCTGGCTTTACCGATTTAATTGCGGTCGATATCCCGCTCATCAGTCCGCCACCACCGATCGGAACCAGAACCAATTCGAGATCGGGCATGTCTTCCAGAATTTCCAGGCCAGCTGTTCCCTGTCCAGCGATGATTTTTTCGTCGTCATAAGGCGGGATGATCACGTATCCGCGTTCGGCTGCAAGTTCTTCCGCCTTGATCTGGCGCTCGATCCCGCTCGGACCGACGAACACGATCTCCGCCCCGAGAGCCGCGGTAGCCTCACGCTTTACTGCAGGTGCGTTCCGCGGCATTACGATCACGGCTTTCGTTTCCAATACCCGCGCCGCGTAAGCCACACCTTGTGCGTGATTCCCACTGGAATAAGTAATCACACCGCGAGCGCGTTCTTCGTCCGCAAGAGAAGCGATCTTGTTGTACGCGCCGCGCAACTTGAACGCCCCAATGGGCTGCAGATTTTCCGGCTTCAAATATAAAGTTTGTCCCTCATACTCCAGCGGAATGAGCGGCGTGCGGACGGTGATCCCGTCAAGGCGGCTGCGGGCTTCACGGATATCGGAAATAGATACCATGCGGTTGGCGGGTTCAGCTAAATCTCCAATATCACCGGCATAATCAGCGGTCGCTTCTGCGTCTGTTTAGAGATAAACCTTTTCAAATCGGCACGAATCTTTTCTTTAATCACGCCGTAGTCGGCTCGTTCTTCGTCGCTGGATTGGCCAAGCGTCTGCACCACGATTTGCTTTACTTCCTCCATGAACCCATTCTCGCCTCCGGAGAAGCCCCGAGTCACAATCTC
>DATJHT010000032.1:0-8247 GCA_035493765.1 Terriglobales bacterium
CTGCGTATGAGCAACGGAATGCGAGAGTCTTGGCCAACTGGGTGGCGACGCTGGCCGCGCCCTATATTGCTGGCTTGGCTTGCTCTTGCTTCTGTTGCCGCCGCAGGCCAAGCCCGGTCCGGCCACTCTCCGCCGGATCCAACTCTCCAACCGATTCTTAACTACATCAAAGATGGATGGGACTCTCTTACCCGTTCCACCACATCCTGCAGCGGTATTTCAGATCCCAAACTTCGCAGCTCGCCCGTGCTTTATCTTCCCGCTGGATTCAGCGAGCCCCGAGAAGTCGAACAGATGCAGCGTGAGTGCGGCGTCAAGGTCGCGTACTTGCCGAAAGTCATTAACAAGGCCGGCTCCGCTGAGACTGACTGGATTCAGCCGCCCGGCCTGCTTTATCTCCAAAACAACTACGTGGTACCGGGCGGACGTTTCAACGAGATGTACGGCTGGGACAGTTACTTCATCATCCGCGGGCTATTGCGCGACGGCCGCCTGAACCTCGCGCGCGGAATGGTTGAAAACTTCTTTTTCGAGATCGAGCACTATGGCGCGGTGCTCAACGCCAACCGTACCTACTATCTCACGCGATCTCAGCCGCCCTTTCTAAGTTCAATGGTCATGGCCGTTCATGATGCCCAGAAAGCTGCGGGTCAGGATGACCGTGCCTGGATTGAAAGAGCTTATGTGTACATGAAACGTGACCACGACATGTGGACGCGAGACCCGCATTTGGCCGGCAATACCGGGCTCTCCCGCTATTTCGATTTCGGCGAAGGCCCCGCCATGGAAGCCTTGCAGGACGAGAACGATATTTACCGGCAGGTCGCTGCTTACTTTATTTTTCATCCCTCGGTGCCGTCGCTCGAGGCCGAGGAGTCCGATGTTCCCGCTGGACGGGCCTCCGGCGCCGCCTACTCAGTGCGAGTTTGCGGTACGGGTGAGGCTGCAAACTCTTGCGAACCGGATCACCGAATCAAATTGCAGCCCGATTACTACAAGGGTGACCGCTCTATGCGCGAGTCCGGATTCGATATTTCCTTCCGCTTCGGACCTTATGGAGCCGCGACTCATCACTATGCTCCCGTCTGCTTGAATAGCCTTCTCTTCAAGACAGAGCGAGACTTGGAGAAGCTGAGTCGCTTGCTCGGCAAAACTGCCGACGCCGTTCATTGGCAGAAACTGGCCGCTACGCGCAAACTTCTAGTGCAAAAATATTTGTGGAATGAATCCCAACGTCTGTTTTTCGACTACGACTTTCAAACTCAGCGGCGGTCCGATTATCGCTACGCAACAACTTTTTATCCGCTGTGGGCCGGACTTGCCACCGAAGCCCAGGCCCGGGCCGTGATGAAAAATCTACGAATTTTTGAGCAGCCCGGCGGAATTGTTATGAGCTTGCGTCAAACGCAGGGGCAATGGGATTATCCCTTCGGTTGGGCGCCCATCCAGTTGCTGGCCGTCGAGGGCATGCGCCGTTACGGATACAACTCCGATGCCGATCGCGTCTCTACCGAATTTCTTTCCACTGTGCTGCAAAACTTCGAGCGCGATAAGACCATTCGCGAGAAATACAATGTGGTCACGCGGTCTTCAGAAACTCAGGTCACGGCGGGCTATTCCGCCAATGTTATTGGATTTGGCTGGACCAATGGCGTATTTCTTGAGCTGCTGCATTCGCTTCCGCCGGAGAAAGCCAGTCATCTGCCGCAGGCTCAAGCCGAGCCAGCGTCCGAATAGTTCATTGTGATTTAACCGGAGATTTGATGAACAAACCATGCGTGGCGCTGGCGTTGCTATGGTTGTTAAATTTAGGAACGATCCCCCTTGCAGGTGGTCAGTCTGTTCCTCAGGCCCTCCAGAAATTTCCCTTCGAGGAAACCACATCGCTCAAGATTGTGCGCGACGCGATTCCTGCCCATCCCTTTACTGTCGTCGGTCCTCGTGGTGCAATTCTCGGCGCGCAAGACGGTTCCTTTGAAGCCTGGATATTCCCCTGGAAAATTTTCAGCGATCTCCGCATTACCGCCGAAATGCAAAATTATCCTGTTCCTATCGACGTGAACGAGCACGCGGCGGTCATCGAAGTGCGCCCCGATCACACCATGATCACCTTTGCGCACGCCAACTTCACCGTCCGCGAAATTCTTTTTGCCCCCCACAGGCCGCCCGACGGCGCAGGTGTTCTGGCGTTTTTCGAAATTGAAGCCGTACGTCCGCTCACGCTGACATTCTCCTTCACTCCCGAAATGAAGCGCATGTGGCCGGCGATGTCGGATGACCGCACCTCTCCGGAGTGGATCAAAACCCCCGATGGCGGCTTCTACATGCTGCATTTGAATTTCCCCGATCACGCGGCCGCCCTCGAGATGCCCGGAGCCGAACCCGGCATTCTGCCTCCTTATCAGGAGAAGCCGAAGACATATCCCCTGCAGTTCATCATGCACTTCGATCCGGTTCGCGACCGCAATAAGCTTTTTCCTTTGCTCCTTACCGAATCCGAAAAACTCACGGATTCAACCAAGCCGGCGCTCGCCCAAAGACTGACATCTCTACAGAAGTCCTTCCAGTTTTTGTACGAAGACACGGCTTCGTACTATAGACAATTTCTGTCCGATCACATCAGCATTGACACTCCCGATAAGCAATTCAACGAAGCTTTCAGCTGGGCCGAACTTTCCATCGATCAATTGAAGGTTGAGACCACGCCATCGCACCAGGAAACCGCTCTGGTAGCCGGTTTTTACGGCTCCGGCGATTCTGCCCGCCCCGGCTTCGGTTGGTATTTCGGCCGCGACGCTTTGTGGACCCTCTACGCCGTCAATAGCTACGGCGATTTTCAAACGACACGCGATGAACTGGAATTTCTTTTGCGCCGCCAAGGTCCGGAAGGACAAATCATTCACGAATGGGCGCAAACCGCCGACCTCGTCGATTGGAAAAGCCTGCCATATCCATTCGCTTCTTCCGATGCCACTCCGCTGCTGCTGATGGCTACCAACGACTACATGAAAATCAGCGGCGACATCAGCTTCGAACAAACGCACTGGGGCGCCCTGGCGAAAGCCTGGAATTTTGAGACTTCACACGATACCGACGGCGATGGCATCTACGAAAACATCGCCGGCTCGGGCTGGGTTGAATCCTGGATACCCAGCATGCCGCACCAGGAGATTTATCTGGCGGCCCTCGATCAGCAGGCCAGCACGGCATTCGCGAATCTTGCGCGCGCAACCGGTCACGCACAACTCGCCGCCGATGCAGAGAAACGCGCTGCGCACATCGCACAGCAGATCGAGAAGGAATACTACATGTCTGGCGCGGATTTTTACGCTTTCAGTCACAACGCCGATGGTAGCGTGGACACCAGCCCCACCATTTATCCCGCAGTTGCCGCTTGGGACGGAGCCTTCAATTTGTCCCGCGGATCAGCAATGCTGGATCGCTGGGCCTCCCAGGAATTCTCGACCGATTGGGGCACGCGAGACCTGAGCCCCAGCGTCAGTTTCTATGACCCGATCAGTTATCACCAGGGCAGCGTATGGCCGCTCTTCACTGGATGGGTTTCTCTTTCCGAATATCGCAACGGTCGCAGCCTCTCGGGATACTCACACCTCATGCAGAACGCCGACCTTACTTGGGCACAAGATCTGGGCGCTGTCACCGAATTGCTCTCCGGGGAATTCTTTCGATGGTTTGGCCGCAGCACGTCGCATCAACTGTGGTCGTCCGCTATGGTAGTCACGCCCGCGCTCCGTGGGATGTTCGGCCTGGAATGGAACGCCGCCGGCCACACGCTGATCATCACCCCGAATCTGCCCGCGCAGTGGGAGACCGCCAAAGTTTCAGCGGTTCCTCTGGGCGACAAACGCGTCAACATTGAACTTCGGAGAAATCGAGCCACAATGTTGGTCCGTCTGAACGGCGATGGAGGCAAAGACACGAAGCTCGCATCGCGCACACCCGGCGCAAAGCTGCTGAACGGAGAGTTGACCATTCCATTGCCCGCGGTGGAAGTCGGAACGTGCCACGGCTTGCCGGAGCCGGGGAGCATCACGTCTGAGATGAAAGTTCTTGAGCAGCGCGCTGATTTGCACTCGCTTTCACTCCGATTATCCGCCCCCGCTAACAGTCAGCAGACTCTCTTCGTGCGGCTGAACGATCAGAAAATTCATCTCCGGATCGAAGGGGGAGAAATGCCGGCTGGGTCTTCCGAACTCCACGTCCAGTTTCCCGCTGGTGAGGGCTATAAAGAGAAACAAGTCACATTATCGTGGTAATCCCTCAGACCTCCGACAGTTTCTCCAGCTTGAAAATTCTCTCCATTCGCCGCCATTTCTCGCCGGGCTCGGCGGCTGGTAAAGCCTGCTGAAATTTCCACATCAGCTGCTCCCACTCCTGCACCTTTGGATTCTCCTGATCAGCACGTGACTTTGCCTCGAAAGAGAACGTATCGTTCACTTCCATGACCATGAACATCCGCGTGCCCAGCAGATAAATCTCCATGTCTTCGATTCCGGAATCCTCAATGCTTTTCGTAATCTCTGGCCAGATTTGTTCATGATATTTCCGGTACTCCGCAATCAGTGCCGGATCATTTTTTAGGTCGAGAGTGAAACAGTAGCGGCGGGTCATCCTGCAGCATCCACTCTGGCCATCGCCGGCTCAGGCGCGCGGGCCGAGACCTTGTACCCCGACAAAGCGAAATAAGAAATGTAGAGTTGGCAGATGAGCGGCACTAAAAACGCAATTCGAATGCTGGCGTGGTCTGAAATGAAGCCCATAATTGCGGGACAGATAGCGCCTCCAATAATGGATGCAACCAGCAGGGAAGACCCCAGTTTGGTGAAGCTTCCGAGCTGCTTGATGCTCAGCGCAAAAATCGTTGGGAACATGATGGAATGAAAAAATCCGATCAGGACCACGGCCCACAGCTTGGCTTCGCCCGGCCCGAGCAACACCACACCCACGCAGGCTACGGTCGAAATCGCAAACCATGCCAGCATACGCGCCGGTGGAATGCGTTTCATGAAATAGGATCCTGAGAACCTGCCAATCATGAATCCGATCAAGTGCAGTTTTAAATACCCCGCTGCCTGTCTTTGCGCCATGCCAGGGACCGTTTGCTGGGCCAGCCTGATCACGAAGCTTGCAACTCCTACTTGTGCTCCAACATAGAAAAACTGCGCCACTACGCCTCTGACCAGGTGGCCAAACCGCGTGATTTCCCACAGTTCAGCGCCTGTCGAAACACGTTTTGCCGGCTTCGTCTGGTCAGCAATTTCCGGCAAGTGCGAAAAATAAATCATCCCCGCCACCGCCAGAAAAATTGCCGCGATCACCAGGTAGGGAACTCGAACCGTACTTATCACAGCCGACTTGTAAGCGGCCAACTGCGCCGGTGTCATTGCGGCCAGTTGTTCGCTGGAATACTCAACCGCCGACAAAATGAAAGCTGCACCGATGAACGGCGTAACCACCGCGCCCACGGAATTAAACGATTGTGCCAGGTTTAATCTGCGTTCCGAACTCTCTGCCGGGCCGAGCAACGTGACGTACGGATTCGCCGCAACTTCAAGCACGCCCTGCCCGCAGGCCATCACGAACAGTGCCAGCAGAAACAATCCGTACACTTGAATCGACGCTGCTGGAATGAATAACAACGCTCCCGCGGCACAAGTCAATAATCCGGCGACGATCCCCTTCTTGTATCCGATTTTTTCCAGCAGTCGTCCTGCAGGCACTGCCGACAGAAAATACCCGCCGAAGAATGCGGTTTGAATCAGCGAAGAACGAAAGTCGGTGAGATTGAAAACCTTCTTGAGATGAGGAATCAGGATGTCGTTCAGATTGACACCCAGAGCCCACAGGAAAAACAGCGTGGTGACCAGGATCAGCGGCGCAACATACCGTTTCTCGGTGATGGGAGCCGAATCTGCCATGTAAGTTTTAAGTCAACGATCGGTCCAGATGCACGTATCCGCCATCCACGAAAATATGTTGCGCGGTAACGTGCCCGGCCCGGGCCGAGAGCAGAAATACTACCATCGCGGCGATCTCTTCCGGTGCGGTCATTCTTTTGTCCAGCGGAATCTTCGCCAATATGCTCTGAAGCTTTTCTTCCGGGTTTGGAAACGTACCCAGCCACTGCCGGTATAACGGCGTCATCACTTCTGCCGGAACAATCGCATTCACGCGGATTCCGTATTCCGCGAGTTCCGCGGCCCACTCGCGCGTCAGCGCCAGAATCGCACCCTTTGCCGATGCATAACCAGAAGTTCCGCCTTGTCCCGTCAGTGCCGTCTTCGAGGCGATATTAAGGATGCATCCCTTTGCTTTTTTCAAGTGCGGCAGGGCGAAATGCGCCATGTTGTAATAGTGCAACAGGTTCCGTTCCAGCGATTCGAGATATTGCTTCGGACTCCCATGTTCCAGTCCGACTTTGTCATTGACTCCGGCGTTGTTGACCAGTGCGTCCAACCGGCCGAACTTACGGATTACTTGTTCTACAACTGCATAGCAACTCTCCGACGAAGCCAGTTCGGCAATTACCAGATCGCTGCCGTTTAGTTGCGCATGTAGTGAGCTGCCTGCTTCCACGTCGCGGTCCACAATTACCGGGATCGCACCCTCCGCCGCAACTGTGCGCACGATGGCCGCGCCAATTCCTTTGGCGCCTCCGGTTACTATGACAACTTTATCTTTCAGTTCGAGATCCATAGATAAAAGGAGCGACCAATGACCCCTGTTTCTATCATCCGTGCAAATTCATGAATCCGCCGTCCAGCGGATAATCCACGCCGCTGATGAATCCCGCGGCATCCGAACACAAGAACAGTGCCAGAGAAGCGACTTCCTCCGGCTTGCCCATGCGGCCGATCGGCTGCGTCTTTGCCAACTTCTCGTACATCTCTTGCTCGCGGCCCGGATAATTCTTTTTCAGATAGCCATCCACAAACGGCGTATGCACCCGCGCCGGAGAAATACAGTTACACCGGATTTTGCTTGCCAGATAATCTCGCGCTACCGAATACGTCATCGCGATCACCGCGCCTTTAGTCGTCGAATATCCAAACCTGTCCGCTACGCCCGCGCTGCCGGCAATGGAAGCCATATTCAGAATCACGCCGCCGCCATTTGCCTTCAAGTACCCAATGCACCCGAAAATGCAGTTGTAATACCCCTTCACATTGACACGCATAATGCGGTCGAAGGCTTCTTCCGGGGTGTTTTCAACATTGCCGATCTGTGAGATTCCGGCGTTGTTTACAAGTATGTCGATGCGGCCTTTTTGCGCGAGGGTCGCGAACGTAGAAACCACTTCCGCTTGATTCCCCACGTCGCACGCGTACGCCGCCGCTGCTCCTCCCGAACTTCTGATCTCCGCTGCCACGCTCTCCGCGTCTTTCAGGTTGATATCAAGAATATGCAACGTCCCGCCGTTTGCCGAAAACTTCAGCGCGATCGCGCGGCCAATACCGCTCCCGCCGCCCGTAACCACAGCAGTCTTTCCATCTAAGCGGAACTCACTCCCCCCGGCGTTCAGAGCGACACTCCTCGTTTCCACGGAATAAAATCTTCCTGTGACTTCAACTCTGCCTTGGTTCGCGTCTCGCCGCTCGCTACTGCGATTACCAATTCCAGCACTTTTTCTCCCATTTGCTGAATGCTGGTTTCTCCGGAAATGATCGCGCCAGTATCAATATCAATGATGTCGGGCATGCGCTGAGCCAGCGCCGTGTTTGTGGAAAGCTTGATCACCGGCGCAATCGGATTCCCCGTCGGCGTTCCCAGGCCGGTCGTGAATAGCACTACGCTCGCGCCCGCGCCGACCTGTCCGGTCACGCACTCCACGTCGTTCCCTGGCGTGCATTGCAGATTCAATCCCGCCTCCGTCGAGTACTCGGGATAATCAATAGCCGCCATCACTGGAGATGTGCCGCCCTTTTTCGCCGCGCCCGCCGACTTCATCGCGTCGGTGAGCAGGCCGTCGCGAATATTTCCAGGGCTTGGGTTCAGCGCGAAGCTCGCTTTCACCGCCTGCGCGCGCTTTTCATACTCGCGCATTAAATAGATGAAGCGGTCAGCAACTTCTTTCGAAGTTGCACGATCGATCAGTTCCTGTTCCACGCCGCACAGTTCAGGAAATTCCGAAAGAATTGTCCTTGACCCAAGCGCCACCAGCAGGTCGGAAGTATGTCCTATCGCGGGATTCGCCGACAGCCCGGAAAATCCATCTGACCCCCCGCA
>DATJHT010000033.1:0-15442 GCA_035493765.1 Terriglobales bacterium
TGCCCCTGGCAAAAATTGATTTGAATACGCTCGCGGCCCAGTTGCGAAGCAGAGGCATTCGCCTGATTGCCACATCGTCGCACAAAGGCGTTGCATTGCCCGAGGCAGATTTGAAGGCCGAGACCGCGATCTTCATTGGCAACGAAGGCGCCGGAATCGAGAAGAGGCTGCTGGGCGAAATGGATGAATTGGTGATGATCCCGCATGCACCGCGGGTGGAGTCGCTGAATGCCGCTGTTGCGGCGAGCATCTTGCTGTATGAAGCGGCACGGCAGAAAACTTAACTTCTCTCACCGCGGAGGCACGAGAGAATCATTGAATGCTAGTTCAGCGACAACTCACTGCAGATTATCGGGTTGTTTTCTCCGTGCCTCCGTGGTGAAAAGATCCTTAGATGAGTCTGTTCAATCCCATCCCGAGCCCTGATAAGAATGTCTCCGATCGCACGCGGCCGCTCGCCGACCGCATGCGCCCGCGTACACTCGACGAGTACGTCGGACAGGAGCACCTGATTGCTCCGGGCAAACCGCTGCGGGCACAAATTGAACGTGACGATATCAGCTCACTGATTTTCTGGGGGCCTCCCGGGACGGGGAAGACCACACTGGCGAAGATCATCGCTCGCATGACTCGCGCTGACTTCATCGAGTTCAGCGCGGTGCTGGCCGGAATCAAGGAAATCAAGCAGGTAATGGCCGACGCCGAGCGGGCAAAACAATACGGCACGCGCACCATTGTCTTCATCGATGAGATTCATCGCTTCAACAAAGCTCAGCAAGATGCATTTCTGCCGCATGTCGAAAAGGGAAACATTCGCCTGATCGGCGCGACCACGGAGAATCCTTCGTTCGAAATTATTTCGGCTCTGTTGTCGCGCAGCCGGGTCTATGTTCTCAAGCCGCTTACCGAAGGTCAGATCGTGCTGTTGCTACGGCGCGCGCTGGAAGATAAAGAGCGTGGCGTGGGGGAAATGAACTTGTCGGCTTCGGACGAAGTGCTGCAGCAGATCGCGGCGTATTCCAGCGGCGATGCGAGGAGTGCATATAACGTCCTTGAGGTCGCGGCGGCGCTGGCGACGTCAGATTCGACCACCCCGATTTCCGGGAGCAAAGGCATCGTCACAGAAGACATTGTCAAAGACGCGCTGCAGAAGCGTGTGCTGCTCTACGACAAAGCCGGTGAAGAGCATTACAACCTCATCTCTGCGCTGCACAAGTCGGTGCGCAATAGCGATCCTGACGCGTCTCTTTACTGGCTGGGACGCATGCTTGAGGCCGGCGAAGATCCTCTCTATATCGCGCGGCGCCTGGTACGCATGGCCGTTGAGGACATCGGATTGGCGGAACCGAGCGCATTATCGCTCTGCATGGCAGCAAAAGATGCCGTCGATTTTCTCGGCATGCCCGAAGGGAATCTCGCCTTGGCGCAAGCCGTGGTTTATCTGGCGGCCGCACCCAAATCTAATGCGCTTTACAAGGCCTATGGCGAGGTTCAGGCCGACGTCGAGCGGACGGCGGCAGAAGCGGTGCCGCTGCATCTGCGGAATGCCCCGACTGGGCTGATGAAAAATCTGGGCTACGGACAAGGCTACCAGTATGCGCACGATCTCGATGAGAAGGTCGCGGACATGCAGTGCCTGCCCGACAATCTAAAAGACCGCCGCTACTATCAGCCGACGACCGAGGGAGTGGAAAAACGCATTCGAGAACGCATAGAAGAGATCAGGCGGGCGAAGGCTTCTCACCACAGGGACACAGAGTCAAAGGGCTGACAAGAAAAGAAGTGGAGCGCCGAGTGCCCCACCCGGCAAATTCAGGCAGCGGCTTTTCGTCCAGAACCCTCGGGCAGCTTGAGCAGTACCGGGATCGAGAAGAGCACGGCTGTGAAAAGCAGATCGCCTGCGAACCTGTGTTGATAAAAGGGAATTCCCGCCACGTAACAGGAAATCAGGCCCGGTAGCGTCTTGGGGTACATGTTGTAAGCGGCCCAGACTCCGAAATTGCTGACCAGAAAAAACGATAGCGAACTGGTCAGTGCCGCACCCATCACCCACACTGGTTTGGAACGGTCGCGCAGCCGCGTGCCCAGGTAGAGAGCTCCCGCGTACCACGCCCAGCTGATGAACAGGTCCCAGCTCAGAGGATAAGAGTAGATGAACCTGTTGAGGACCACGTCCGCGGCCGCGAACATCGCGACGGGCACCCACCACTGTCGTCGTGGTCCGTGGGCGCCAAAGTAAAGCAGTGATGCAGCGAGCGGCGTGAAGTCCCACGGGTGCGGCACCAGCTTCAAAATCAAGAATCGCGAAGCTATGGCGAGAATTACGAATATATAAGCCAGCATAATCCACCTCGGCAGTTCGATTTTCGCGGTTGAGGGGGGATACGTCAAGTGCGGACGCGTGCAGCCGGACATTTCACGTCCGTCGCACTGGTCTAGTCGATTGGAGGCACCTGTTCCTTTCGCCCAAACCTCTCGCGAACAATGTGCAAACCCTTGTCGAGTTCAACTGAACAGGACAAAGTTATTCGGCCTCGCAAAAGAGGATAGTCATAGCGCAAGTCCCGGAAGCGCACGATCGAATCCTCCCCGGATTCGCTCTCGGTAACCAGCGGATACTGCGCCCAGCTCAGATAGACACGTCCTAGATAAGAGCGTTTGGCGGCGAGGGTGACTGGCGTCTCCGGCGGCTTAGAAAAGTATTCCAACTCAGACCTGTTCAGTTGGCCGGTGCGCGAATCGATGTCCGTGGTCGCGAATGAACTTGCAGTTTCCGCAACCGCATACCACTGGTAAAGACTCCAATAGTGAGGGTACGCCGAGACGCGGACAGGAGCGCCCGATTCGAATTGCTGTTGCCGAAGCGCCTTCACCGCATGACGGTGTTCGTGATCGCGAAAAGCGTACAACAGCGCAACGCAGATCAGCGCCGCAACGGCGAATTTGCGGCCGCGCGGCAACGGCTCATCCCGAGAAAAAAGCGCAGGCAATAACAGCCCGGCGATCAGGATGATGTATAGCGCCGGCTCGAAGATGAACACAATGTCCCACGAGTACCACTTCTCCCAGAACGGCCAAAACGGGCGCACGCCATAGTTGTTCGTAAAGTCGAGCAGAAGGTGGCTCAGGCCGGCGATATAGGCAAAGAGAAACAGCAAGCCCCATCGAGGAGGCAGGCCCGGAATACTCGTTCTTCGCCCGCGTACCAGCCAGACCAGATACATGAAACCGGTAACCACTGTTGAAACGAGGATTAAGCCCAGAAATGAGTGAGTGAAGCCGCGGTGGTGGGCGAATCCGTAGACCGGGCCCTTGAATCCCCAGAGCACGTCGAGATCCGGCGCCTCGGCGGCGAGCGTCATGGTCGCCGTGGCCAGTGCAGTCCTGCGATTGAATCCCGCGCGGGCGAGAACTGCGCCGGTCAGAAAATGGGTGATGGGTTCCAAGGGAATTTTGTAACACAGAGGCAAAATCGTCGTGGGTAGTCCGGTGTCGGTCGTCCCCAAAAGTTACCGCTAAAGGAAATGCCAGCGAGCGACGCCTGAGAGCTGACGACCGTCAAACTGAGGCTGATGCCTGAGACAGCGTGGGATGTCCCTGCGGCACCAGCACCGTCAGCGCATCTGGAACCATCGACAGCGTGATCGGCAACCGGCCCAACAACTCACCATCGGCTTCCACATAAATATTCTCGGGCTTCTCGCCACGCACACTGGCGCAGGCGACTTGATCGGCGTACGCCAGTTCGATACCAGGCACACTGCGCGACATCCCCAACAATCCGCGAAACACATAAGCCAAGTACAGGGCACGATTTCCGGTGCGGCAAAGCACCAGTCGCAGATCGTTGCGGGCAAGTGAAGCCCCGGGCGCGAGTTCGCGCAAAATGCCGCCGAAGAAGTTTAATCGCACGGCCAGCATTTCCGAGAGCCGCGCCTCGCGCAGAACTTCTCCGCCGCCCGACGAAAACTCGGCTTCGAAATATCTCATGCGGTGCGTCCACCACAAGTGGAGGGCTTTGGTGTAGTAAGCCGTCATCCCCATGCGGTCTTTGATCAGGCGATTGAGCTTGTAGAAGAGATGGGCGTCCACGCCGACTCCAGCTGCGACGGTGAAATGCCGAAACGCGGGCAGGTTATTGAAGTCGCGGTAGTCAATTCTTCCGACCGCGACCTTTTTTGGGACCGCTGTCAGCAGTGACTTTGCCGCGGCAGCCGGTGAGAGCGGAAGCCGCAGATCATGTGCCATGGCATTAGCGGTTCCGAGCGGAATGATCCCCAGAGCAGCGTCTCGACCGGCCAGACCTTGAAGAACGTCATGCACCGTCCCGTCGCCGCCACACGCAATGATGGTGTCGAAGCCATCTCGTATGGCCATACGCACCTGTGCGCCGGCATCCGACGCGGCGCGAGTGGCAGCGATATCCAGCTCGACTCCGGCGGCGCGCAAGACAGCGGCCGCAGCTTCGACGTCTTGCACGCGGTATTTTTTACGCCGGCCCGAGTGGGGATTGTAGAGGAGAGCGGCTTTGCGCATGGTCAGGTGTGACGCGGGCCCCTTCGCCCGCGAAGGCGTGGGACAAAGTCTGACTGCCGGGGTGGTGCAGGATAGTTCAAATTCATTGCTCCTCGATTTTACGAGCTTAGCTGCGCAGTGTTAATGGCCGATGAATCCTGTAACACAGGTTCTCGAAGCTGCAACATGCGCAGGATCCAATATCCGGCTGCCGCTGCGGCGAGATGCTTTATGGTGTGACCACCGACAATGTGGTGGAACGTGTAAATCTGACGATCGGCAGATTCGAAAGCCTTGGCCAGAACGTAAAAGCCGAACACGATCGCGAAGTCCCGGCTGCGCGTGTATTTCGGCGGCAGAAGAAGAGCCAGTAATAACGCGAGGGCCGAATACAGTTGGACGGCAGCATAGATACGCAAGTCGCCGCGACCGTGAATTTCGTTCCAATACCATTGAAGAACGCTCCCGGCGCCGAATGCGATTGACCAGGGAAGAAGCTGCAGCCCCGCGCGTACGCTAATACGCTCGGCGATCAGCGCGGCAACCAGTGATCCAAAGACAATGGTCATCGGGAGGCGGTCCCAGACAAGGCGGGCATTGTTCGGGAGAAGATGGTAATAAGCCGAACCAAACGCGGTCAGCAGAAGTCCGACGAAGACGCCGTAATAAGGCCAACGCTCGCGGGCATCAAGAAAAGCTCGTGCGGCATGGCGTCGCATGAACGCGATTCCCCAGATGCCCACGATGGCAAATGCCACATTGGAGATTACGTTGCCAAAATTCGGGATGCCCAGCCAGCGCCGCTGGTCGGCGAACTGGTGATACGAAGCCGGCTGCGGAATCGGCGGAAGGCGCAAGACGAGAAGCGCGATTCCGGCAGCGACCCCGAGCATGAGCGCAATGCCGTTTTTACGAGATAGCAGGTAGCCTCCGGGTTCAGTTGGGAACAATCTACCACTGTCGAGGCGTTTGTTCGCGGACAAGAATGTCTGCGCCGCGCAGTTCGTTGTGATTAAATCTATCGTTCATGACGGTGAGTGTTCCATCCTTCGCCAAGATCAATCTTGGGCTTCGCATTGGCCCGTTCCGGCCTGATGGATTTCACGAGCTTCGCACGGTATATCAGACGATTGGGTTGCACGACATTCTTCGCGTCTCGGTGGAGCGTGGCTCAGGAATGGAGATCCGCTGCAACGACCCGCGCGTACCACGCGACTCGACTAACACCTGCTGGAAAATCATCGAGCGCGTGATGCAAACGCTAAAGGCGCGCGGGCACGTGCGGATCGAGATTGAGAAACGTTTGCCGGTGCAAGGCGGGTTAGGAGGCGCGTCAGGTAACGCAGTGGCGGCGATGTTGGGGCTTGAACGCGCGTTAGGAAAAATGATCCCTGGAACCGACAGGTTGAGGATTGCCGCCGAGGTCGGCTCCGACCTGCCTCTGTTTGTGATCGGTGGCACCGTGCTGGGCGTTGGCCGCGGCGAGGAGGTCTATCCTTTGCCGGATCTCCCAGCGATGCCGTGCGTGATTGCCCTTCCCGAGCTTGCGGTTTCGACTCCCAAGGCGTTCGCCGAGTGGGACAAATTGACCGTTGCTGCTCACTCCGATAGAATGTTGGAGTTCGGCCGTGAGATTTCCGCGTGGCTGAATGCGAGGCCGGTTGCAAGCAAGCCTCGCAGATCCGGTGTCTTCGCCAAGGGCGGAGGCCGGGCCGAGAACCCACTGCTCGACCTCGTCCGTACCGGGATTGAAAACGACTTTGAGAAAGTCGTATTTCCTCAATATCCCGAACTGCTTGAGGTCAAGCGTGTGCTCGAACGGTCGGGCGCAGTATACGCGTCTTTGTCGGGCTCAGGGTCGGCAGTGTACGGAGTGTTCGAGTCGCAGGCAAAGGCCCGGGCCGCGGCCGGAAAACTGGAGAAGCTCGGCACACGCGCGCTTGTTACCAGCACGTTGCCGCGGCGGCAGTATTGGAGGCGGCTTCTAGCTACTAGCTCTTAGCTTCTAGCAGGCAACAGATCGCTAGAAGCTAGTGGCTAGAAGCTAGCAGCTTTACTGGGCCGTCGACTAATGGTAGGTCAAGTGCCTTTGGAGCACTTTGTCTAGGTTCGAATCCTAGCGGCCCAGCCAGAAAAACCAAGCTTCTAGCAATTAGTCTTTAGCTCCTAGCAAAGCGCTAAGACTTTGGTTCAAGCTAAAGGCTAATATCTAAGAGCTGATTTATGGCCACCACCATTGCCGCCGCGGAAAAGAAAATGAACGCTGACGAGAAGCACGAGCGCAAGCCGCATCGCGCCCGGGTGGATGACAAGTTCAAGATTTTCTGCGGTACGGCGAACCAGCCGCTGGCCGATGAGGTTTGCGCATTTCTTGGCATGAACCGCGGGCAGGCGCTGGTGACTCGCTTTGCTGACGGCGAGGCCTATGTTCAGGTTCAGGAGAACGTGCGCGGCGCAGATGTTTTCGTGATGCAGCCAACGTGCCGCGCCGTGAACCAGGGATCGAGGAGCAGCAGCGTTGACGAGCACTTGATGGAACTGCTGCTCATGATGGATGCGCTGAAGCGCGCATCGGCGCGACGCATCACCGCGGTGATTCCGTATTACGGATATGCGCGGCAGGACCGTAAAGACAAGCCGCGGGTCCCGATATCGTCGAAGCTGGTGGCGGATTTGCTGACTACGGCGGGCGCGGACCGCGCATTGATTGTGGACCTGCACGCGCCGCAGTTACAGGGATTTTTTAACATCCCGGTGGACCACTTATTTGCATCTCCGGTGCTGGTGGACCACTTCAAGAAGCTGCAGCTGCCGAATTTGACCGTGGTTTCGCCGGACGCAGGGGGTGTGGAGCGCGCCAGGTTTTTCGCGAAGAAGGTTGACGCAGCTCTGGCAATCGTCGATAAGCGTCGACTGGAAGCGAACGTCGCCGAAGTTATGAATGTGATCGGAGACGTTAATGGCCGCACATGTCTGATCATTGACGACTTGATTGACACGGCGGGCACGCTGGTTAAGACAGCGGCAGCTCTGAAGGAAAACGGCGCACGCGACGTTTACGCCTGTTGCTCGCATCCGGTGCTTTCCGGGCCGGCGGTCGAGAACATCATGCAGTCGTGCATCAAGGAAGTTGTGGTTACGAATACGATTCCGCTTTCTCCGGAGGCGATCGCTGCCCGGACCGATTGCGGCGGCAAGATTTCGGTGCTATCCATCGCTGGATTGATCGGACGAGCGATCCAGTCGATTCATGAAGAAACGTCCGTGAGCAAACTGTTCTTATAGGAATCTGAATATGCCGACAGCAACAAACGAACAAAACATACTCGAGGCTCAACCGCGCACTCCCGGTACCAAGAATGACGCGCGCCGCGTGCGCCGCGACGGCAAAGTTCCCGCCGTTGTGTATGGCGCGGGCAAGGATGCCGTACCGGTCAGCGTTGATCCGCGCCAGGTAACGCGCATTCTGCACTCAGCGACCGGGCACAACACGGTTTTCGATCTGGCCGTAGATGGCGACCGAACCAAGGCCATGATCGTGGACTGGCAATATGAGCCGATCAAAGGCTCGCTGCTTCACATTGACGTGAAGCGCATCGCCATGGACCAGAAACTCCGGGTCAATGTGCCGATCGAATTGGTCGGCGAGCCTGCCGGCGTAAAGCAGCAAGGCGGAATTCTCGAGCAGCTTCTGCGCGAGGTGGAAATTGAATGTCTTCCCGGCGACATTCCTAATCAAGTCGATTTGAATGTCGCAGATCTGGTGTTCGGTATGGTGCTCCGTGTTGCCGATCTGCCTAAGAGCGACAAGCTAAAGTTCTTGAGCGATGAAGACCAGCCGGTTGCGCACGTCATCACCATCAAGGAAGAAGAGGCCCCTGCTGCCGATGCGATTGCTGGCGCAGCAGCCGCAACTCCGGCTGAGCCCGAAGTCATCAAGAAGGGTAAGCAGGAGACTGAGGAAGAGGTTGGCGAAGCCGCACCCGAGAAGGCCGAGAAGAAAGAGAAGAAATAGTACGGATTCTTCCCCGGAGATTCATGCGGATTTCCACGGATTCAGATCTCTTTCTAATCTGTGTTTAGTCCGTGTGAATCCCAGGTAACGAATTTTGAGTTAAAACGGCGTGAAGCTGATCGTTGGGCTGGGCAATCCGGGACCGCAGTATGAGTTCACGCCGCACAATTTAGGTTTTTTGGCGATCGATCTTCTGGCTGACGACCTGAAGGTGGAAGTCCGGAACCGCCAGTGCAGGGCGTTGACGGCGAGAACGCAGATGGGGCAGGGGCAAGTTGTTCTGGCTAAGCCCGAAACGTACATGAACCTGAGCGGCTTGTCGGTGCAATGTTTGATCGACAAGCTGGAGATCACGCCGGAAGCGGACTTGATTGTGATTCAGGACGAACTGGATTTTCCGCTGGGCACGTTGCGCATACAGCGTGCACGAAGTTCGGCGGGACATAACGGCATTGAATCGATCATTGATTCGCTGGGAACGAAGGATTTTCTGCGCATCAGGATCGGGGTAGCGCCAGAGCATAAGCCGCGCGACGGCAAGGATTACCTGCTTTCGCCGATGCGGAAGTCGCAGTTGAAGGCGCTGGAACCAGCGCTAATGGATGCGGCTGAGGCGGCGAAAGTGATCGTACAGGAAGGCCCGGCAGTGGCGATGCAGCGATTTAATCGCAAGCCGGAGCCGCCGGAAGGCAGTGATAAGTAGTCAGTTGCCAGCAGTCGAAATCTGGCACGAGGCGTGAACTGACAACTAGCCACTGACACTTGATTTTTGGAGAATGCAATGAATCGTACTTATGAACTGATGTTTATTGTCCGGCCTGACATGACTGAAGAGGACCAGGACAAATTAGTTTCGACGCTTGAGACCGCGGTGAATTCATCAGGAGGCCAAGTCAAGAGCTTCGAGAAAATGGGCAAGCGCCGCCTGGCTTACACGGTCCGCAAGTTCCACGACGGCTTGTACATGCTGCTGACGTTTGAAGGCAGCGGCGGTCTGGTGCACGAACTCGAACGCCGTCTGCGCGTGAACGAGCCGGTGATCAAGTTCCTGAGCGTGCGCATTGACGAAGAACAGAAGCGGCTCGACAAGATTAAGGCGATCCGTGACGCCAAGCGCAAAGCGGTGCCGGCCCCGGCGACTCCGGAGCCTGCAGGCGAAGCTGCCCCGGCAGTGACGGCGTAAGCAACGTCGTCGTGCGTCTCGCTCGCTGTTGGCTGTCGCTTCTTGGCTATCGGCCAAATGGATGAGACTGCACGGCGAGAGCTCGACGGAGAAAAGCGCCGAAAGCCGGCGGCTAAAGTTTTGCTGAATAACCAAAACGCATGACCGATTTTAAGGAGCATTATGGCTGACGAAAATAGACCAACAAGTGCAGGCGGCGACGGTCCCAGCAGCGGCGGAGGCGGAGAACGCCGTCCCCAACGCTCCGGACCCGGTGGAGGCCGCGAAGGCGGCCCTGGCGGACGTAAGTATTTCCGCCGCAAGAAGGTGTGCAAATTCTGCACCGAAAAGATCGAAGCGATCAATTACAAAGACGTGCGCCTGCTGGCGCAGTTTGTCGCCGAGAGTGGCAAAATTGTGCCTCGGCGGTTGACCGGCGTGTGCACGCCGCATCAGCGGCGTCTGAGCCTCGCCATCAAGCAGGCGCGTAACATCGCGTTGCTGCCATTTGCAGGACGAGCAGCGTAACTTCTTCTTCTCGGATGAACGCGGATTTCACGGATGGGTTTTCATTGTTCTGAATCCGTGTTCATCTGTGTGATTTGTGGAAGCGAATTTGAATGGGGTGATCGAATGGAAGTCATACTCAAAGAAGATGTGATGAAGCTGGGCTCACGCGGCGATGTCGTAAAAGTCGCTGAAGGCTACGGGCGCAATTTTCTGCTGCCGCGCAAACTGGCCATTGAGGCTACCTCCGGCAATAAGAAAGTCGTTGAGCAGATGCGCGCGGCAGGGCTCCGCCGTTCGGCTAAAGAGAAGGCCCAGGCTGAAGAACTATCCAAGCAGTTCGACGGACTGTCGGTTTCATTCCAGCGCCGTTCGGGCGAGAACGACCAGTTGTTCGGATCGGTGACGTCGAGCGACATCGCCGAGGCCCTCGAAAAGAAGGGCTTCACCCTCGATCGTCGCAAGATCCAGATTCACGAGCCGCTTAAGAGCGTGGGCGAATTCACTATTCCAGTCAAGCTGCACAAAGATGTGACCGCGCACCTGAAGGTCGTCATCGAGAAGGAAGCGGTCTCGGAGTAGCAGCGCAACTGACAATTATTAAACGCAGAGCACGCCGGGGATCGCCGAGAATTTACTTGAAATGCTTCTCTGCGTTCTCTGCGGTTAAAAGCTTTTGATTTCTTCCAGAGACGAACCTGTTTCCCGCGACGATGTATCGCAGCGGCATGTCTGCCGCTTTCGTAATTCCTATCCTCTTCGTGATCAGAACGCTTGGTGGCGCCGAGCCATCGTCGGCGATGTGGAGATCAGATCGAGAACTGGTCAGGTCTTTGCTGTTGTCAACCTCGCGGGTAATTCCAAAGGCGGCAGCCAGTCTTCCCGGGCCGCTGGTCAAGCGGCGGGGATCCGAATCTGTCGCCATTCCCCGCAACTTGAACATCTCCTCGATTCCGCGCAACGGTTCCAATGCGCGAAAAAGAATTCCACCGGGAGTTCCATCTGGCAGACAGGAGACGTTCAGGCAGTAGTGATTGCCGTAGATGAAATACACGTACGCGTAACCCGGCGGCCCGAACAGCACAGCGTTGCGTTTCGTTTTACCAGCTGACGAATGCGCTGCAAGATCATCGGCGCCGAGATAGGCTTCGACTTCGACGATGCGCCCCGTAAGCAACCTGCGCCCTTGCCGACGCACCAGAATTTTGCCCAGCAGGTCCGGCCCAACGAGGCGTGGGTCTCGGTCATAGAAGGAGCGGGGGAGGGCACGCAATTTCATCAGACCGTGTGGTGCGGACATTCGTGTCCGCGTAAACCCAGTAATTCGACGCTCTTCGGCCCGCGCCCGCCCGACCGCTCCCAAGCCGTCGCCTCCTACGCCGCGCCCTTCTGCGCTTCCTTCAACCACTCCAGCACTTCTTCCGCGTGCCCTTCGGGCTTCACCTTCTCGAAAATATGCTTGATCTTGCCGTCTGGTCCGATCATGAATGTCGTCCGTGCCACGCCCATCACCTTCTTGCCGTACATGTTCTTTTCCTGGATAACGCCGTAGGCATTACAGATTTTCTTATCTGCGTCAGCCACAAGCGTAAAGGGCAGATCGTATTTATCGGCAAACTTCTTTTGTGCCTGAACAGTGTCCGGAGAAACGCCGAGCACCACCGATCCCGTCTTTTCGACTTTGCTGAATGATTCGCGGAACCCGCGAGCCTCAATCGTTCAACCCGGCGTGTCAGCCCGAGGATAGAAATAGAGCGCCACCCATTTTCCTTTGTAATCCTTCAGCGCGATTTTATTGCCGTCCTGGTCAAGCGAAGTAAAGTCAGGGGCTTTATCATTAACTTCCATGGGCATTTCTCCCGATCGTTTTCGTTTATACAACAAAACCGGCCTGCCTTGCCAAGCGCGGGATTTTGCCTTGCGCCGTGCGCAACCGGCACTGGTTGCCGTCCTCCTTTTAGTTAGTCTCGGACTGTCATTCGCACAAATTGCCAAGAAACGTCCCGTGAGCAAAGGGCCGCGCGCTGTGGCGCTGATTCAACTTGCTGACAACGGCCGGGCGCATCTGATCCCAGTGACCATCATGATCAATGGCAATTTCTACGACGCCAGTGTCTACAAGGCCGACCCCGTGCCCATGGCGTTGCAACCGGGGACCGTGTACGAAGGCGTGAAAGCGGGGGTTTCACAAGGGCTGTTCACAGTCGGTGGAGCGGCCCAGGCAAACGGCAACTGGTTCGGCGACGGAAAATGGGTGACCGCCGAGCAGATCACAGCCGAGAAAGAAAAATCTGAGGCCGCCAGGAAAGCGCAAGACGCGCCCAAGCCCGATGAGGAGATCGGCGGACCTCCGAAGTTGAAGCGCGCGCCTGAGCCGGCTTCGCCGGCGAGTTCTTCTCCGTCGTCAGCCCCTTCTTCTTCGCCCGCTCCGACCAAGGCGGAGTCCTCTCCTCCCGTGCCGGAACCAAAACCGAAGACGTCTTCGCAAGATGCTTCATCTTCACTTGGAGTACAGGACGATCCCAATCGCCCGGTGCTGCGTCGACAGCCGGTTTCCGCGACAACGCACGAGCAGACCAAAGCCAGCCCTGAGGCCGAGCCGCTCAAGGGGCCGGTGCATTTCATTGCCGCTGTTTCTGATGCCGATGGGCCGGAGCCGCGTCCTTACACCTTCAAGTTGAAGCCGGAAGAGGAAAGGAATTTCTTAAAAAAGATGCTGGCGATGGCAGGCGATGAGGTGCGCACGCGCAGCGAGAGGATGTCCACGACAATCGCGACTGACGAAACCGACGAGGCAGGCAAGCAGGCTCACACGCATAGCTCCAGATCCAGCTCCAAGTCAAAGGCGCCCGGCAAAAAGCAGGGTCCGCAGCCCGACTTTCATCAGGTCGAGATGAAAGCGTTCGATATTGCGAACAGCAATGAGGCCGTACTGGTTCTGACGGCGAGCGCGACCGTTCCTGGGAATGACGCCCAATATCTGGCTGCCCTGGTTGCGCGCGAAGATATCTATGGTGACCTCCATAAAGCGTTTGCGCATGTAACCGACAACCAGCACCTCGATGTGTTGCCGAGATACGATTTCATCGACGTGGTCGACGCGGACGGCGATGGCCGCGGCGAGCTGCTGTTCCGGAAAACCTGGGATTCGGGCACATCATTCGCGGTTTATCGGATGATTGGCGACAGGCTATGGCCGTTGTTCGAGGGCAAACCGGGAAGCTGAAAATCTTTTTCACCACGGAGACACGGAGGCACGAAGAAAACAAAGTCATCGATGCTTATTCAGAAAGAATTGACGGAGCAGATCATCGGGGCAGCAATTGGCGTCCATCGTGAGCTCGGGCCCGGACTGCTCGAGTCTGCTGATGAAGAGTGTCTCTGCCATGAGTTGCATCTCCGCGGGCTGGGCGTTCGCAGGCAACTGGATCTTCCGATATCGTACAAAGGTCTGAAACTGGATTGTGGGTACCGCCTCGATATCGTAGTTGAGGATTCCGTTCTCATCGAGCTCAAGTCTATTGAGCAGATCCTTCCGATTCACCAAGCACAATTCCTAACTTATTTGCGTTTGAGCGGCAAAAAGGTTGGGTTACTTATTAACTTCAACGTCTCCGTTCTTAAGAATGGAATTGTCCGCAGAGTTCTATGAATTGCGTTCTGCGTGGCTCCGTGTCTCCGTGGTGAAATGGTTTTGAAATGAAAGCAACGACATCAAACCTGCAGGACGAACTCGACTCGCTGCGCGAAAAGATCCGGCATCACGAATATCGCTACTACGTCCTCGATGATCCCGAAATCAGCGACGCGGAATTCGATCGTCTAATGAACGAGCTGAAGAAGGTCGAAGCCGAGCATCCAGAACTGATCACGCCGGATTCGCCTACTCAACGCGTTGGCGGAAAGCCGCGCGAGGGTTTCGTCAAAGTTCCACACTCGGTTCCCATGCTGTCGCTCGACAATGCTTACAGCGAAGACGAGCTCCGCAGCTGGGAGAGGCGCGTCCATGAACTCAGCGGACGAAAAGATATTGAGTACGTCTGCGAGCTCAAATTGGACGGCATGTCTCTGGCGCTGCGTTATGAAGGCGGGAAGTTGGCGCGCGGTATCACGCGCGGCGACGGCTCGACCGGAGAGGATGTGACCTCAAATGTGCGTACGGTGCGGTCCGTGCCGCTTTCGGTTCCTTCCGATAAGTTGAAGAAGGCTGGCATCCCAGCGGATTTCGAGGTCCGCGGCGAGATGCTGATGCCTCTCGAGTCGTTTAGGAAGATGAACGAAGAGCGCGAGAAGCATGGGCTATCGCTGTTTGCGAATCCGCGGAATGCGACGGCAGGGACCGTACGGCAACTAGAGCCCAGCATCACGGCTCAGCGTCGCCTGGATTTCTTTTCTTACATTTTGATCGCGAATTCGGTGCCTGGGGATGCCCGCCCTACATCCGCGCAGTGGGACACGCTCAATGCTCTCGACTCAGCCGGCTTCAAAGTCAATCCGCGTCGCGCCCTCGCCAGTAACTTCGATGAAGTCTGGAACTTTATCGGCGAGTGGGAAGAGAAGCGCGAGTCATTGCCGTACGAGATTGACGGCGTCGTCATCAAGGTTAACAGCACCGCCATGCAACGTCAGCTCGGATTCACCGGCAAAGCTCCGCGCTGGGCGATTGCCTTCAAATATGCCGCCCGCGGTGGCATTACTCAGATCGAGGACATTCTCATCCAGGTGGGCCGCACGGGAAAGCTGACGCCGGTCGCAGCCCTGAAACCTGTTCCGATCGGCGGTACCACCGTCAGCCGCGCAACTTTGCACAACATGGATGAGATCGAACGCCTCGGCGTGAAGATTGGTGACTGGGTCGAAGTCGAGCGCGGTGGCGATGTCATTCCCAAGGTCACGAAGGTCATCGATGACAAGGACCACCCGCGCGGACGGAAGCTCTTCCATATGCCCGAGAAGTGCCCGGTGTGCGGCGGTCATGTCGTCCGGGCCGAGGGCGAAGCCGACCATCGCTGCGTGAATCAGAAGTGCCCAGCCAAGCTGCGCGAAAGCATTTTGCATTTCGCCTCGCGCGGGGTCATGAACATCGACGGTATGGGCGACGCGCTGGTCAATCAGCTTACAGATCGAAAGATCGTGAAAGACGTCGCCGACATTTATCAGCTGACGAAGGCCGATCTGCTCAAGCTCGAGCGCATGGGCGAGAAGTCGGCCGAGAACGTTCTTCGTGAGATTCAGAATTCGAA
>DATJHT010000034.1:0-11072 GCA_035493765.1 Terriglobales bacterium
AGCAGGCGGGCTCACTCATTGACCTGACGCTTGCGTGCGACTTTTGTGCCAAAATCGCATCACCGTCTATTTTCTACAATCGCGTCCGCTTCGATTTCGACCAGCCAATAGGGATCGATAAAACGCACAACTTGCATGATCGTGTTGGCAGGGCGGATGCTGCCAAAAAACTCCCCGTGGACAATGCCAACCTGTTCCCAGTCTTCTATGCGAGTCAGCAAAATTCTAGTCCGTATGACGTCTGAAAGTTTGCCGCCCAAGCCTTCGATAGCCGATCGAACAATTTCGAAACACCTCCGAGCTTGAGCCGCCGCATCGCCTTTAGCGACTGTATTGCCATCCGGACCAAGCGGGGCCGTGCCGGTGACAGCAATCACCTTCCCGCTTCGTATCGCTCGTGAAATTCCAACTTTCGGCTCGAAAGGCGATCCCGTCGAGATACGTTGGCGTGACGGTTGCGTCATGCTTAGATTCCTCGTTCCCTACAGTTATTGAGAACTGCAAACCGGGTCAACTGACGTTATCAGGCGTGTCTGTTGAAAACTCGCGGAAAGGTGTGCGTGGCAAATTGAAAATCCAAGGCAAACGCCTCATTGCGCCTGCTCCTCCTTTGCGATTCGCATTTATCTGATGCGGGCGACACCAGACTTCAGTCTAGTGCGGTCATCCTTCCCACTGAGCTTGCGCCGCGTATGCGCCTGAAAGCAAACTGCCCCGGCGTTTTTTCTTTGGCCCGCTAGGGTTCTTCCCACTGGGTTACATTTTTCTGCTAATCGCGGTGTTTACGATCTCGGCTCGCGGCATCGCGTGCACAAAGCCTATATATGGGGCCGTGCGTTCATTGGTGGCGTCCGTGCCATTGCGGCTGGTTTTGTCGGGCACAGCGACGTGGCGACCAATCGCGCAACTTTTGACAGAATCGGCAACGTCCATCGTAGCGGCGGATTTCGACGGCGATGGCGCACTGGATCGACACCGTTCCGCCGCAGCAGTAGTTCTCCGCTGGCTCACAGCTTCGATACGTCGAGAGGTGGCCCCAGCCACTTCATACCGTGTGCCTCTGCGATTTTTGCATCCACTGGCTGCTTGCTAGAGAGAGTAAAGAAATCTTCCATCTGGCCAGCTGGCGTGAAACCCATCAGCATCCGCCCCGGCTTTTCACCAACATAGGCCCACACATGAGGCACATTTCGTGGCGCGAGTATGGAATCGCCGGGCCGGAGCATGAAGCGCTCGTCGCCTACCTCGATCACCACCTTGTTGCCCTCAAGCAGGTAGAACCATTCTTCTTGTGCATAGTGCAGATGGCGCACTGGCCCGCCTTGCGGAACATTGCGATGTTCTATCAAAAAGAAACCGGCTTGGGTGTCTTTGCTAAGGACCTTGAAATCTAGGTGCGTGCCTGGGCGTGGCCCATGATGCTCGGTCCCAGTCGCGTCCGCGCCCGCGGCGACAAACGCTGCCTTTCGCAGCGGGCCTGCAACTTCGGCGAACGATCTCAAGGACGAGGCAAAAGGCAGCGTCACGGCCGCCTTTAGGAAATTACGGCGTTCAACGCTTCTCATGGCAGGAATGCTACTCCTTGACCGCGAGATCTGCAGGCGTACGGCTCATAATTCGACGCACTGCCAGCCAGAGCAGAGAGTGACGCCAATAATACTCAAGCTGCGAATTGCACGAACACCGCTGCTGATCGCATCTTTTAAACGATCACGGGCAAGCTGGAAAGTAACTTTTGAGAACAGATGGGATGGAATGGACAAGTCACCATGCGGTTCTTAGAAATCTGCCAAATCTGCCCTTACAACCGAACAAGCACGAATCCGGTCAAAGCACCAAGCACGAGCCCGATCGCGAGTTCGTGAATGCGATGACGCGCCAGCGCCAGACGTGACCAGAAGAGCAGTGGGATCAGCGCGAAAAGCACATAGCCGACCCAGGAACTCATGAGCGAAAGCGTAGTTGCTGTAAGAGCGGCGAAGGCAACATGCAGCGACAGTTTGATCCAGCGATTGAGGATGGCCGCAAGCAGAAAAAGCCCGGCCGTTACGAGCATGCCCTGTATGAGGAACGAATGCGGGTTGTGGAGATGGAGCCAACCGAGTGCGGCCAGCAGACCGGCGATTGCGCTCAAAAATAGGATGGGTCGTTCGGATGGGTTCGAAGCGTCCGCATTGGACCACCGTCCGCGATACACCTGCCAAAACATTAGTACCGAGATAGGGACAATAACGACAAAGAAAACGAGAAGCACCGAGTGGATGGCGTGGCCAGAAGATTGACGCATCGCGGTCACCGCAACCAACAAAGTGATCATCGTAAATGGGTGGGCAATAATCGAAATCCACTGGGCAAGCTGTTTCATTGGATAATCATCACCACTGGTTCATGATCCACTCCTAATAACGCTAGCGGCAGGATACGCAATCATAGTTAATGACATGACGCATTTAATAGACTGTACCTTCCATTATTCGCCGGGCCGTCGAAATGTTTGGCGAACAAAGTTGCCGTAGTCAGTAGGTGTAAGTCTGATGTCAGATTCATGGCGATAAGATTGCGCTTTTCGTTCGCCAACAATCGGGTCAATGAGTGTCATCGTGATCCATCTAAAATTGATGGGTCTTCGAGGAAAATGACACCTAATCGCCGTACAGGTTTTCCTGTGTAGCCGCACAATATGAAACCAGCATCTTTGTGGGATAAGAGGTATTGGAATGCACTCCCGCATAACGTTGACTGCAATACTCGTGCTCTCGCTATCTTTTTTCTGCCACGCGCAACAAACAGCAACTTGCGATCACTGGACATTTTTCAAAAGCTTTTCGGCCTCAGGAATTAATCGTTGGAACACGGTCGTCGGTACAGGAACGCTGAGCGGCGGCAGCACCGTGGGATTCGTCCGTTATTCAAACGGAGGCGTCACGACTTATAAGTTTCCGAATGCAACTCAGACGCATTTCTCCAAACGCAGTGCCTCTGGGGTTACCGTGGGCGACGTCGACTTCAATCATGGATTAATTGTTTCCGGCTCCAGCGCGACGACGATAGATTATCCCGGTGCCCCACAGACCATACTCACGGGGATCAACAAGTGGAACACAATGGTGGGAACTTACCAATACAATGACGATGCCGATTTCGGCCCGGAGTGGACCGGCTTCAAAATGTGGAGCAACGGCAGTTTCACCACAATCGGGGCGCCGGGAGCAATCAACACAAATCCCAACAGCATCAGCGACACCGGGATCGTTGTAGGCTGGTATGTGTCGGGCTCTGAGGCTGTCCCCTTTGCTGCGGATCCCAGTCACGGGTTCGTGCTGGCTAATGGGGTCTATAAGACGATCGACTATCCCAATGCCTTCGGAACCTCGTTGAACGACATCAATTCCGCGGGAGTCATCGTTGGTTCGTGGATCGACGGGAACGGCGCCGGGGGCGGGTTTCTTGTCGTAAAGGGCAAGATCAAGAACGTCTTAGGGCCACACGGGGAAACGACGGCTGTTAACGGTATCAACGATAACGGTTATGTGACCGGTACCTCCAGCGCCGGGTCGTTCATAGCGCACTGCCAGTGAGGAAACGCCCGCGAGAAAAACATAGCTGCGTCGAGAACGACCGCGAAGAAGCAAACATCGGCGCGTTCTCTCGGATTGCGATTTTTCCCTACCTGACGCTGACTGGATCGGCCGTTCCATCCGACCACCAGCCCGCGGGAACCATGAATACATCAATTGGTTCCGGAGCGCCGCTGAACTGTGGATTCAGCATGACGGGGGACTTAGACAGATCTGCACCCCAAACAGATCCATCCATGAGTGGCGTGTAAAACATCAGGTGAGCCATCCAATTGTGGTGCTCTCCATCTGTAAGGTACTGTTCTTTTGACATCATGTAGGACATGGCTCCAGGCTCCAGGGGCGGCAGCTCCTGCTTCATGAATGTCTTAATGCCGTCGATAATCTGAGCTTTGGATTGACCGGCCAATACCATCTCCGTTCTTTTATAAGTCATTGGCAAGATGGAGCGGACGGCCGGCGGATTGAAACAGACAGGCCCTCGAATTTTAGGATTCCAGAAATTAGCAGACAACTCGCCATCGAATGGGCCCATCCACCCTCGCTCCACGACACATACAAAACCATTCTTGCCTTTGACTGCGGTTTCGTAGCCGTGCCGTCCCAGGACGAGGACATCAGCATCGCGGGAAATTGCCTCCGGCGCCGCACTCCGCGCCATGGCAATCTCAGCATTTCGATCCGTCATCAGGTACTGCTCAAGAGGCGCCATGCTCGGATACGAAGCTTTGGCGTCCTGTGCTTGCGCTTCCGAGGCCGTGCTCAGCACGGCTACCAGCGCGAAGCTTCCTAATGCGATCGTCCTGACTATCTTTCGGTCCATTGAGTCTCCCTCTCAGCCCTGGTGCGATTATCCACCACAGGCTTGGCGGTTTCCCAGGCACTCGCCGACGACTCGGGCGAAATCAGCGAATGCGATCTCAGGGTCCTGCAGGTCCGGGTGCCAAACCTTCTCCCACTCGAAACAGTAAAAGCCCTTGTATCCAATGGACCGTAGGGATTCAATCTGGCGACGGATGGGAACATTTCCTTGCCCGGTCAAAACATATTTGCGGTCTTCACCGCTTCCGGTCGAGTCTTTCAAGTGTGTGTGTCGTATCCAGCTTCCCAATTGTTTCACCGTAAATCCCGGTTCTTCGTCTGACGCAGCGAAGGTGTGGTGCGCGTCCCAGAGCAAGCCTACGTGACTGGAATTCGCAGCCTGCAGTACATCCTTGAGCGATGCCGAGGCAGTGAAGTGGTCGTGCGACTCGATAATGACTGCAACCCCACGCGGCCCTGCATAGTTGCCCAATTCGTGCAAGCCCGCGGCCACTCGCGCCTTCGTTTGCTCGTCCGGGAACCGGCTGGTGTCTGTCTGTTCCTTCCCGCCAAAGACGCGAACGTAGGGTGCGCTGAGACTTGCGGCGAGGTCGATGAACCGCCGCGCGTCTCCCAATTCTTTTGCCCGTTTGTCTTTGTCAGAAAAATACAGGTTCGCCGAACTGCTGACACAAGCGATCTTCAGATGCTTTTCGCGAATCTCACGCTTGGTTTGCTCGATTCGACCTACTGCAAAAACAGGGTGAGACGGCAAATCGAGATTGCCTTCCAAACCGCGCAACTCGATGGCGCTGAACCCATGCTGATGGGCGAACTCCAGGACTTTTTGCCAATTCCACGCGGGACAGCCCAAAGTTGAGAACGCAATGGGCAGCTTGATCTTTTTGGTTTCCGAAGAAAATGCCTTGGTCCCGAGCCGAGGCGCGAGCATCGCCACACCCAGTTGCTTCAGAAATCGCCTGCGACTTCCGAACATGATCAAGGCTCCTCTTTACGCTCACTATGCCTGAAATATCTCTGGGTTTGTCGTCGGTCCATCCAAATGTCCCACCAATTTTTTTTCCAAACCTTCACGCGAAGGGCCAACCTGCTGCCTGATCCTTTCTTTCTCCTGATCCTCGAGAGGTGCAAATCCGCGCGCGATTTCGACGTTGTGCGCCAGCATTTCCGGCTTTGGCATTCCCACCACGGCGGTGGTTACTGGCAAACTCATTGAATATCGCAGTAGGGATGTCATATTTGCTTTTCCTGATCCGTCGCCGACTAGAAATTCCTGGCCAGTGATTTTCATGGCAATCACACCAAGGTTCTTTTTGTTGGCTGCGGGAAGCGCCAGTTCTTCGAACCGGCCGTTACGTGAAGCGTTCAGGGCCATTTGCACGCAATCCAGGTCGTGACGTTCGATCGCCTTGGCCATCACCTCTCCGTCGGTATGGCTCGTCATGCCTGCGAAGCGCGCCATCTTCTGTTCTCGTGCCTCCATCAAGCCTTTCAGTGCCCCGTCTGGTTCCTCAATCTTTGCGAGATCATCAGGGTGCCCCAGACTGTGGATGTGCACCAGGTCCACATGGTCTGTCTTGAGGCGTTTTAGACTTCCTTCCAGCCGACGCAAGAAACCATCTCGCGTACGATCCGGAATCTTGGTCGCGAGCCATACTTCTTTACGCCGCATTGCCATCACCTGTCCGACTCGGCTCTCGCTCTCGCCATCTCCGTAAGCGAAGGCTGTGTCGAGATAAGTGATTCCGGAATCGATGGCGCGGTTAAGGATTGCCGTGGCGCTCTCTTCATCTTTGTACATGAGGAAGCGGCTTCCGCAGCCAAAAGCAAGGATAGAGACTTTCGCTCCCGTCCGGCCCAACACTCGTGACGGTAACATCGCGCTCGCGCCTTCAGCTCGAGCGTGTTCCTTGGTTAACAGCAGCCCAGCGCCGGCAGCAGCTCCCACGCCAAGATTCTCGAGAAACCTCCGCCGGGAAATGTCCTTGCTCATAGTGCCTCCTAAGGTCGATATCTTACACTTCAAATGATACTGCTCAGGTAAAGCGTGGCGCCAGGTTTTGGTGAACTCGTGACTCTGAGGAGTGATCGCGTCAGTTGTGGCGGTGGCGACGGCCGCATTCTTCGTAGTGAGCAGAAATTGACCACTGCTAAAATCGATCTCTGTTTCTCGCGAACAAATCGTTCATTGTTTCCGGAGAACCATTGGCGTCACTCAACTCTGAGCAGGCCGTGCATGACTTCAGGTCCGCAGCCTGATGATTGCTGATTCGCTGCAGGGCCTGGGTTGCTTGGCGGACAACATTCGGGTCTCTGCCGGCGGCGGCTTTGCGTAGGTGCCTCCCGGTTATTGGTGAACTGAAGATTGCCAAAACGGAAACCACGAGAATCAGGTCGAGAAGCAACGCTAGCGAACCGGCTGGCGAATGTCATCGCGGGCTTTATTGTGACCCTTAAACGGTTTTCTGACCTTCGTTCCGCCTCTGGTCGGATAGGAAGGGCCGCCGCCTTTCCAGAGGGCTGGTTCAAAGCGCTGGGTGTCAGCATTCGCTAACGGAAAGTTGGAGAGAGCTTACTTCTTCATTGCTGAGCTCTCTTCGTTCCGACAGTTCATCGGAAAGCGCGGAATCATTTCGAAGATCTCTCCCCGGCCTATCCTAGAAATGAGAGTGGGCGGCAGATAGTCCCCAGTATTCAGCCCAGCATCACGTAAGGTTCCGGCGAGGGTGAACAGAGATGTATCGAGCCGACTAGTGGCGGGAGGCAGCACGCCTCTTTCCTGCATGGCCACCCATATTCGCCCGGGTGCCCTAGTGCCATTTAAATACGGAAGGAATGGCACATTAGAATGATAGAGCTGCCAGGCTAACTCTGGTCCAGCCGACCAGGAGATTATCACCCGGTCGCATGGATGCAACTGCCTGGCAAGATAGTTAGCCAGTTTCTCACTCTCCGGAAAGTCCCGATGCGCCTCTATGTAACCTGACCTCGTCAGGTGAAATGCAACCACCCCTACCAATAGCAGAACAGTGATGAGTACCCCGACTTCATTCGAGGAGAACCACTTCGCTACCGCAACGGAGCACCCAAAGGCAGCGACCAAGTAGTACAGCGCGAAGATGGGCAGGAGGGCACGTGGAAACGGCACGATGCGTTGCAGCGCGGGAACGCTCACAACAACCATTAGCATGACAAGGAACAGCCGTCTGAGATGAGGGCCGGTGGGGTTCCTGAACACCAAACCAAGGAGCACGCCTCCTCCGACTATAAACAAGAAGAACAACGGATCGCTGCCGTGGAGCAAATTCAGCAGTCGCTTCGGAAATGCCAGTGCATCAGCTCGGAATTCCTGCCAGGGCTGCGCCCGCACCCATGGGTTTGCGAACAACGCAGCGGGCCCGGAGACTACGATAACCGGCATATACAAAAAGATCACCCCTACTGCCGTAATTGCGCTAGTGATGATCGCGGGCCGTAGCATGATGCGGCCCCCTTCCCAAACCAGCCAAATCGACACGATCAGATACGAATAAAGCATCGTTGGTGCAGTCCAAAATCCGGCTGCGGCCGCTGCTGAGAATAGCACCCAATAAAGTGCGGGCGCGCCCGCAACCAGTTCTGCCGCTAGGTACACCATAACCAGCAACAACAGCGCTTGCTGCATATAGCCACGAGCATTCACTGAGTAGAAGACGAAGGATCCCGATACAGCAATAAATGCGGCCACAAATAGTGCAGCATTCCGACCTGCCAACCGATTACCGGTCGCGTAGCTCACCAAAATCAAAGCCACACCGGCCACCAGGGCCGGAAGGCGCATGGCCCACAACGAATTACCAAAAATACGACATGAGATCCACACGAGCGCAGTGTGAAGGACATGATTGTTTGGCGCGGGATACAAGGTGAGGGCATGGATTATGGAGCGTCTCGCAAATGTGACATAAGTAAACGATTCGTCGATCCGTGGCGGCTCGCCGAGATAGACTACGCGGAGCAGGATGGCGCCCACGGTGATCATCCCTAAAGAGATAAGGTGCCATTGGCTCTCACTTCGCAACCAATGGAGGATCGATTGCCGTTTTTCAGCGACGCACATCGGTAGAGATTTGATAACGTGAGCCGTTCTTGTGACCAATCGACCGCGCAAGAACAGCAGCCCAAAACCAATCAGACTGTAGAAAAGCCCCCCAACAAACATCCGCCGCCACAGGATGCTGTACATGGCCCGGTTGATCGGGTTCTGACTCCCCGTTGCGAGACTAGTCAAGCGAAGTGTCAGTTGATAGGGAGCAACACCGACAAAAAACAGAGCTATGCCTAACAGCACACAACCGCACGCAACCAGGAGCAGAATGGCGCTGATAAGCCGTTCTTGACGGTCAGTGGGTATCATTTCTGCTCTGCATTACCCGTAAGGTGCTAATCCGGGAACATTTCTATTGAGGCCGTTCATCACAGGCACGGAGAGGTAGAAAATCACCAAATCGGGGCTTAACAGCTTGGCAATGCGCAGAACCTCACGTCCGTTACCCGTCGCTCCGCAAACTTCGAAGACTATTTCTCGTTTGAAGGTTTCGCTGAGCAGCTCTCGAACGTAGGAATTGTCATCCACAATGAGTACTCGATTTCGTTGGCGCTCGGGTGTGCCGGCTGCGATCCGGACGTGCTCACAGGAAGTGCCATGGATCCTGCGATCTGCTGCGATAACGAGTTCGAACGAAAATACGAGGGTATTAAGGCCAGCGAAGTTGTCCGGCAAGTGCCGACTGAACGGTTTTTCCTGCAGAGAAGCTAGTGCAGCTACTTACCAGCTGTTCTGGCGGAACTCGCAATGACACTGGATAACGAATAAAAGGTGCAGTCGATTGCAAAGCATACGGGATCACCGTTCTGCTTCCGAAATTGTTATCGCAAATTTCGTTTTTTTCATTTCAAGGACTGATCGCCAAATCGCCCGACTTGAACAGCTCCCCACCAAGCGTGTACTTTTAGGTACAACCTGGGACATTCGGCTTTGATCCACACCCCACCTTCCCGGTCTTCGAACGTTATTCCCTGGAAACGGTCTGCGCGTGGCGCGTGCCTTTTCCTGCTCGCCGTTCTGGAGTGCTTGCAAGCCAGCGCGCAACACAAGGCGGCGTCACCACTCGACGAATTTGACCGGCGATTTGCCGCTGCGAACTCGGCGAAGCAAGCGGGTGACTTGCCCGCTGCCGCTGCCGCCAGCGAAAAGATAATCGCCCTCGGACTCCGCGAAATGGGAAAGTTGCGCCTCTTTGAAGCCGCATATCCCGAGGCCGCCAGGCTCTTTCGCAGGTCGCTTGACTTCGAGGATGTTGCAGATGCGCACGTCGATCTGGCTGCTGCCAACTTGTTTACCAACCGGTGGGACGAAGCACTGAAAGGGATCAGCCAGGCCCTTGGCAGTGATCCGCGCAACGCCGCGGCGTGGGCCATTCAGGGCCAGGCGCAGATCAAGAAAAAGGACTACCGAGCCGCGGTGGAGTCTTTCCAGAAGTCCCTCGAGATTCGTCCCGACCGCGAAACCAGCTACAGTCTCGCCAGTTCTTTGCTCCGGTTAAAAGAGAAGGACAAGGCCGCGGCCATTTTTCAGCAGATGACGGTCGAGTCCGGTGATCGCAGCAGCCTGCATCTGTTGTTCGGCGTCGCTTATCGAAATGCCACCCTGTATGGCGACGCTATCCGGGAGTTCCAGCGTGCGCTATCGCTCGATCCCAAAGTTCCAAACGGCCACTACTTTCTCGGCCTGACCTACTTGATGCAAAACGAATGGGTGCTCACGCCAGAGGCCCGGCGGCAATTTCTCGAGCAACTGCGAGCCGACCCTAGAAATTTTTTTGCGAACTACCTCCTGGGTTATATGGCGTTCAGTTCGAACCATCCACAGGAGGCGGATCATTACCTGGGGGAGGCGGCGACATTGAATCCGTCTTCATCGGAAGCCTGGCTGTACTTGGGACTGAATGCTTATCGCCGCAATGAAAATCAACGCGCGGAGCGGCTCTTCCGGAAGGCAATTGCACTCGCCGAACGTAGCGGCGTAGACGCTCACAACGATATCCGGAAGGCCTACACCAGCCTTGGCCGGATCCTCATTGCTTCCGGAAGAGCAGCGGAAGGGGAGCAATACTTCGAAAAGGCGCGCGCGATTCAGCAACACATGATCGCCGCCAACCAGGAAGGGAGTGTCAGTGATTCGGGCGGATCCGGAGTTTCTTCAGCCGATGTCCCCAGCCTTCCGCAAAACGAGCCGCAGGTTCCTCTGGAGGGAATGGGCAAGGATAAGGACGCGGCCATGTCGTTAGGCAGCAACGCGCTGTCACACGCCAAGCCGACGCAGGCCCAGGAGAGACAGGCAGCGGCCCAGGAAGAATTCTTGCGTTCTGTTCTGGCTGGCGCCTTCAATGATCTGGCCACAATCGAAGCAATGCAGAAGCAGTATGCCGTAGCTCTCGGACATTACCAGGAAGCGGAGGGATGGGATCCTAAAGTACCCAACCTGATGCACAATCTCGGTTTCACGGCCTATCGCGCCGGGAACCAGCCGGAAGCAATCCGGGCATTAAGAAAGGCGCTGGCACTTGCCCCGAATGACGATGCGGCTCGCGCGGTTCTGCGTGAACTGGGGACTACTGCCCCCGGTCAGGT
>DATJHT010000035.1:0-13475 GCA_035493765.1 Terriglobales bacterium
CGCCGCCAGAGAAATCGGTCAGCCCTGCGGCAAGACCGAATGCTGGTATGTGGCGCATGCCGAGTCGGGCGCGGAAATCGGTCTCGGCTTAAAGCAGGGCGCCACGCGCGCCGAGTTCGAACGCTCCATTCGTGAAAATCGGGCGGAGGAACTGCTGAACTGGATCAAAGTTTCCGCTGGCGACATGATTTATGTGGCGGGCGGCACGGTGCACACGCTCGGCCCCGGCTCGATCATCGTTGAAACGCAACAGCAGTCCGATACAACGTTTCGCCTTTACGACTACGGCCGTCCGCGAGAACTGCACTTGAAAGATGGCTTGCGCGTAATCAAGGAACAGCCTCCCTCCGGAAAAGTCCTTCCCCGGGCTTTTTCAAATCTCGATTGCAACGGGAACCGCACACGGCCGTTGTTGTCATCAAAATATTTCGCGGTGGAGCAATTTGAACTGAGCAGCGAACAACTGTTACCCGAACTCGCGGGCAAGAGTTCTACGCAGATTTTGGTCGCCATTGACGGCCAGGGAGCGCTGGTGGCGGACGGATTTGACCCGGTTGAATTCGCCAAGGGCGATGCGGTCGTAGTACCTGCCAGAATACGACGATTTCGCATACAGCCGCGCGGCAAAGTTCAGTTCCTGAAATCGCATGTGCCGGGAGTTGCGGTCGGCGATCCGGAAACGGTATGAGCGCCAACTTCTATCCCGTGATTCTCGCCGGAGGCCGTGGCACACGCTTCTGGCCGCTTAGCCGCAAGAAGCGTGCCAAGCAACTGCTTGCGCTCGACGGCAAGCAGACGATGATTCAACAGACCGTAGCGCGTCTGCTGCCGCTTGCCCCCGCAAAACAGATTTGGGTCATCACTAATGAAGACTCCCGCCCTGAGATTCTGCGTCAACTTCCAAAATTTAAAAAAGACCAAGTGGTCGCCGAGCCTGTCGGCCGCAACACTGCTCCGGCCATCGGACTCGCTGCTTTCATCTTGCAGCGCACGCATCCCGATGCGGTGATCGGCTTGTTCCCCTCCGATCATGTCATCACCAACCCCGACCGGTTTCGCGAGCTCCTAAGCGAAGGAATTGAAGTAGCCACGTCTGGCGAGCATATCGTCGTGCTCGGAATCGAGCCATCGCGGCCGGAAACAGGTTACGGATACATCGAAGCCGGTTCGCTGGCGTCGGGCAGCGCCCGCCACGTGCGGCGTTTCACAGAAAAGCCGAACGCCGAGCGTGCGGCGGAGTTCGTTCGCTCCGGAAATTTCTACTGGAACAGCGGCATGTTCCTGTGGAGTGCCAGGACGCTGGTGAATGCCTTGACTGAGCATCTGCCAAAAACGGCGGCCGTGCTCGAGAAGATTGCCGCCGACTTCGGGACCAAAAAGTTCGCCGCGACTTTTCGGCGCCTTTATCCGCAGTGCGAAAACATCAGCGTGGACTACGCTATCCTTGAGCCGCGCTCCGCCAAAGGAGAGGAGTCCTCGAATATCTTTTGTCTGCGTGCCGACTTCGGCTGGAACGATCTGGGATCGTGGACGGCACTGCACGAGCACGCTTCCGCCAAGCAACCCTCTTCAGACGGCAACCTGATTTCTGCTCAGGGCATCTTCACAGCGAACGCGAGCAGAAATTATGTGCACGCGCCGGGGAAATTTGTCGCGGTCGTGGGCGTCAATGATGTAGTCGTCGTAGAGACCGAAGACGCATTACTGATAACCACGCGCGAGAATTCTCAGGACGTCGGCAAAGTAGTGAAATATCTTGACGAGAAGAAGCTTAAAAAGCTGATATGAACATCGCCCCTGATCGTTAATTTGTAGATGACAACTTCAACTCAATTGCCGACAACCGAGAGCCGAGAGCCGAGACCTGTCATCAAATTCGGCACCGACGGCTGGCGCGCAGTCATCGCCGACGACTTTACGTTTGCAAATGTCCGCCGCGTAGCTGGTGCAATCGCTTCTTATGTTCTGAAGCACGAGGATGCCTCGCGCGGCGTGATCGTCGGCTACGATACCCGCTTCAGTTCGCCCACCTTTGCTCGTGCAGCCGCTGAAGTCCTGGCCTATGCCGGAATTCCGGTGTTGCTCGCTGACGACTACGTTCCCACTCCCGCAATTTCTTACGCCGTGAAAACCAAAGGCGCCGCCGGTGGCGTCGTGATCACCTCCAGCCACAATCCGTGGAACTGGAACGGCGTGAAGTTCAAAGGGAAGTTTGGCGGATCGGCCACACCCGCCATCATGAAAGTCATCGAAGAGGAAACCGCGGCAGGGGTCACGCCGAAGGGCAACCGGGCTGCGATAGAAGAAGCCGACCTCAAACCTGCCTACATGCAGGCGGTCTGCCGCTTCGCCGACCTCGATCTAATCGCCAAAGCGAAATTCAAGTTCGCGATTGATTCGATGCACGGCTCCGGGCGCGGCGTTCTGGTCAAGATTTTTGGCCAGCACGGAATCGATTTCGTTGCCATTCGCCAGGATGTGAATCCGCTGTTCCCCGGAATCAATCCTGAACCCATCGAGCCCCACGTAAAGATGCTGCAGGAAACTGTAGTGCGTGAGCGCTGCCACGCCGGTTTCGCAACCGATGGCGACGCCGACCGCATTGGCGCCGTGGCTGAAGACGGCAGCTTCGTCGATTCGCACAAGATTTTCTCCGTCCTGCTCGACTGGCTACTGCGCCGCAAGCAGTGGCCCGGAGAAATTGTGCGCGCCTTCAACACCACGAAGATGCTCGACCGCATTGCTGCGCGCCACGGGCGCAAGCTTAACGAGTGCCCCATAGGCTTCAAGCATATCGCCGACCTCATGATGGACCGCGAAATCCTGATTGGCGGAGAGGAATCAGGCGGAATCGGTTATTCGCGATATCTGCCCGAGCGCGATGGAATCCTGAACTCACTCCTCCTGGCTAATGTACTGGCCGAAGAGCAAAAGCCGCTGGGCGAACTCGTGAAACAACTTCAGCAGGAGTACGGCCCCCATTACTATGGCCGGCTCGATCTTCATATTGCCGACGAACTCAAGCGCAGTGCCATCGATCGCGCCCGTTCCCGCGACACCGTGAATCTCGCCAAGCGGGTTATTGTCAGAAAAGAGCACCTCGACGGCACCAAATTTTTTCTCGACGCCTCCGGCAACGGAAATGGCGCCGAGCCCTGGGTCTTATTCCGAGCCTCCGGGACTGAGCCTCTCTTGCGCATCTACGCGGAAGCAGCGTCGCCGGAACTTGTGCAGGAAATTCTTGCCGCGGCAGAAGCCTTCGTTCACGCCTGAGCATTGCGTTACCGCCGTCACGTCGCGTCGTCTCGTCTTTGAGATTCGACCCTCGCGCCAATTCTGTCGCGGTGCCATAATCTAGGCAATGAACGCATCCAGCACTCCCGTGCCGACCGACACTCCGGAAGCGCGTAAGTACAACCGCACCCGGCGCTGGCTCGGCATTGCTGAGTTTGCGCTGGGACTTGCGATGCTGATCGTGCTGCTCGCGGCAGGATGGTCCGGATCGCTTCGCGATCTTGCCTACAGCACGAGTTTCCAGAGCTATGCCTTCGCGGTGTTCCTCTACGTGCTGATGCTGGCGGTCATCAGCAAGGTGGTGGCTCTTCCGCTCGACTGGTACAGCTTCCATCTGGAACACCGTTATCAACTCTCCAATCAGAAAGCGCGTTCCTGGATTTGGGACGAACTCAAGGGCTTTCTGGTCACTGTAGTTTTCGCGTCGATATTGGTTGAGTTGCTCTATTTCGTCATACGCCGCTTTCCGCAATATTGGTGGTTGATAGCATGGATCGGGTTTCTTGGCGTGGTTGTGCTGCTGGCGCAGCTTGCGCCGGTTGTCCTGTTTCCAATTTTCTACAAATTCGAGCCTCTTCAGGATGAGGAGTTAAAGTCGCGATTGGTTAGACTGGGCGAGCGCGCAGGAACCCGCGTCCGCGGTGTGTACAAGTGGCACCTGTCAGAGAAAAGCAAGAAAGCCAATGCCGCTTTGACCGGACTCGGACACACCCGTCGCGTGATTCTTGCCGACACTCTGCTGGAAAACTATTCCGCGGACGAAATCGAGGCTGTCCTGGCTCATGAACTCGGGCATCACGTTCACAACCACATTCTGAAAGGCATCGGCATCCAGGCTGCGGTAACGTTTTTCGGCTTCTGGACGGCAAACTGGGCCCTGCAATATTCTTTGGATCGTTGGCACATTTTCGAAACGCTGTCTGACTTTGCCAATTTGCCGTTGATCGTTCTTATCTTTGTGCTGCTTTCATTTCTGCTGATGCCCGCCCTGAATGCCTTCTCGCGATTCAATGAGCGCCAGGCCGACCGCTATGCTTTCGAAAACATCGCCAATATCTCGCCGTTTGTTTCGTCCATGAACAAACTGGCTGAACAGAATCTAGCTGAAAAGACACCATCGAAATGGGTAGAGTGGTGGTTCCATTCGCATCCCTCGATCGCGCGGCGTGTGGCAGCGGCGGAAAGCTGGTCTCGCGTAAACGCAGGTTAAATCTTTTCACCACAGAGGCACAGAGTCACAGGGAACAGTCAAAAACCGAGTATCTGCTGCACTCTCATCAGGTCCTTTTCCGTGTCCACGCCAACACTGTCATATGCAGTTTCGGCGACATAGATCGGAATGCCGTTCTCCAGAAATCTCAACTGCTCCAGCCTCTCCGCACGCTCCAGTGACGATTCGGGCATTGCAACGAACCGGTCCAGCGGCTCTTTTCTATATGCGTAAATCCCGAGATGTTTGAAATATTCCGGGCTCGAGGCATCACGATCATAGGGGACCGTGGATCGCGAAAAATACAGCGCTCGTCCGTGCGCATCGTTGACAACTTTCACCGCATTAGGATTGCCAATGTCTTCTGATCGAGCGGGCGTCTTCAGCGTCCCCACCGGAACACTGGAATCCTGCATAACCTTAACCAACGCCTCAATGTGCTCAGCTCGAATCATCGGCTCATCGCCCTGCACATTGATATACACATCTGCCGCAACCGTTTCTGATACCTCATGCACACGCTCTGTGCCACTTCGGTGATTGGATGATGTCATGACCGAGTTACAGGAATGCTTACTACACGCAGCGAGAATTTCCTCCGAGTCGGTGGCGACGATAACATCGTTCAGTAGCGGCGATTTCCGGACCGCCCGGTACACGCAGACGACCAGCGGAAGGCCGCCGATGTCGCGCAGCATCTTCCTCGGCAGACGCTGGGATTCGAGTCGCGCCGGAATGATGGCAATGACTTTCATAGAGAGCTAGTCTCAGGCCTTTGAGGATATGAGGCAATAGGGTGATGCCATTCTCGGAGATCGTGGCGCGACCGGCGGTAGAACGAGTTCTTTGCCTACAAGGCAAACGAACGCCCAAAAACACCCCGTCTTGCATGTTAGAATTCACCCAAGCATTCCTCTGAGAGTCCCAGGTTGATTGAGCTAGCACCCTCGATTTTGTCGGCGGATTTCGCGCGTCTGGGCGAGCAGGTCAACCGGGCGGCGGAAGGCGGCGGTACCGTCATCCACGTAGATGTTATGGACGGCCATTTCGTCCCCAACATCACGCTAGGCCCTCAGCTCGTGAAATCGCTGCGGAAAGCCACCAGACTTCCCCTCGACTGCCACCTGATGATCGAGAATCCGGATACCTACATTCCGGCCTTTGCCGATGCCGGCGCAGACTGGATGTCAGTGCACTTGGAAGCTTGCAGGCACTTGGATCGTACTCTCAACTTGATCCGGAGCCACGGTTGCCAGGCAGGGGTGGTCATTAATCCTGCAACTCCGGTCGAGCTACTTTCCGAAGTGCTCGATATTGTGGACTACGTACTTGTTATGTCGGTGAATCCGGGATTCGGGGCGCAGCCATTTATCCCCAACTCTCTCCACAAACTAAGTCGATTGAAGGACTTACGCGAGCGGAGGAATCTGCATTACCGGATCGAAGTAGATGGCGGCATCGCCTCCGATACCGTGGCTAAAGTAGTACGCGCCGGGGCAGAAATTCTGGTGGCGGGCAACGCGGTGTTCAGTCATGGCGATCCTAAGACTAATGCCGAAAACTTATTGAAGGCGGCGCTCGACGCGACGCTTTTGAAAGTCTAAGGTCACGTTTTTAAAGTTCCAATCTTTCAAGGTTTCAAAATGCGGTGAAACCTTGAAACCCTTAAAACCAGGGTTTAAACGAAAAACAGAGGTCTTGATGTCATCTAGATTTCCCATCATCGCTCTAGTCGCAATCCTCGCGATCACCACTGCCTGCACCAACAAGAAAGTCACCAACCCTCTGGCGAAGATTGATTCCAAGCAGCCGGATGTGGTGCTCTTCGACCGCGGCATGGACGCGATGAAACACAACCACTTCGATGTGGCGCGCCTGGACATGCAGACGCTCATCAATACTTATCCGGATTCTGAGTACATTGCTCGCGCCAAGCTGGCGCTGGCTGACTCCTGGTACGCCGAAGGCGGCACCGCCGGGTTGGCTCAGGCCGAGCAGGAATATACCGACTTCAAAACTTTCTTCCCCAACATGCCTGAGGCCGCCGAGGCCCAGCTCAAGATTGCCAACATCCATTTCTCGCAGATGGAGAAACCGGACCGCGACTTCACTCACGCCGTTCGTGCCGAGCAGGAATATCGCGCCGTTATTTTGCAGTATCCGGACAATCCCAAGATGGTAGCTGAGGCCCGCACTAAGTTGCTGGAAGTGCAGGAAGTGATTGCCGAGCGCGAGTTCCGCGTCGGGCGTTTCTACTATCTGCGGCAAACTTTCCCGGCCGCAATTGCGCGTCTCCAATCTCTTGTGAATCGCTACCCGCTTTACAGCAAAGCGGACGAAACTCTTTATCTGCTCGGGCAATCGTATGAAGGCGAAATCGCCGCTTTGGATCGCATGGGCGAAACCGAACGCAAGCTCGTCGAAGAAGGGAAAGTCAAAGAGGCCCAACTCAAAAAAGATGACCTTGATCGCGAACGTCTGATGACTGATTTCACCAATAACGCCGCAGCGGCGTACAAGCAGATACTCACTCGCTATCCCGTAATGGAGCGCTCGGATGATGCCAAGGCACGTCTGCTTGCTCTGCATCAGGAGGTGCCGCGTCCCACCAAGGCGATGCTTGCGCAGAACAAAGCCGAAGAAGCGGCCCGCCATGAAAAATCTCTGCTTAGCGACGTGACCGGAATTCTTAGCAAACGCCCGGACGTAAGCGCAGCCACTACCGTTGGCAACCCGACGTTGCAGGAACAGGAGCCGATAAGCCCAACCGCTATCGTCGAAGCTGCAAACCGGGTTGCCGCTGGAAGCAAGCCAGCTGAGCACTCATTGACGGGTGCAATAATCGGTACAGATACGCCAGCCGAGAACCAACCCGCACCACGCTCGGATGATCCGGCTGCCCCGGCCGCGAATGCTGGCACAGACAAGAACGCGCCCGCAGCGGAGGATCCTAACGAGCTAAAGACAATTGGTTCTGAGGCAAACGCCGATGCCAATGCGCCGCCCGATCCCAACGAATTAAAACCCAATGTCGCTTCCGACACCCCGGCGCCGGCACCGCAGCAGGTCAACGAGCTTGGACCAAACACCAGCGATCCTACTGCACAGGCTGCGACCAAGCCTGATGCTTCAGGTCAGGAACTCGCCGACGACCAGATGATTTCTTCCAGCAAACACAAGAAAAAGAAGGGCCTAAGCAAGATCATTCCCGGCGGCAAGTAGTCCAGACACGAGGGGAAGCACGAAATATATTGTCCCCTCGTAACCTGCTTAGTCCCTTACATTCATTGACTTAGGTCTGCTTCCAAGTTACCTTCTGAGTACTCCCCGCTAGCGAGGAAATCCTTGCCCCGTACCGTACTGCTCGCCGACGACAGCGTCACTGCCCAGAACATGGGCCGCCGCATCCTGATGGATGCCGGATATGAAGTCATCACGGTCAATAATGGCTCGGCTGCGCTCAAGAAAATCCACGAAAACCGTCCCGATCTCATCGTCCTTGACGTTTACATGCCCGGCTACGGCGGACTGGAAGTATGTCAGCGCCTGAAGGAATCCGGTGAGACCATGCGGATCCCGGTCCTGCTGTCGGTTGGCAAGATGGAACCTTTTAAGGCTGACGAAGCCAAACGCGTGCGCGCTGATGGCCACATCGTGAAGCCCTTTGAAGCCAGCGAACTGCTCGCCGCGCTCACGAAACTTGAAGATAGAATCGTTCCCCAGCCTGAGCCATCGCGTGGTCGCAAAAGTAAATCGGAAAAGAAGGCCCGCTCCTGGCATGTTCCGACCGATCCGGCGCAGGTGCAGGATGAGTGGACGGACAAGATTGAGCATCTCGCGAGCACAAAGGAAAGGCTCGTCAACCGCGAACCCGAACCAGCGACTGACCCTGTCGACGCTGCCACTCCGCTTTCACCAACATCTCCGCAAGAGGCTCCGGTTGCTATAGCCGGACCTGCGCCGGAGATGCCGGTTGTCGCCGCGACGGAACCCTCGATGGAAGAGCAGGAGTTCGCCGGCTCAGTTGCTGCGTCTGAGCAGATCGCTCATGTCGAAGAAAGCGGCGCAGCGGCGGAAGAAAAATCTGAAGAGCACGAATCAGTTGCCACTAGCGAGGACACTCCTGCTTCCGAAGCCGAATCTATGCCGCAACCAGCCGCGGCTATTACGGAGTCGCCGTCATCCGGTGATGCTCCGAACGCTGTGGTCGCTGGGGAAGCAGAAATTCAATCAGGTATCGAACCAGCATCGCCGACGGCGGAAGTCAAAAATGCAAATGGTTTCGAAGCTTTACAGGCTGCCGTCGCCGAAGTTGGAGCTCAGAATGTTTCAAGCGGCAAGCCGCGATGGATTGCCGAGACTGTTGCACTCAGCGCAGAAGAAGCCGCGCTCGAACTCGAACAGGAGATGCAGCAGGCGCAATTGCAGGCTGAATCGCATGCCGCGCCCGAGGCTGCTCCAGCCATCGAAGCAATCAATCCGCCTGCTGAATCGGTGGCTGTTGATTCCCGCGCAGATGAACCGTACGCCAACGAGCCCTCAGAACACAAAGGTGCAACTTTCGCCGCCGCAGCCGCCGCGTCGTCCAGTGCTGTCGCATATGTAAAGGAAGCCGCACCGGGAGATGAGTCTGGCTCGGCCGGTCCAGATGCCGCCGCCGCATGGCAGAACTGGCAGCAAATTCGCGATTCAGTAATGACCCCGCAGAGCGCCAGCGCCCTTGCAGAATCCGTGGCTCAAGTTGCAAGAGCTGTCGCGCCTGCTTCCAGCCTACCCACATCCGAAGCTACGGAAGACGCTTCCGCCGCCTCGCTTGAAAACGAAGCCCTCGCCAGCATCGTGGACAGCGTCCTCGCCGAACTCAAGCCCCGGCTGATGCAGGAAATCGCCAAAAAATTGAAAAAGTAATCCTGCACCACAAAAGACCACATTCCCGATCCACGATCTCTTGCTAAAGTTGTCGCGTAAGGACCGCACTCAACCCAATCAACGCGACTATGAACATTCGAATAGGTTTGATCGGCTGTGGCGAACATTCCGAGATCGGCCATGCCGTTCCACTCGCGCATTATGCCGCCACGCATGTGGGAGCGGTCACTCTTGCGTCAGCCTGCGATCTTCGTCCCGAGCGTGGAGAACTATTTTGTGAGAAATATGGCTTTGAGCGCTCGTATCGGCAGATTGACGAAATGCTAGCCAGGGAAGATCTGGACATTTGCATTGCAGTCACGCCGGTCGAGCGAATCGCCGAGATCGGTATAAAGCTTTTAGAAGCAAAGATACCGTGCGTTGTTGAGAAACCTCTTGGCGCGACGATTAGTGAAGCAAAGGCCTTACATGAGGCTGCGAAGAGGACTCAGACGATCAACATGGTTTCCGTAAATCGGCGCTTCATGCCGCTGCTGAATCGAGGTCTGCACTGGACCAGAGAGGCAGGGCCGCTTCGTTACCTGCGTTGCACTATGCTTCGCCACGCGCGGACCGAGCCGGAGTTTCTTCGCTTCACCGCCATACACGCTCTGGATACCCTGCGCTTCATTGGCGGCGAGGTCCGCGCATCCGAGATTCGCACCCTCGCTGTGGCGCCGCGCAGCTACGCGATCGACCTTCGCTTCGAAAGCGGTGTCCGTGGCCGGATTGATGTTCTACCCGGCGCCGGAATAGTTGAAGAAACCTATGAACTTGTGGGGGACGGATTTCGTGCGGTAATCACCAGCCCCTTCGGTCCCGCGCGGTCTCTGCGTTGTTATCAGGAAAACCGGCTGGTGCTCGAAGAAATTACCACAAGCGAATCCTCAGAAGATGTGACTCAAGGTTTTTATGGAGAGATTGTCGAACTGGTTGACGCCCTGAACCAGCGTAGACGCCCAAGGCCGTCTATCGAAGATGTGTACCCATCGGTGGAACTATGCTTCAGACTAGCTGATTCAGTCGAAAATAACAGCTGACACGGTTTTCGGTCCAGACGATCCTGTAACCACAAGGGGCATGCTTCTCGCGACGCTGAACAGAGGTGAGCCAGGCCTGGTTCAGGACTTGAAAAGGGCCAGCCATGCGGCTGATCCCAGAATCATCAGCATCAGCGTGCCGACGAGGAATAGCAGCACTTCGCTGAATATATCTGGCTTCATCAACTCGTCTCGTCGCATTAGAACCTCGTCTGATCCCAGGTGTAGAGCAACGTGCTGCTCTGTGACATCCTCGCCTGTATGAGGGTCTGTAAACGATCAGGTAGATTACTGATTTTCTCTTCTTTCATCCTTGGCGAATTTAGGGCGAAGATTGTGTCTGGACGGTTGCTCTTGCGAAGCGTCAATCACTGTAATCGGGACTAAGCCAATTCAGGGAAAGGGCGCAGCAGCAACTAGGCCTTTTCCCCAAGTTCCACGAGTGCTGCTTTCAGATTGCCGAGCTCCGCAGTAAATTCCCCTGATTGGGGCATGTGTTGGCTCAAGTGAATGATCGTTTCATACGCCCGGCGTGCGATGGCCGTATTGCGGGATGCTTTGTTGCGGTTCTTGCTTGCGCGGGCAATTTGGATATGCGTCATCCCGATCGAGAGTTCAGTTCGGAGCATCACCCGAACCTGGTTGCCCAGCTTTTGTTGTAGAGACCGGGCCCGTTCGATATTAGCGGCAACTTCAGAGCGCGCTGCGTGAGCCGAACGATGGTGTATCCAGGCATCCAGCTTCTCTGAATCAGCAATTACGAGTCCGCGTTTTTGTCCAGCCGCACAAGTTGGCCTGGCTATGGGCAGGCCGAACCGTTCCCATCGTTGCACGGTACGCACTCCGCACCGTAGATGCGCGGCGATTTCCTTCCAACCAGTCAGGAGCACAACAGATAAGTTTATACAATTTCGCCCCGAACGATTGGAGTTTATGGGTTCACCAATCGACCCGGCCACCGCGAGGAATCGTTTTCGCCCGGCCTGCAACGTCTTGATACTCCGTCTGGTAATTCCGGTGACCCTAAGCAGATTCAGCAGCCGTGACTCCAAGTCGACCGCGCTGAGCAATGCTCTGCTTCTTAGCTATAAGCAAATATTTACACAATCAAACTGGCGGTAAATTACGCTGAGCCTTTGTACTGGATCGAACATCGTTTTACGTGATACTGGCGTTTATTGACGCTTCAATAGGAGTTATCTCAAGTTTTATAGTGGTGGTTGCCGCAGTCACGTAATGCGTAGCTCTCTCCTCGGAAGATTAGTGCGGAGGGATGTGGCGGCAACAGATGTTGCGGACAGTTATGATCATCAGGCATTTCGGGGCAGTCAACATGCAAGGGGAGAATTTAGAACGGTGGCAGAAATTATGCCAGGAAGCAGCCGGCGAGCGAGACCGTGAGCGACTGATGCAACTCATCAGTGAAATTGATCGGATGCTGGCAGAGAAGAGTAAGCGCCTCAGGCAACCCCACAACTCGCAGCAAGATGCCGCTTGACCTGCTGCTCAGAGCAAACACTCAATTGGCGTATCGCCCAATGTTTGGCCTTTTGGGATCAGCAGTACAGGCGGGAGTGGCAAGAAAGCGACGCGATCATCAACGCTTTTATGAAGGAATGCCGCAGCCTCATACCTCCTGATCATTTGTCGGGTGGGACGACCGTCATCTCAATTTGCCGGTGTTCGCTTTCTGAAATGTCGACAGTCTGTGGCTCGGACACGGCGGGCTTGGTGCCATCCTGGCCCGAGAACTTTGCAACTACCTTGTAGCGGCCAGGGGCTATTGCCGAAAAACTAAAGCGGCCACTTTGGTCCGTCCTGGCACTTCGCGCTCGTGTACGGTCGTAGGATGTCTGGGGGACGGGACTCACGCTAACTCGTGCGCCAACCACCGCAGCTCCGTTCTCTGTTACGGTTCCGTTCAATTCTGCGGTTGTCTTGCCTACAACGACCTGAATCGTTCCTCCAGTTTGCCCCTTCTCGATTTGCAACCCGTTGGTCAAAATGTCATCGTGGCCATCTCGTGCTGAGCGGAGATAGTAGCCCTCTTCCAATCCGCTAAGGTCGAATATAAAACTCCCGTCGGAAACGTCAAGAATTTCGAAGGAGCCATTTTTATTAACCCGGGACCAGCCACCAGGAATAATTTCATCAGGGGAGGTCAGCGAGACAGATAACCGATCTGTATTGACCGTCCCTGCCTGAACGGTCACCTGACCCGAAACTCGGGTTCCACGTCCAAAAAACAGAGTGACAGATTCCAGATTTTCATCTCCCAGTTCGATTTTCGCCTGGGCGTGATGCGCACTCTCGTCAGACGAGTTTTGCTCTGCCATCAACAAATAGCTGCCCGGCGGCACACCCTCGATCTTGAACTCACCCTTATTATCGGGGGTGGCGTTGAGGTTAAGGCTGAACTGGGCGGCCGGTGTCTCGATCATCCCGACATAGCAATCAGTAGCAGGCTTACCGTCAACACCGATGACTTTTCCCGATACTGCAAGGGTTTTCACTGGCCGCAGAATAAAGTCGGCCGCGCCTTCCTCGCCCGGACGCACGAGCACAGCCTCGGCTTGGCCAATTTGGGTGACTCCGGGATAGTAGACGGGCGCATATTGACTGCCGAGAGATTCGCGAACGGCCCAGTCATCTGAAGCAATGCCCATCGTCATTGTCGACATAAATTGATCGATAGCGCGAATGTAGTACTCCCCAGGCTTTAATCCGAATAACCGGTACTGCCCTCGGTCATCGGTTTGATTTCCAGCTGCCACCTTCAATTCCACATGTCCTAGCCAGGGATGGTCTTGCCTTTCTTCCTCACTCGGCCGCTGCAGCGCCACCACCTGGATATTGGCCATGGGCTCGCCATCTTCGTTATCCACGCGACCAGTGATCACCGCAGCCAAGGTCAACCGGAACAGCACATCCTTGACGTCCTCTCCGGCCTTCAGCGCTAGAACCGCCCCCTTCTCCGCTCCGGTGGACTGAAAGTTTTGGTCCACGTAACCGTTATGTGAAGC
>DATJHT010000036.1:0-9411 GCA_035493765.1 Terriglobales bacterium
GCAGGGAACTAAGCGCGACATGAACACGCCGGATATGGACGGGATGGACCACCACAATCCGAATGTGCAGGCCCATTCGATGCTCGAATCGATAGAGCAACACGCTACGTCAGGAACCGATGCGGAGCCAGATTCAACCCCTGCTCCTATGATCATGCACAAAAAGGGCAGTTGGATGCTGATGTTTCATGGCGAAGCTTTCATCAACGAGATCCAGCAGACCGGCCCCCGCGGCGCTGACAAGTTCTTTTCGACGAACTGGTTCATGCCCATGGCGCAACGGAAAACAGCCAAAGGGACCCTGACCCTCCGGACGATGCTAAGCCTGGAGCCCGCGACGGTTTCGGATCGCCGCTATCCCGAGCTCTTTCAGCAGGGCGAGACTGCTTATGGCAAGCCGATCATTGACGGCCAGCATCCGCACGACTTCGTCATGGAGTTGGCGGCGATGTACGACTACAACTTCAATGATCACGCGGCGCTATCGTTCTATGCCGCCCCCGTGGGTGATCCGGCTATGGGGCCCCCCGCCTATCCACACCGGGCTTCAACCGCCGAAGACCCTTTGGCGCCGCTTGGGCACCATCTGCAGGACTCAACTCATATCGCGAACGACGTAGTCACCGTGGGCTTGACGTACCGCGATATCAGGTTAGAAGCTTCCGGTTTTTATGGACGAGAGCCGGACGAGTATCGGTGGAACATTGATTCCGGCAAGATCGATTCATGGTCCACGCGGTTCACGATCAATCCGTTCCCCAACTGGAGTTTTCAGTATTCGATTGGCGAATTAGCCAGCCCAGAAGCGCTTTTTCCGGATGAGAGCGTCCGCCGCATGACCGCGTCGCTTATTTACAACCGCCCCCTTCAGGATGGCAACTGGGCCTCAATGGCACTGTGGGGAAGAAATCAAAATATGCAGGATGGAAACGTCGGAAACAGTTATCTGCTGGAATCTACTCTGCGGTTCCTTGCGAAGAATAGCGTCTGGGCGCGGATCGAAAATGTAGACCGCACGACTGACGTTATGCAGAACCATAATCCTGTGCCGCTCAGCCTCAGCGACTCTTATTTCGCGCGCGTTCAAGCCTATACCGCCGGATACGACCGCGAATTCGGACGCCTACCACACGTTTCAACAGCACTGGGAGGTCAAATCATGTGGTATGGCGTTCCGAGTGTCTTACGCACTGAGTACGGAGGGCACCCGGTGGGCGCCCTCGTTTTCCTGCGACTGCGAGCAAAATGAAATACAAATCTAAATGTGGCAGGTGGCCAAGCCGCGCTTTTCCAGATACTGCTGGTGATAATCTTCAGCTTCATAGAACGTCACTGCGGGCACAATCTGGGTGACGATCGGCCGACTGAAGCGGTTAGATTTCTGAAGCTGTTCTTTTGAAGCCCTGGCAGCTTTCTCCTGTTCGGGTGAATGATAGAAGATTGCCGAGCGGTACTGCTTGCCGAAGTCCGGGCCTTGACGGTTCAACTGCGTGGGATCGTGGTTCTCCCAGAAAACATTGAGCAGGTCTTCATAGGAAACTCTGGCGGGGTCGTAATCGACCTCGACCGCTTCCGCATGGCCTGTGGTGTCGGTGCAAACGTCTTTGTAGGTGGGGTTCTTCATCTCACCGCCGATGTAACCGACGCGGGTAGCGGTTACGCCCGGAATCTGACGAAACGTCGCTTCTACGCCCCAGAAACATCCAGCTGCGAAAGTTGCTTTTGCCATAATCACTCCTTCATTTTGCCCAGATTTGATGCGCGAAGCGCGAAAAAGTGACCGGTTAACCCTGCATCCCGCCGGTAAGCTCCGCAATCCGTTGAACTTCGTGCTCGGAGCACCAGCGGCCGAGTTCCCCGACGATTTTTTCGCTGGCGCGCGGGTCCCAGTAGCTGGCGGTCCCCACCTGCACGGCGGATGCTCCAGCCAGCATAAACTCAATGACATCGGCGGCGGTCGAAATTCCGCCCATGCCGATCACCGGAATCTGAACCGACTTGGAGGCTTCGTAAACCATGCGTACTGCTATCGGTCTGATAGCCGGCCCGGATAAACCGGCGGTCACGTTGGCAATGCGCGGCTTGCGCGTGTCCACGTCGATGGACATGGCCACGAAGGTGTTGACCAGAGAAATTGCGTCCGCGCCAGCCTCCTGGGCGACATGCGCCATTTGCCCGATGCTGGTCACGTTAGGCGAGAGCTTCACGATCAGCGGCCGTTGCGAGAAACGCTTCGCGGTAGTCACTACTTCATCGAGCATACGCGGGTCGCTGCCGAACTGAATGCCGCCATGCTGGGTGTTCGGACACGAAACATTCAGCTCGTAAGCGGCGATGCCGTCGCCTTCATTCAGAATTTGAATCGTGTGTTCGTAGTCTTCGCGCGTGTATCCAAAAACATTCGCGACAACGACAATATCTTTCAGCGCACGCAGTTTCGGCAGCTTTTCATCAATAAATGCTCGCGCCCCGATATTCTGCAGGCCGATGGAATTCAACATCCCTGCCGCCGTCTCGTACAGGCGCGGCGGGGGATTCCCGATCATCGGTTCGCGCGAAAGCCCTTTCACCACAAACCCGCCGAGCCGATCCAGATGGACCACATCCTCGAACTCGATACCGTAGGCAAAGGTGCCGCTGGCGGCAATGACCGGATTCTTGAGTTCGATTCCGGCAAAGCTGACGCGGAGATCGGGGATTGTCCTCATGTCTTCTTGATCGCGGCAAGTCGCCGGTTTGCCTAGTTTACACGTGGCAAATTCTAAGCGGATAGAATCGGCGGAAGTAGCATGAGGAATATTCGGCTCATTAGCGCTTCTGTTGTCTTCGCCGGACTGGTACTGGCGATATGGAGTGCGGTTCGCGATCACGTACACGCATTTCCAGACATCAATTTCTCGCGAGCCTTCGCGTCCTTCGTTCTGCTGCTCGCACCACTATGGTTCTTTGGGTTTGCGCCAGCTGAGCCTCTACAGCATCTGCGTGCCGGCTGGAAGATTCCTGCGGCAGCCGCTCTGGCAGTGCCGTATTTCGTATTCGCTGCCGGGACAGCAGACTTCAGTTGGCGGGCGGCGCTTATCGTTGTCGGCCTGCCGGTGCTGCTCGCCACATTCCTTGAGCTTTCCCGGGTTGGATCAAAAATGAACTGGCGCGACCTGGTCGCTCTTGGGATTGTCGTCGCGGCATATTTTCTGCACTGGTTGCGAATTGCGTGGCCATTACCGACGCTCGGCTTATTTCCGAAGTTGTTTCTCGCCGACGTTGCCCTCTATTGTTTTTTGGTGATCAGACGTCCCGAGGGATCAAGCTATTCTCTCGTACCTGCCAAATCGGCACTCCGCATCGGACTTCGCGAATGGCTGCTCTATTTTCCGATCGCGCTGGCTTTGGGTGAAATTACGCACTTCATTCATTTTCATCCCGTAGTCCCACAGTTGGGCACGGTGCTGGCCAGCGCTATTCTCACTCTCCTGATAGTTGCACTCCCGGAAGAACTCTTCTTTCGCGCAATCCTTCAAAACTTGCTGGAAACCCGATTGCGCCGTACTGGCGCGCTTCTCGCAGCATCTGTGTTGTTCGGCCTCTCGCATTTCAACCATGGCGCCGCGTTCAATTGGCGATATGTGCTGTTGGCATCCATCGCGGGAATCTTCTACGGGAGGGCATGGCGGGCCGAGAGGCAGATATTCGCCTCCATCGTCACTCATACAGCGGTTGATGTGGTGTGGTCGCTCTGGTTCCGGTGAACGTGTGCAAAGGCTTGGTGTTTCCATTACATTAGTTCTCCATGCTCGACCTCAGCTTTGTCCGCGACAATTTGCCCAGGATCGAAGAGATGCTGCGCCAGCGTGGCATGAACCCAGATATTGTCCTCAAAGATTTTCGCACTATTGATGGGCAACGGCGGCAAGCCATTACCTCGGCTGAGACGCTTAAGGCGGAGCGAAACCGCCTGTCGGAACAAATTGCGGGAAGGAAGAAATCCGGGCAGGACGCCAGTCAGATTATCGCTGAGACCAAAGACATGCGGGTGCAGATTCAGGAGATGGAAGCGGCCGCACAAGAATATGACACGCGTTTGAGTGAGTTGCTGGTCGGCATTCCCAATATGCCTCACGAATCGGTACCGGTCGGCAAAGGCGCGGAAGACAACGTGGAAGTCCGCCGCTGGGGAACCACGCCGAAGTTCGATTTCACTCCCAAGCCGCACTGGGAATTAGGCGAGCAGCTTGGCATTCTGGATCTGGAGCGCGCAGTGAAACTATCCGGCGCCCGGTTTGCAGTTTATTGGGATGCTGGCGCGCGCCTGGAACGCGCTCTGGCGAACTTCATGCTCGATGTACACACCAAGGAGCACGGCTATACTGAGGTGCTGCCGCCTTACCTGGTGAATTCGGAATCCATGTATGGGACAGGGCAGCTACCGAAGTTCGCCTCCGACCTCTTCCGGGTCCCGCATGGCGAGAAAGATTTGTGGCTGGTGCCGACCGCCGAAGTTCCGGTCACGAATTTATATCGCGATGAGACCCTCGACGCCGCGAAACTACCCATCAGCCTAACCGCATACACGCCCTGCTTTCGCAGTGAGGCTGGATCTTACGGAAAAGACGTGCGTGGAATCATTCGGCAGCATCAGTTTCAAAAAGTCGAACTGGTGAAGTTTTCCCGGCCCGAGGACTCCTACGACCAACTGGAAAAGCTGACGCATGATGCGGAAGAGATTCTGCAAAAACTAGGGTTGCATTATCGCGTAGTCGTTCTGAGCACGGCAGATATGAGTTTCTCGTCCGCTAAAACTTACGATTTAGAAGTTTGGCTGCCCGGGCAGCAGCTTTTCCGGGAGATTTCGTCGTGCTCGAATTTTGAGACGTTTCAATCCCGGCGGGCCGGCATTCGTCTTCGCAGCGAGGGCAAGTCAAAGCTGGGATTCGTGCACACATTAAACGGAAGCGGACTGGCTGTGGGGCGCACCTGGCTGGCAATCCTGGAGAATTACCAGCAAGCAGACGGCAGCGTGCTGGTTCCAGAGGCTTTGCGGCCATATATGGGCACGGATCGGATCGTCGGCAGATGGCAGTAAAAAGCAACTCAAAACCGGCGGGAACGATCTACACTTGTGAAGGTCAGGCAAGACACGGAGATCAACCATTAAGGCAGATTTAACAGATGTGGACCGGACGGATGTAGCGCCGCCCGTACCCAAAGCCTTGCCAAAGGTCGGAAGTGTGAGCAGGGCGTGGCGCACGATTCGCGGCTTCATTCTGTGGTCGCACGAACGCGGCACCGTCCAGTATGACGTGATGGTCACGCTTATATTGCTGTTTGTTTTCTTCTCGCCGCGACTGATCGACTTTAATGACCGCCCAGTGGGACGCAATCTTCCGGCAACCGGCGTGATGGTATATCCCGATGGCGCGGGTGGCTTGGTTTATCAGGTGGATGCCCGGGCAGTGCAAGCGGGCGACGACGACTCTATCAGAGAGCAATTACTGCGGGTAATTGAGCCCATCTCCGGAGAAATCAGCATCTCACGATATGAAGCCGTCTCTGACAAGAAGGGCAAAGTCTCGGGTTATAAAGTCTGGGTAGATAGGCAATAAGAGATGACCAATCTCCAACTGCTTGCGCGGAACCTTGCCTTAGCAGGGGCAGTTGCGATTGCGATGCCAGCCGGCGCCGCGGCAAAAAAACCGAAGGAGCATCCAGCTCCCGTCACCGCGAGCGCCGACCAGGGAACCGATCCCCTAGAGAGCGTCCTGCACACTATGGATCAGACAGCTGCGACGTTTCGCAGCGCTCAGGCTGATTTTGTGTGGACCACCTATAACGCCGTTATCAAGGAAGTGGATGGCACTGACAAGGGCAAAATTTATTTCCGACGTAGCGGGAAAGAAATCGAGATGGCCGCGGACATGGCGCCTCCGGATGAGCAGCAGATTGTCTTTTCCGGTGGCAAGATCAAGGTGTATCGGGCCCAGACCAAACAGGTAAATGTGTACGACGCGGGCGCCCACCGCGAAGAATTCGAGACGCTTCTGGTTCTAGGCTTTGGCAGCAGCGGTTCAGATATGCGCAAGTCTTTCGAAGTCAAATATCTGGGTACCGAGAAAATTGGCGATGCCGAAACCGCGAGACTCCAACTAACCCCCACAGCGCCCAAGGTGCAACAGCAGTTCCCGCGTATTGATCTTTGGATCGATATGCAGCGCGGTTTGTCGTTGCGGCAGCAGCTCTGGCAGACCAATGGCGACTACCGTGTGGCTGACTATTCCAATATTCAGCTCAATAAGAAGATCGCCGACAACGTGTTTAAGCTCCGAACGTCAAGCGACACTACCGTCGTAAACCATTGAAAATACAGTCGATCTCTTTGGGATCACCGCAAACTTTCTAGCTGCGAAAATTGATTCACAAGGTTATACTCGAAAAAGTAAGTCCAACTTGCAGCCTACAAACTCAGCCCCGCAATCAAACCGGAGAGAAATGGCCAAGGTTTTTACCATCCCAGTCCCCCCGAAACTCAGCGACCGGAAGTCCCGTGAGCGTACGTCCGACCCTCGTTATGTGGACGGCCAAAGGCTCCTGGTTGAGGCCATGAGATACCTGGCGCAAAGTGATCCGATTTCGAACCGGAACGCGATCGAGTTGTTGTCGGAACACGTACGTACTCGATTCAGAATGACTGACTCGCCGCTCGGCTAATCTTCTCTGCACCTTTACCTTGACGAGAGTTTCTGTGTGCCCGCGGCGGACTTGCGCCGAAGTGCTGCGGCCGCAAAGACGATCACGATGGGGTACATCTCCAAGGTATATCGGGGCTCGGGATTTTCCAGCGTGCCAAGAAATAGCGAGCGAACGATCACAAAAAAGAGCAGGAAACCGAATAATTCCACGTTCCGCGCCCACGCAAAACCGGCAAACGCGGAACTAACGTAGAACAATCCCACTAAGCCGAATGCGACTGCCAGGCCTGACCACTCGGGCTCATCATTAAATTCCCACCAGCGACTGTCACTGGGAAGCATTTCCGTACGGGGTCGCAGCCACATATCGGCAATTCGAACCAGCGGCAGCCACAGGTAATAACGTAGGGGCCGCGCCCGAATTCGTTCTGAGGCAAGGGACGCGAATCTTTGGTCGAGTTCCGGAGAGACATGCAGGAGATTGTTGTACTCCGATATAGCCTGCGTTGTCGTTGTCTGCTGTTGCGCGGAATCGAAAGCCCGGCTAGGCAGCTTATTCGCATCAATCGTGCTGCCGGGCACTTGCCAGTAAATTTCCTCCACAGAAGTGTAGTCGGCAATCCAGGTTTTGACCCAGCGATTGAATCCCATCGGAACGAATTCGTCTTCCTCGTTTGCATAGCGGGGCGCAAGCGGCTGGAAGCGGTGAAACACCCGCCAATTGCGCCAGGCCCAAGGGCCGAGTGGGGCCAAAGAGACAAGCGTAAGGACTACCGCACTCCTGGCGTAGAACATGACAGATCGCGCGTTGGCCGAGCTTTGCCACTCGCGCACTGCCTTCCACCCGAGATACAGGACGATAACGAACCACACCAGGGCGCCATCCGGGCGCAATAGAATTGCCGCTGCGCAGGAGAAACCGCAAACGATCCAGGGGACCGCTTTTCGTTCCTGGAGAGCTGTCACGGCACAATCGAACGCGAGTGCAGTAAAGAAAATTTCGAGCGTTTCGGTCAGCGCAGCGGCGGCGTAATCCGCTAGAAATGGGCACATCGCCGCCAGCAGGAAAGCCACTCTTGCGCTTCGCTCTCCGAGTAGTCGCCTGACCAGATCCGCACAAACAAAGCACGTGCCAAGATCTACAAAAATCTGTGTGACCAGGACGGCACGGTAGTGCTCCATTCCGAAAATTGCGAAGATGAGTGCCAGAAATGCCGGGTATCCAGGAAGGCGAATGTAGGTGGAGGAAATTTCGTCGGTACCGCTGAGTCCATAGATGCCGTGCTGCAGCCAGTTTTTGGCGATGTCTCCGTAAACAAGAGAATCGGAGACCACTCCCGGGAAGCGAATCAGAAAGATCAAACGCAGGATCAGACCGGCGCCAGCGGCCAGAATAAAAAACCTCAAATTCCTACGGACGAATTCGAGCACGCTTGGAATATACCGTGTTTTGAGGGTTTTCCAATAATTGCCGCCATGACCTTTCTCAAAGCAGGTTCGGCCATTCTCACCGCATCTAATCCGTATAGCCACTGGTTCGAGGTTTGACCCTCCTAGTTCCTCCCGCTACGATGTGTTTGGTTTAGGTAGTCATGGCGCAACCTGTTTTTTACGATCCTCGGCGGGCCCGCTGGAAGCGGCTCAGAACATTGCTCGACCTTACCGGCATCATCCTGAGTGCCGTGATCGTAGTATTCATTTATACGGCGGTGCGCAGTGAGCCGCTGCCTAAGCTTCTCCTTCAATTCCAAAAACGGCCGTTTCACGCCTTAAAGGAAACCGAACGCCAGAGGGCGAAAGACCGTCGTGCCGAGTCGCTGCGCCGCAACAATCGTCGTCACACAAAGGTGCCGCCCTCGCAGATTGAACTGAATGCTGATGAAGGAATTCGGGCAGCATTTTACGTGCCGTGGGATGCAGCCAGCTTTTCCTCACTGCGCGAGCATGCCCGACAGATCGACCTGCTGTACCCCGACTGGTTGCATGTGCTCACACCAGACGGCCGGCTGCAAAGCATCGACGAGCAAACTAACAAGGTCTTCGATGTGATTCAGGGAAGCACCGTTCGTACTGTGGACGATAAGGTAATGGCGTTTTTGAAAGCGGAGGACGCTGGCACAGAGGTCTTTCCGCTGGTCAATAATTTTGACGGCGCAAACTGGATTGATATTACCGGGTTTCTGAAAAACGTCGATGCTCGCGCCCGTTTCCGCCTCGAGGTTCGGCAATTTCTTGCCAGCGACAAGTATCACGGGTTGATGGTTGACTTCGAGGACTTTCCGATTAAAACGCAGCCCGACTTTCTGACGTTATTAGCTGAGCTCTCACGGGACTTGCACGCAAACGGCCAGAAATTGTACGTGAGCGTTCCAGCACGCAGTTCCGACTACAACTATCGCGCGATTGCCGAAGCTTCCGATGGGGTTGTGGTGATGGACTACGACGAGCACTATACCGGCCAGGGAGGAAGCGCCGGGCCGATCGCCTCACAAGATTGGTTTACTAAGAATCTCGAGGAAGCTAAGAAGTCGATCCCATCAGAAAAGTTGATTTGTGGAATCGCCAACTACGGATACGACTGGGTGCAACCGCTTAAACGTGGAAAATTGCCAACAGGAGTGCCGGAACATGGCATCGCGGTTTCCGTTCAAGACGCATGGCTGGCTGCACGCGATTCGGAGGAGGACGTGGACTTCGATGGGGACAGCATGAATCCCCACATAAGTTA
>DATJHT010000037.1:0-8295 GCA_035493765.1 Terriglobales bacterium
GCCAACCCGATTTTCAACGCAGCCGATGTAGCGGATTCCCGCTACCTCGATCCCACGATTCCGCAACAATTGTTGCTGGAACCGTACCCGCAATTTGATGGAGGTTTCGAAGGACTGCCTACGCTGAATGCCAATTCCTGGTACCACTCGCTGCAGATTCGATTTCAGAAGCGTGCCAGCCACTACATCAGCTTTGAAGGCAACTACACCTTCTCGAAACTAACGGATGATTCCTCCGCTGGGCGAAATGCCTGGCTGGGCAACCTGTATCTGGACAATCCCCAAGTGCTTGATGACCTCAAAACGGAGCATTCAATCAGTGCTAATGACACGCCCCAACGTCTGACTGCCGCGATCATTTTAGATATTCCGGTCGGCAAGGATCGGCTCATCGGGCGCGCGTTGAACCCCGTGCTGGATGCCGTAGTCGGTGGATGGTCGCTTAACGGGGTTGTTACTTTTCAATCCGGCCAGCCGCTGGCTATCTATATGAGTGGCGACGCAGCCCGTCTGGCTGATGGCAATCAGCGACCGAACGTGGTCTGCTCTCAACTCTCCACTAGCATGAACTATCACGACGCGGCGAGGACCGGCGCGCCTATCCTCGATCAGAGCTGTTTTGCTGATCCCGGTGACAACATTCCGGGCGACGCGCCTCGATACTTCTCCAATTTGCGCGGCGATGGCATTCGCAATCTTGACGCTTCGCTAACCAAGGAGTTTAAAATCCGCGAAGGCAAGGTGCTTCAGGTCCGCGCCGAGATGTTCAATGCATTCAATCATCAACGTTTCGCGTTCCCGGATACGGCATTCGGAGAGGACGGTTTTGGGCAAGTCACATCCACGACCAATAATTTCCGCAGAATGCAGTTTGGAGCACGGTTCCAATTCTGACCGGCAACTCACATTGCATGAGATTGACACGGAAGATCATCGGCATCGCCGCTCTGAGCGTATGTGTCATTGCGCTACGAGGCGATGACTTTCCGCCCGGGCAGGACTGGGCCAACTACGTTCGCATCGCGGCGTATTCTTTAAATAGAGCCGATGCCGACAAAATTGTCAGTAACGCAGAAGCTGATCACGTATTCGGGATCGAAGTCGATAACGACATTCCCGGACGATATGAAAGCTTCCTCGATCCCACAGAAAAGCTGAAAGCCATCCACGCTGTTGCCGAAAAAGCTCACCAGGCCGGAAATCGAGCGTTCGTGTACATCGCTGGAACCGAGTGCATTACTGCAAATGCCGATTCGTCTGCGCACACCATGGCCAAAGATCATCCCGACTGGCTGCAACAGAAGATCACGGGAGAAAAGGCGCTCTTTGGCGGCGGTTCGGCGTTTTGGATTAGGAAAGGGGACGAGGACGTTTGGATCAGTCCCTTCGCGACCGAATGGCGCAAGATCTACATGGAGCGCGTGCGTCAGATTGCGGCTACCGGTATCGACGGCATATATGTCGACATTCCGTACTGGATGACCCATTTCGATGGATGGGAGGACACGTGGGCGAGCTTTGACGACTATACGGTTGCCGCCTTCAAGAAGGCGACCGGGCTTGATGCCCGTCATGACCTGAAGCTGGGTGACTTCAGCGATCCGAACTTTCGCAAATGGGTGGATTTTCGCATTCAGGCCCTGACTGATTTTGTTGCGGAAATTGATCGAACCGCGAAGTCGGTTAATCCGAAGATCAAGACGATCCCGGAAATTTATCCCGGTATCGAATCGGAAGCGGTGCGTGTCGGGTCAGACGTGTACCAGATGTACGCGGTAGTAGATGCCATTGCCCACGAATATGAATTTGGCAATGGCGACCACATGGCATCCGGAAGAAAACCGCTCGACTGGTTCAAATATCAGGTTGGCATGCGTTCATTTCGTGCCTTCGCCCAAGGGAAGGCCACCTGGATACTGAATTATTCCTGGGACGGCGACAAAAACGTCGGCCCACGTGAACCAATGAAGAACCTGGCCATGTCTGAAATCATGGCCGGCGCGAACTTCTGGGATGCGCCCGGTCACGTGATGTCGGGATCGAACGATGAACCGACACGCCGCGAAATATTCAAATGGATTGAACAAAACGAAAAAACATTTTATCGCCCTCGCAAGTCGATCGATCCGATCGGTGTCTATTTTTCTCCCGGAACACGGAACTATTTTGCTCAAGAGTTCCTGCGCTCCTACCAGGGGACGCTGATTCTTTTGCTGCAGAAGCACTTGGAGTTTCAAATCGTCACTCCTCGCACCCTTGCAGATTTTCATGGCCGGACGCTGGTACTTCCGGACGTGCAGATTTTGAGCGATGAAGAGCGAAAGCAGCTAGGCCAGTTCGCCGCGAATGGCACGCTTATAGTTACCGGCCACGATGCGATCGGAATCTCAGACTCGTCTCATGTCGTTCATTTTTCAGATTGTCCGGGGAAGGCATACATGGATGCCTTGGAGAAAGACTTTGCTACTGCATCGCCCAGCATGCAAAGCAAATTTCTGCAAGCATTGCAGCCCGGTGACGCGGTTCAAGTTAGCGCCTCACCGTGGCTCGCCACCGACATCTCACGGGTGGACGGCAAACTGCACGTGTTCTTTGCGAACTTCAAAGGTCTGCGCGGGGGTGTAAATCCTGTCCAGACTCCGGAAACCGGCGCTACTATCACGGTGCAAGGTGCGGGAGAGGGCTACTTTCTGCCTTTCCTCGGTAGTGCACAGAAATTGCCCAGCAAAAGAGACGGAACGAGGACTACCTTTGAGCTCCCGCCCATCAACAAAGGCGGTGTGGCCTGGATCGATACCGTTCAAAAAAATTAAACCTGGGTGACGACGAGCGCGGCTGGCTCGTGAGTCATTTCCCCCTTCCTGCGGTCACACGAATTTGTCCTTCGCTGTACCAGCCATCGGCATCGCGGCCCGCAATAGCAAAACGAATGGCCGGTTTGTCGCTACGGGGATCGAGCATTGCCACTCGGAAATCGTAGGTTCCGTCAGGTAGAGTTTCTGGCACATAAAGACTGCCGTCGTAAACCGCATCGCCGGGGAGCCATTTTTTTATATCCACGGGGACATTGATCACCGCGCTAGAGCTCGTGGATCGCAACTGGATTGCCAGCGGATAATTAACGTACGGTGGAGCGACGCCCGCGTTCAGCCACCACATGTGTATTGGCATCATGGACCCCGCTACCACAGCCTTCGGATATTCCAGTCGACGCAGTAACAGCCGGTATCCCATCTCTTTCTGAAATTCGTCAAACGCAGGCTTCCAGTCATCGGGAATGGGTGACGACTTCAAATTCACTGAAGTCACATGCCAGCGCAGAGCCTGTTGCAGAATGTAATTCAGATCGAAATGATCTCTTTTCCACTCGGAAACCGTACCGCAGACTTCCAACGAGACTGGCCGCTGTTCCCATACGTTTTGAATGCCGGTCCGTACCACCTGCTGTGGATAGATATCGAGCATTTCAGGTTGAAAGTAAGGATTGTCAGACTTCGTCCGCAGATCGCCGAGACAATCCAACCGCCAGCCGGCTCCTCGACTGGTTCCGTAGGTCAGCGCCTGCGGCTCATCGAAATTCATCAAAAGTGTCGTGTGGGGAAACGCGTCGAACCAGATGTCGATCAGTTCCTTCTGGTAGGTGAACGCGGGCATGTAGGGGCTCCAGCCCTCGCCCCAGTAGCCGACTGACGAGATATCTACGCTGTCGAGATAAGGATTTCCGTCGTAGCGCTTCCCTGCCTCGGCCACCAACTCGCCCCAGTACTTCAGATACAGAGGATCAGAAAAATCAGGCTGCCAGATGTCGCCATCTTTGTCAGTGGGTTGGTTGGCTCGGCGTGCACCAGATTTCTGATACCACTCCGGCAGCGGATCCTTATTGGAATACGGCATGAGGCGAATAGCCAGCGTTTGGCCATGGGCTCGTGCTTCTTCGAGAGCGACATCGATGATGTCCCAGCGGATTTTTCCTTGCTCTGGTTCCAGCGCATTCCAGTACCAACGGAGATAAGCAATGGTGGTGTCAGGAAAATCAGGCTTGGTTGCCGCCTGCGGCAACTTAGCGACTGGCCCCAGTTCCGACCACTCCAGCGGAGGATTGGTCGCCTGTCCATTGAATCGGTTGAAGGTGGTGATCCCCATGCTTGGATTTTGCAGGACATCGTCGATGGGTCGGGGGCGCACGATTACGGTGTCGCGCTGGGCGTAGGAAAAACAACTGAACAACACGATTACGGAAAACGTTAAGGTTTTTTTCATCAGGTTCTTGGCCGATGTCGGTAGCTTACCTGCAGCAGAAGAAGATCACAACAAGCAGCGGTTCATAGCCAGCGGCGTCAGACGATCAAGCATGTTGAATCAGGACAATACCTGCCAAGGACCAGCGTTGACAAGCCCGTTAAGCAGTGAGAAACTTCTGGCCCAGTAAGAAGTGTGAGTCGCCGTTCATTCCCATTCGGTAAATCGTCGTCGGATGACCTGCTTTGCAGTCCTACCCAGTCCGGAACACGGGTCAATATTGAGTCACTTTAGACGAGCGCGTTTTCATTTCTGTCGTAGTTCCCAACAAGTGATGCGTTATGCCTGGGTCGCCTTCGGTCGTTTGTTTATTTTGGCTCTCATGATAAGTGGAGTCGCTTGCAATCGAACGCAGATTACCCGACGACTCGATTTCAATCAGGACGTTCAGCCCATTCTGGCCAGCCGTTGTTTCAGTTGTCATGGTCCCGACCCGGAAATGCGCAAGGCGGGCTTGCGGCTCGATCTTGCCGAATCGGCGATGAAGAAGCGCGAGGGCCGTCGCGACGCCATCGTTCCCGGTCATCCTGAGAAAAGCGAGTTGGTGAAGAGGATCGAATCCAGAGATCCAAAATATCTGATGCCGCAAACTGAGCACGGCGTGGCCAAACCGATGAGCTCACGTGAGATTGCGATTCTTAAGGAGTGGATTAAGCAAGGCGCGGTCTACCGGCCGCATTGGGCGTTCGAGGTACCGAGTCGCCCGGTAGTTCCGCACGACAGCGAGAGCAACTCTTGGGCGAAGAACGCGATAGACAACTTCATCTTTGCAAAACTTAAAAAAGAAAGTTTGCAACCTTCTCCGGAAGCCGATAAAGCGGCACTCATTCGCCGCGTAACGCTCGACCTCACCGGGATATTGCCCACGCCGGAAGAAGTGCAAGCATTCTTGAGCCACTCGTCCCCCGACGCATATGAGCAACTTGTGGACCGGTTGCTCGCTCAGCCCACTTTCGGCGAGCAGCGCGCTCGCTATTGGCTCGACTACGCGCGATACGCCGATACTTACGGTCTCCACTTCGACAATAGCCGCGACATCTGGCCTTACCGTGACTATGTAATCCGCTCCTTCAACAGCAACAAGCCCTTCGATCAATTTGCGGTCGAGCAGATCGCCGGCGACCTGATGCCGATGAAGACCATCGATCCTTTGGTCGGCAGCGGTTATGTGCGCCTGGGCGTCAGTAGCAACGAAGGGGGCACAATTCCCGAAGAGCTACGCGTCAACATCGCACGCGAGCGCACGGAAGCATTCGGCGCCACGTTTATGGGGCTGACGGTCGGTTGCGCAGTTTGCCACGATCACAAATTTGACCCGACCACCCAGCACGATTTCTACGCGCTGAGCGCATTCTTCAACAATCTCGACGAAAAGCCGTTCAACGACGATCGCCCGGTGTGGACGCCTGTGGTCCGCGTTCCGAAACCTGATAGGGGAGATGCCTACAACCGCGTACTGGCGCGTCGCTCAGAACTTCAAGCGAAACTGAATGCAATGCGTCTCGATGCCACTAATCTGGTGGCGCACTGGCTGGCAGCTAAGAAGAATCCTGTGCGTCCAATATCTACCGACGGGCTCCTGGTTCGGCTTCGCCTCGATGAAGGAAGCGGTGAGGTGCTGAAGAACAGCGCACCCAATCCGAATCCGGCAACCTTCAAGACAACAACCATGAAACCGGAATGGGGGGAAACCACCTGGCTGTGGCCCGATTTTCGCATGCAATCCAGCACCCGCGTGCTGCTTGGACAGGCCGGAGATTACGAAGCGAGGCAATCGTTCTCCGCGGGCGGCTGGTTCATGTTCCGGTCGGCGCCGTTTCATCCCGGCAGTTTCGGCACCTTGCTGTCCAAGATGGAATCGACTCAGCACGATCGCGGGTGGGAACTCGCCGCCGACGACAACGGCGTTCTGAGCGTTGCATTGATCAATCAAGCTCCGAAGGAAGGCAAGGCAGACAAAAAGGAAGACAAGAAAGACGCACGCAAGAAACCACCGGAAGCGAAGGAAGCTTTCGCCTATCCTAGCCCGCAGGACCTCAGCAAAAAGGATCTGGCGCCGAACAAACCTCCGGAACAGCTAAAAGCCGAGAAAGACGAGAAGAAAAAAGACAAGATCGAAGCCGAGGCAGAAGCTAAAAAGACAAAATCGAAACCCGTCGAAACGCCAGATGAAAGGTTGCCCGAGACCGCCATCCGCGTTGCGGCCGTGAAACCTCTAGCGCTTGACAACGCGTGGAAACATATCTTTTTTACTTATGACGGCTCCGGCCACGCCTCGGGCATCAAGATTTACGTGAATGGCGTGCAGGTCGCTACTTCAGTGCTTAAGAACAATCTCGGCCGTGCGACCATTCGGACTAACGCCCCCCTGCAGCTCGGCTGGCGCAACCCCGACGAGCATCCCGCAAAGGAGGCGCGCTACCAGGACATCCGTCTGTATGCCCGAACTCTAGCCACGGACGAGGTTAAGAGGCTTCCATTTGGGGACTACGTAGCGGAAATTGCGACCCAGCCGGCGGCGCAGTGGACACCAGATCAGTCGCACGTCATCACAGAGTTCTACCTTAATAATGTCGATGTCGCTTGGAGAGGAATCCAGCGTGAAATCGCTTCGCTTGATGAGCAACTGGACCGACTGTCCAAAGGCGGTGACTTGACGTTGGTTTCCTGGGAAAAATCCACGGTGCCCTATGCCAACGTGCTGACCCGCGGAGTGTACACGGCGCGCACTGATCGGGTTGAGGCCAACACGCCACACTTTCTTCCAGCCTTGCGGAACAATGAACCGCACAATCGTCTAGCCCTGGCGAAATGGACTGTCAGCCCAGAAAATCCTCTCACCGCACGGGTTACAGTGAATCGAATGTGGTACGAGCTCTTCGGCACCGGTCTGGTGGAAACCACCGAAGATTTCGGAATCATGGGACAACGCCCATCGCATCCCGAATTACTTGATTGGCTTGCCGTCGAATTTCGCGACAGCGGATGGAATATCAAGCACATGTACAAGCTGATGGTGATGTCGGCTACGTACCGGCAAAGCTCGAAGGCGAGCTCGCAGCAGATGGCAAAAGATCCTAGAAATGTTTTCTTGTCTCACGGCCCCCGGTTCCGGATGGATGCGGAGATGGTTCGCGATATAGCGTTGCAATCCGGCGGGTTATTGGTACACAAAATCGGCGGACCGAGCGTGAAGCCCTATCAACCACCGAACATCTGGGAGCAGGTCAGCTATCCGACCAGCGACACAGTACGGTACGTGCAAGAGCACAGCGATTCGCTCTATCGCCGCAGCATGTACACGTATGTGAAACGCATGGCGCCGCCGCCTAATATGGATGCCTTCGATGCCCCTACCCGGGACGTGGTCTGCACCAGGCGGCAGCGCACCGATACCCCCCTGCAAGCTCTCGTCACCATGAACGACGTACAGTGGGTGGAAGCGGCTCGGGCCCTGGCTGAGCGTGTAATTCATGAAGCCGGACCGCTTCCTGAGCAGAGGATCAACCGCATGGGCCTCATCCTGCTTGCGCATGCTCCGCCACCACAAATGGCAGCGGTTCTGGAGAAATCGTTGAATGGAATGCAGAAGCACTACGCTGAAAATCCCCAGGATGCGCATTCTCTCGTGAACATCGGCGAAAAGAAACGTGACAGCTCAGTTCCTGAGCCGGAACTGGCGGCCTGGACTATGATCGCCAGCGAAATGCTGAACCTTGATGAGACCATCAACAAGTAGAAGGACGTTATGAAACAGCACCCACTGTGCAGCGATTGCGAAGACAAGATCACCCCCATGGATCTGCCCATTCCATCCGGGCTCAAGAAAGAGTGGTCGGTCTGCGAATCCCGCCGCCAATTTCTTGGACGCGCCGGGAAAGTGCTGGGCTGGGCATCGTTGGCAACGCTGTTCGGCGAAGAGAGCTTTCGCCGTGTTGCTTTTGCATCGGGTAGCAGTGCGCAGACGGGATTTGCGGGCAACAGTCTCGGACTCCC
>DATJHT010000038.1:0-11442 GCA_035493765.1 Terriglobales bacterium
GAGCCGCCGCCGACGAGGGATTCGCCGTCGATGATCTCCAGCGCCGGCTGTGTGGGTCGGACATTCTTGTCCGACAAGCTCTTAACCATGCGCTCCGCCCGTTTCCCGATTTCTTCTTTGGACGTTTGCATCATCCGTAGCGCTGGAACCGTGTTGTAGTCGCGCTTTACGTATGCCAGCAGCGTGGCTTCGAGCGCGGCATACGTGAGCTTGTCAACGCGCAATGCCCGGAACAGGGAGTTGCTACGCATTTTCTGGACGAGATCTGCGCGGCCGCTGATCAGGCCGGCCTGCGGGCCGCCCAGCAGCTTGTCTCCGCTGTAGGTCACCAGGTGAACGCCGGCGCGAAGACTGTCGAGCACGCCGGGCTCTTCATTGATTCCAACCATGCGCAAATCGAACAGCGCGCCGCTGCCCAGGTCTTCCATGAGCGGCAGCTTGTGTTTTTGGGCGAGGGCCACGAGTTCGGCAATCGATGGTTGCTCGGTGAAACCTGAGATTTCAAAATTTGATCGATGCACGCGCAGCAGGAGCTTGGTTCGGTCATTGATGGCGCGTTCGTAGTCGGAGATGCGAGTGCGGTTGGTGGTACCGACTTCACGGAGAATTGCGCTGGATTTCGCCATCACGTCGGGGATGCGGAAGGAACCGCCGATCTCGACCAACTCTCCGCGCGAGACGATGACCTCGCCGCCCTCGGCGAGAGTGTTCAGCGCGAGCAGAACCGCCGCGGCGTTGTTGTTGACCACGATGGTGGAGACCGAAGGCTCGGGCTGCACGGATTGTGTGGGAACGGGCATTCCTGCCCGTCCGGTAGGGCGGAGGTCCGCATCTTGCAAAGAAAGCAGCTTGCGAAACAGTCGGTCCACGTGCACATCGCGCTTACCGCGAGCGCCGGAGTCGAGATCGAATTCAAGGTTCGAGTAAGTTGCAGAGGTCTGCTGAATGTGTTCGAAAGCGCTTTGAGCGAGGGGGGCGCGACCGAGATTGGTGTGCAGGATCACACCGGTTGCATTAATTACGGGGCGAAGCGAGTAGCCGAGAGCGCGACGGAGTTCGTTTTGAATTGCTTGCTGGATTCCCGACAAGGCCAAAGCGAGCTTGTTTTCATCCAGATGCCCGGCGGCAATTTCGGTGCGCATGTTGCCTAGCACGATGCGACACGCGTCCGCGACGGCGGCTTGGCCGTCGATGGAGACCAGTTCAGCCATTGCCGGGTCGCGTAACAACTCATCGACGCTCGGCAACTCGCGGAAGAGTTCGGGCTGGGTCTTCATGAGCAATGATTATGCGGCGTGAAAGGCGCCGGGGCAAGCCAAGAGCCATTACAGCGAAGCGGCGGTTTGCAGCGGCTCGGCTGAAAGGCGTACATTCATCTGCTGCCAGCAACTCAGGAGAAACATCATGAAATCTCGTACAGGAATTCGCGCGTTCGTTATTGTGGCACTTGGCTGTGCTGCTTTTGCCCAAGCAAAACCTGCCGGCGTAGTTGCGGCCGCTGATCTGAAGTCTCTGGTCCCGAGCAGTTACTTCTATCGTGGGCAGTCAGCGAGTGTACAGATGCGCAACGCGGCGGCGATTCGTACGAAAAATGAAAGGTACGTTATCGCTGCCCTGGTGGACACGTCAGGCTATGCGTCGGATGTGGCGGCGAAGTATCAGGGATTATTTATTACTGAAGTCAAGCTGAAGGTTGGCGACGCGGAACTCGCGCCCGGCGAGTATGGATTCGGGTTTGTGGGCGACAAGTTCCTCGTGACGGACATTGCAGCCAATGATGCGCTGAGCACGTCATCGCAGCGGGATGAAAACCTGAAGCGGCCGGTGCCGTTGAAGATCACGGAAGATGGCGGCGGGTATCGGCTGTATGCAGGGAAGAAATATGTGAGCTTGCAGGTGGAGTAAAGCATTTCTTATCGAGTTTTGCTCGACCGGACGGGCAGGAATGCCCGTCCCCGCCTGGCCAATTGCAGTTTATCCGACCTCCACCAGTCCGTAAGTCTTCTGCCACTTGGTGCGCATCTGCTTGAGGGCGCGGTCGATTTCATTTTGTGAGATTTCGGTATTTGGGCCGGCAAGAGTCGCGGCGGCTTCCTTTTTTGCCAGCTCCAGCAGATCGCGATCGCGAATCAGGCTGGCGACCTGGAAGCTGGGCAGACCGGCCTGCCTGGTGCCGAAGAACTCTCCCGGACCACGCATTTCTAGATCGAGCTCCGCGATTTTGAAGCCATCGTTGGTGCGAACCATTTCGTCCAGTCGGCGCTCGGCCTCTTCGGAAACTTTTCCTCCGGTCATCAGAATGCAAAATGATTTTGCGGCGCCGCGGCCGATGCGTCCGCGCAATTGGTGAAGCTGTGCGAGGCCGAAGCGCTCGGCGTGCTCGATGACCATCACGGCTGCATTCGGCACGTCCACTCCGACTTCAATTACCGTGGTCGAAACGAGAATCTGGATCTTGCCCTGCTGGAAAAGCCGCATGACCTGTTCTTTGAGATCGGAATCCATGCGGCCGTGCAGCACCGCGACGTTCAGGTCGGGAAAGACTTTCTTGCTCAGTTCGCCATACATCTTCATTGCGGCTTTGAGTTCATTGTCTTCGTTTTCTTCGATCACGGGATACACCACGTAGGCCTGGTGTCCGGCTGTGACCTGTTTGCGGACAAAGTGCCAGACTTCATCGGCGCGCTCGTCGCCGACGCGGCGGGTGACGATCGGCGTTCGTCCCGGCGGCATTTCATCGAGCGTGCTGAGGTCGAGATCGCCGTAAAGGGTGAGGGCAAGAGTGCGCGGGATGGGGGTGGCGGTCATTACCAGGACGTCGGGCTCGGCAGAAGTTGCGGAGCTTCGCTCGGCTGAACCCATTCGACTCCCTCGCTTCGTCCGGTCGCTCAGGGCAGGCTCAGTGAGGGCACTTGTCGCTACGTGATCGCTACCTGCTTCTGCGTCCCCGCTTTTCTTCATCAGCTTAAATCTCTGCAGGACGCCGAAGCGGTGCTGCTCGTCAACGATGACAAGGCCCAGTTTGGCGAACTCTACTTTTTGCTCGATCAGAGCATGCGTTCCGATTACAAGTTGCGCGCTGCCCTGGGCGATGTGGCGGCGAATCTCGCGTTTGCGGTCGTCTTCCAGCGAACCAGTGAGGAGGACGATGCGGTATCCCGAAGGCTCGAGGATGCGGCGCGCGGAAAAATAATGCTGCTGCGCGAGAATCTCGGTCGGGGCCATGAGCGCGATTTGATAACCGTTTTCGATGGCGATAATTGCAGCCTCGAAGGCGACCAGAGTTTTGCCCGAGCCGACGTCACCTTGCAGCAGCCGCCGCATCGGAAACGGCTTCTGCATGTCTCCGGCAATCTCTTTCAGTGCGCGTTTCTGCGCGCCCGTAGGATGAAATGGGAGTATTTTCTTGATGGCTTCGCGGACTCGGTCATTCAGCTCAAAAGCGATTCCGGTCTGGGCCTTCTGTTCGCGGCGTTTGAGTTCGAGACCAAGCTCGATAAAAAACAGCTCTTCGAAAATCATGCGGATGTGCGCCGGCGTGCGCCAGTTCATGAGGGATTGCAGGCTCTCGCCTTCATCCGGCCAGTGCACTTGCCACAATGCCTGACGTGGGGCGATCAGGTTCAGGCGCTTGCGTATGGCGGACGGAATACCTTCCGGTAACTCAGCGGGTAAACTCTCGAGCGTTCGGTGAATGATTCTGCGAAACCATCTGGAGGTGAGGCGCCCCTGACCAGCGGTTTCATAAATAGGAACAATGCGGCCAATTTCGAGCGAGGCAGCCGCTTTCTGATCAGCAGCTTCGCCTTCGGCTTCGCCGAGAATTTCAAATTGCGGCTGTTTTAATTCGAGTTCGCCGCGATTGTCTTCTACTCGTCCATAGAGGGCGACCATCTGACCTGGTTGGAACTTGTCCTTCAAATAGGCGCCGTTGAACCAGATACAGCGCAAGCGGGTGCGCCCTTGCCCGGCAGTCATCTGAAAAATGGGCATTTTGCGGGTGCGGAACAGGCCTGAAGTACGGACCTCAGCGATCACGGTGGCCATTTCACCGGGCCGTAACTCGGCAATAGTGCGAGGGTTCACCCGATCTTCATAGCGAAATGGAAGATAGTGAAGGAGATCGTCCACGGTGTGGATGCCTTTGGAGGCGAGAATGTCTGCCAGGCGCGGACCAATTCCTTTCACATACTGAACAGGGGTGGACGGTTCCAGCATCAGAAGGAATGTTAGCAGGCGGTCAGCTGTCAGCAGTCAGCACTCAGTCAAAAAGGTATTCGTGGAAGAAGAGTGCGGATGTGAGTTCAAAGGCGCGAGTCACTTAAGCTGGCTGCAAAGGTATGAATACTGATTGCTGAGCGCTTTTCAGGGTCTTCGGTGTCAAAACCAGCTAGGATGAATTTCGCTCAGTCTTTGGTCGCCGTGCTGGCGGGCAATATCGTGTATTTCCTGATCATGCCTTACCTGCCGCCGGCCGCCAGGCATGTTCGCAGATATGATTTCGGAGTGGTTGTAGACTTCTGTATTTGCCTGGCGATATTTGTCGCCATCAGGACATTCGCGGGAAGGCGCGACAACTCCCGGCAACAGCATAGATAATCTCACGGTAATTGTCGGTTCTAAATTGCTGAAAATAAGAGATGATATTTTCATGTTCGGGAGCTGTTACTTCCGACATATTTCAGGCCCCCTCGGGTAATAACACCTACGTACCCCGCATTGTCCTTATTCGCAATTGCAGTGGCCTGTTTCCCGCGCCAGAATGGGGTTTCAGCGATTCCCATCAATAGTTCAAGCGGTCAGGTGGGGACGAAAAACGTATGAAAGACGGAGATTACCCTTGGGAAACTCCCTAATACCATTATCTTCCTCGAAAAAGTTTTCAGCCCGAGCAGCGCTGGTAGATCTGCAGGAATCCTCGCGCAACATGCTTTCAGAATGTTTCCGCCAGTTCGGGATCGAAGTCGTAACTATGGCCGGAGAAAATGCCAAGCGCCTGGCGAAGGAAAAATTCGAGGCTTGTGTAATCCGGGTGGGATCCGAGGCAGAAAATGTGCTGGAATCAGCCCGGGGATCGCGCTCGAACAGTCGGATGATTATTTATGGCCTGGGCGGCAGCGCGCGCGATGCGCTGAAGCTCTCGAGATATGGATTGAACGCGGTGTTTCAGGAACCGCTGGAGCGGCCCGCGGCACTCAAGCTGGTTAAGGCCACGCAGATGCTGGTGTTGCATGAGTTCCGTCGATACGTGCGGATTCCGGTGGTCACGGAAGTTTCGGTGGTGGCGGGACAGAACCGCTTCGTTGCCAGCAGCGTGGAGCTCAGCAGCGGCGGCATGTCGCTGAAGAGCGAACAAACGGTCAGCAACGGCCAGCCGGTGGAAATCTCATTTGCCCTGCTCACGCTGCCCCGCGTCTGGATTCGCGGGACGATCATCTGGCAGAAACCGGCGAGCAAGACGTTTGGAGTCAGGTTTGATGCTAGAGATGACCGGCGCTGCCGCGTGAAAGAGTGGGTCGACTCATACCTGGAGAGCTAAAGTCTGACAATCTCAGCCTGAATTATTTGCGCGCGGGCGATCCGCCCGTGGCCCGCATTTTTCCTGTGTTCTATGCTACGCGGTTGTATCTTCTCTGCTTATTTTTCCTGCTCCGAAAATGGGGTTTTCAGGGTATTGCTGCTGTGCCGTGACGCCGGTAGGGTGGTAGTGAAAGAACAAACCAGAGGAGGATACATGAATTGGGACCAGATGAAGGGTAAATGGACGCAGATGAAAGGCTCAGCGAAAACCCGCTGGGGAAAGCTCACGGATGACGATCTGGATGTGATCGGGGGCCAAAAGGACCAGTTAATCGGCCGAATCCAGGAGAGGTACGGAATTCAAAAGGAAGAGGCACAGAACCAGGTGGACGAATGGGGCCGGAACTACGACCAGGATACTGAACTGGAACGCGAGCGCCTGAACCGCAAAGCCAGCTAGTCAGCTCTGAATTTCACGCGAGTAAAAGTGGGAGTGACGACTCTTGGAGCGAGTCACTCCCGCATTTTATTTTTGCGACGTTTCTCCTTAACTTGCCGCCTCCGCCTGTGCGGTGGGAGATTCTTCGCGGCCGGCTAGTGGGACGCTGGCGCGGATTACGGTGCCACCATGGTCCGATGTAACTTCGAAATTGCCACCAAGTTCGTGCACGCGCTCGCGCATGCCAGCCAATCCCACCCCGAGCTTAATGCCGTCACCGTTCAGCTGTTGTAAAACCCGGTCCGGCATACCGTGGCCGTGATCCATAACTTCGATGGTGATCTGCTCGGCATCGTTCTCGACTTTGATTTCTGCCGAGGCAGCCTGAGAATGACGGTGGACGTTGGTAAGGCTCTCCTGTAAAACCCGGAACAAAGCAATCTCAACCGCTTCAGAAAGTCGGGGCATGTCCGGAGGCAAATCGAGAGACACCGGTATCCCGCTGCGCTGCGAAAAACCGCTGACAAACCAGCTGGCCGCAGACGAAAAACCTGCTTCGTCCAGCAGGGGGGGATGCAGCAGGTGCGACAGCGTTCGAGTTTCAGTGATGGATTTCTCGAGAATGTCGCGACATTCGGCAAGCAACTCTTTATTCTTCTCCGATGAAGGCGAGTTACCGAGCAGGTCAATTGCGATCTTTAATCCGGCAAGATACTGGCCGAGGCTGTCGTGCAACTCGCGCGCTATGCGCCGCCGCTCCTGGTCCTGAATGCCCAGCAACCGGCCGCTCAGCTTACGCAAGGCTTCTTCGGCGTTGCGGCGTGCGGTGACGTCCACTGCAATGACGCCGATCTGAGTAAGCCCCCCGCCTTCTCCTGGAATAGGGAAATAATTGACGAGCCAATGCCGCACCTGGCCCGGCTTCCGAGGCAGCTCCGCGGATATCTCGCGGTCAAGTAATGGGGCGCCGGTGCGCAAAACGTCACGCAACACGGTCTCGGTACGGCTGCCGCGGAGACCGAACACCTCCGGCACCGACTTGCCCAGCAGGTCTTCGGGCTCGAGCGCTGCCATGCGCGGAAGCACGTCGTTGACGCGCGTGTAGCGGAGTTGCGAATCCAGAATTCCAAAGCCCACGGTAGAAGATGAAAAGAAGGCGTTAACGATCTCCCGGCTCTGGCGAGCCCCGTATTCGGTTTTGCGATATTGCGAGTAGGAATAATTGAGCAGCAACATTTGCGCGGCGAGCAATGCCAGCGCTATGAGTAAGGAGACGGCGATCAGGATAAGTGTGTGCCGGTAGTTTTCGCGCGAGGCCGCCTGGCGCGCGCTCAACAGCTGAGTCTGTTCTTCTCTGATTTTCTGTAACTCCGCTTCAATATGGTCTTGAATCTCCGCGGTAGTCCGCGCCATTTGCGCGTCTGCGTCGATGCTCGAAGTACCCTTTCGATGAGATTGAATGAAGCCTGCAATCAAGCTAAGTTCGCTTTGGATGTCGGCCTGGAGAGAGTCGAGTCGCGGATTTTCGGAGGTCAGTACCCGCAGCTGCTCGAGGTCGCCCGGAATACGGGCGACGGCGGTGCCGTATCCCGCGAGCAGTTCTTTGTCTCCAGTCAGGACAAAGTTCTGGGCGGCGTTGCTGGCCCGAAAAACCTCTCCCGCGATGTCTTCAAGAAGAGTTTCGACTTCGCGGGTGTGTCCGACAGCGGCCTCGCTCGAAGACAGGCGGTTGGCGGCGCGGAAAACGAAGACGCTGCAGGCGATAAGCAGTGCAACGGCAACGCCAAAAGCTGACCAGGCGACACCACGAACGGTAAGAGTCATAACCAAATCAAGGTGGCAGTCACAGCGGGGAGGCGTCGAAACTGGGACGCCACAGGTATATATAATACCGCGCCGGGTTCGCCTGAGCCGCTCCCGGCCTGTAAAATAAAGGGCACACATGGGCAGCCCGCAACAACTGGTTCAAATCGATATTGGTCCGCCGGTGAAGCAGCCCAAGCCCTCATGGCTAAGGGCAAAGGCGCCGGTGGGCGAGAATTTTCATCAGCTTAAGAAGCTGGCGCGGGGACTTGGACTGCACACGGTTTGCGAGTCAGCCCAATGTCCGAACATCGGGGAATGCTGGAACCACCGCACTGCGACCTTCATGTTGCTGGGCGACATCTGCACCCGGCGTTGCGGTTTTTGCGCCGTGCCCAAAGGCCGTCCGCAGCCGCTGGATCTGGACGAGCCGAGACGTGTGGCAGAAGCCGTGGCGACGTTGGGGTTGAAGCACGCGGTTATTACCAGCGTGAACCGCGACGATGACAACCTTGGCGGGGCACGGATTTTTGCGGAGACCATTCGCGAAGTGCGCCGGGTCGCGGCGGACTGCCGAGTCGAAGTTCTTATCCCGGATTTCCAGGGTCTCGACGAAGCGTTGCAGATTGTGCTGGATGCGCGCCCAGACGTGTTGAATCACAATACGGAGTCGGTGCCGAGGCTTTATCGCGTGGTGCGTTCGGGGGCGCGCTACGAACGGACACTGCGACTACTCGAAAATGCCAAGAAATTTTCGCCTGGTATGGTGACGAAGTCCGGGTTGATGGTCGGACTGGGCGAAACGATGACCGAACTGGTGGACGTGTTTCGCGATCTGGCGGAGCGTAAAGTTGATATCCTTACCGTCGGGCAATATCTACGCCCATCGCGCGATCACCTTCCGATCGCCCGCTTTTACACACCTGAAGAATTTTCTTATCTGAAAGAAGAGGCGTTGCACCTCGGCTTTCGGCATGTTGAGTCAGGTCCGCTGGTTCGTTCGAGCTATCACGCGCACGAGCAGGCAGATGGAGCGGTTTCTCATCGCGCTTAGTCCTTCCGCAAATTGAGTCATCCCGAAGCGGGTGGATGAGGGAACGTGGCGAATATGCGGTCGGCGGGCGCTAGGGCGCGTTTGCGGCGTACTCGGTCCCATTTGCTCCGCTGCAACTGCTCACGCATCGTAAAGCCCCTCTCTCGCCTTCAGCGAGTTCTGGATGACATCGCTTTTGATGTCGTGCTCTCGTGATTTCCAGCACAGCTTACAAAAATTCCACCCACGAGTCGGTCACTTCGGCTCCAGCGTTATTCGCAATGCGCAGAGCATTTCTCTCCACGTTTTTCATTAGACCGTCAAGATAGTCGCGCGAGTCGGAGACGCTGACCACGCCGATGGTTGCGCTATTCCAAAGATTTGAAGGGTTGAGTTCGGCGGTTGCGACGTTGAAGTGCGCGCGCAGCTTGTCTTTCATGCTGCGCACCACCTGGCGTTTGTCTTTAAGTGATTGCGCGTGCTCGATGCGGAGTTCGAGGGTGAGAAGAGCAACCATGCAGTGGTCAGAGGCAGTTGTCGGTGGCCAGAAATTCTTTACTGGCAACTAGCCACTGATCACTGACCTCTGATTTTAAGCCATCACTTCAGCGGCGACTCGCTCGGTCACAAAAGCTTCGATCACATCGCCGACCTTAATGTCGCCGTAGTTGGCGATGGAGATGCCGCATTCCATGCCATTTGTGACCTGACTGGCATCGTCCTTGAAGCGCCGCAGCGAGCCGATCTTGCCTTTGAAGACGACGACATTGTCGCGCAGCAGCCGGACTTCGGAGTCGCGCTTGATGAGGCCATCCGACACGCGGCAACCAGCGACAGTGCCGACCTTCGGGATACGGAAGGTGTCGAGCACCTGCGCGCGGCCCTGATAGGTTTCTTTGATTGTGGGTTCGAGCAGGCCGGTCATAGCGCGCTTGATTTCGTCCTGAAGCTCGTAAATGATCGAGTGCAGGCGGATGTCAACTTTTTCCTGCTCGGCGAGTTCCTGCGCCTTACGCTCGGGGCGCACGTTGAAGCCGATGATGATGGCGTTCGACGCTGAGGCGAGCAGCACGTCACTTTCGGTTATCGCACCGACGCCGGAGCGCAGCACTTTCAGGCGCACCTGGTCGTTCGACATCTTGGAAAGCAGGTCACTGAGCACTTCGATCGAGCCTTGAACATCGCCCTTGAGAATGATGTTCAATTCTTTGGTGCCGGCAGTCTTCAGTTGCTCGGCGAGACCCTCGAGCGAAACGCGGGAGCTCTTGGCCAGGGTGGCTTCGCGGGCTTTTTGTTCGCGGTAGTCGGAGATGCCGCGAGCTTTCTCGCGATCACCCACAACCAGGAACTGGTCGCCGGCTTGGGGCAGACCTTCCATACCAAGAATTTCGACTGGAGTTGATGGCGGCGCTTCCTGCAACTGATTGCCGCGGTCGTCGAACATGGCGCGAACTTTTCCGTACACGTTGCCGACCACGAAATTATCGCTGTTGCGTAATGTGCCGTTCTGCACGAGGACGGTGGCGACCGGGCCGCGTCCGCGATCGAGCTTGGCTTCGAGGACAACTCCGGCAGCCGGGCGATCGGCTGTAGCTTTCAGCTCTTGCAAGTCGGCGGTGAGGCAAATCATTTCCATCAGCAGATTGAGATTGGTTTTCTGCTTGGCGGAAACATCCACAAAAACCGTCTTGCCGCCCCAATCTTCGGGAACCAGCCCGCGGTCGGCGAGCTGCTTCTTTACGCGATCAGGGAGAGCGCCGGGCTTGTCGATTTTGTTGACAGCGACGATGATCGGAACTTCCGCGGCGTGGGCATGATCGATGGCCTCAATGGTCTGCGGCATCACGCCATCATCGGCTGCGACGACCAGCACGACAATATCGGTGGCCTTCGCGCCCCGCGAACGCATGCGGGTGAAGGCCTCGTGACCGGGCGTATCGAGGAACACGATCTGCCGCCCGTATGCGGGCGAGTCGGTGTCGTTGATGGTGACTTTGTAAGCGCCGATATGCTGCGTGATTCCGCCAGCCTCGCCTTCGGCCACGTTGGTGGAGCGGATGGAATCGAGCAGGGTGGTTTTGCCGTGATCGACGTGGCCCATAATCGTGACCACAGGCGGACGCGGCAAACCCTCGGCGGCAGCGCCTTCTTCTTTGGCCGCAGTCTCGGCAACTTCTTTCGCCGTCTGCTCTTCGAAGCTGATGACGTTGGTTTCAGCGCCGAAGAAGCGGGCCATGTCACTGGCAAGCTCGGCATCGAGCGATTGATTGATGGTCGCAAATACTCCGCGCGAGAGCAGGCGAGCGATCAAGTCCTTGGCGCGGATTTCAAGCTTTTCTGCGAGGTCCTTAACGCTAATGCCTTCTGTAATAGTGATATTGCGAGTGATCGGCAACGGCTCATTCGAAAGCGAGAGCCGTGGCGGAGGCACGAAGCCCTTCATGGGGCCTTCTTTTACCCCGCGCGGAACATAACGCTGGCCGGGCCTGCGCGACGGACCACCAGGACGGCTTCCAGGACGCGTTGGTCCGGGCGGAGGCAATCCGGGGCCGACGCCAATTGGCCGCGGTCCGGCTGAGCCGGTTCGCGTTGGGTGCATGGGCCGGCGCTCGCCGGGACGCAACGGCGGACGCGATCCGGGAGGTCC
>DATJHT010000039.1:0-11861 GCA_035493765.1 Terriglobales bacterium
TGGGCTTCGAGCAGCTTCTGCATGTAGTAAGCATTCTTGTCGTCTGACGCGTGGTAGCTACGCAGGGCCGCCGTGAATGCCGTCTCACCTACCATGTCACGCAACATCCACCAGACGTTCATGGCTTTGGTTTCAACGTAAAGCTCGTCAGGATCATTGATGAGCGAGTGCGCGGCAGCCAGGTCGCTGGCTTTCGCGAGATTATCTTTCTCGGCCGCAATCAGTGCCTGCCGATGGCCCTGCAAATACGCGACCGCGGCTTCACGGCCTTTCTCATTTTGCATGTAAGCGGCTTGCGCCCAACTGGCCAGCCCTTGGGAGATCCACAGACGCGGAGAAGGAAAGGCCGCATGCGCCAATTGCCGCACAGCCGAGAGAAGTAGCGACGTGTCGTTGCCGGAGAGCGGCATGAGCAGGAAATTTCCGGACTCAAATGGAGCGTCTTGCGGATCAGGCAAGTCGAAGAGCTCTGGTCTGGCATTCTGCTTTGCGCCATGGTCTCCAAACCACTGAGTGACAGGGGGCGCCGACTGATTCAGCGCCAGCGCGTAATCGTCGGCTCCGGATTTATGCTCGAAAAGATAGTGGATCAGAACGTCGTCGCGTTCGATTTTCGAAAATTGTCCGACGACAAAGATGGGCACGGTTTCATCGAGTCGCAGGAACGAGTACAGCACGCACCCCAATGAACTTTGTCCTATAGCGGCGCTGAAACTGGCGCCAGGCACTCCGGTGTGAGAATCGTTCATAACTCCGGCGGTCCCAGACGTGCAGAGATTTACCTTCATCTCGGTCCCGGCTTCGCGCTGTTTCCACCTGCCGACGGTTGTGGGCACGCTGTCACCATCGGACAAGTTCGCCGCTTCTGTAGCGACCGGATACCACGCGACGTACCCTATTCCGCGCACGGCGGTGAAGTTCCGGCCGATTTCATCCCAGTCGGAATGCCTGGCCGTTTCTACCGGCACGCCGATTCGGGTAAGCCGGGTTGTGTCCTGAGGAATGACGCCCTCGTATGCAATCTGCAATTCAATCGTTTGCTTCGAAGCGACTGGACCGGAAGGCGTGAGAATGGCTTCGCTGAGAGCGCCAGTATGATCGATATCTGAGGTGTAGGTCTGGGAGAAGAATTCGACCGGCTTCGCGTTAAGCTGAATTGAGATCCAGTTGAGGCTTGATGAAATCTGCAGCGCAATATTTTTCTGCAGGACATCCGAATCGTTCCTGAGCGTGATCTTGCCGCGGACCGCCAGCCGTTGTTGTGTGGGATCTACAGTTGCGTTCAGATCGTAACGAGTGATGGTGAAGGCTTCGCGGTCGAGTGCGTTAGCTTGTGCGCAGCACAGGACGGCTAAGAGCCAAAAAAACCTCATTACGCCATCCGTCGCTGACGCGCCACTTCGTACAACATTACGCCGGTCGCCACCGACACATTTAATGACGGCACCTTGCCGAGCATGGGGATCGAGACCAGGAAGTCGCACTTCCTCTTCACCAGATCGTGAAGGCCTTTGCCTTCGGCTCCAAGTACAATTGCGCAATCCATTTTGTAGTCAACTTTGTCGTAACTCTGTGGCCCGCGCTCATCGAGACCGGCAATCCATAGCCCTTTGGCCTTGAGGTCTTCGAGTGTGCGGGAAATGTTTGTGACCTTTGCCACCGGCAAGTATTCGCTCGCTCCGGCGGAAGCTTTGGCAACTGTGCCGGTTATTCCGGCGGCGCGGCGCTCGGGGATGACGACGCCATCGGCGCCGGCTGCATCTGCAGTGCGAAGAATGGCGCCAAGATTGTGCGGATCTTCAACTCCATCGAGCACCACCACCAGCGAGTATTGTCCGCGCTTAGCGGCGAGCACGTCGTCCAGATCGGTGTATTGCTTCGCCGAGGTAATGGCCACGACACCCTGATGCGCTCCGGTGCCGGCCATGCGATCGAGTTCAACCCGCGGCAGGAACCGCACCGGTATGCTGATTTTTCGGCATTCCTCAATCACCCTCTGCAGCCGCAAGTCATGACGCTCCTTGGCGACTCCTACCCATTGAAAAGCTTTGCCGCGGGCCTTCAGGGCCTCGGCCACCGAGTTCATGCCATAGATAACATTCATCGAAGAATCTAGTGTAACCGCAAGCATGAGGGCTGCTTCTAATGGGCTATACTTTTCTCACTAAGGAGAGAATGGTGCCGCTTTCCACGGTTATTGTGGACGATGAGCAGTTAGCGCGAGACGAACTCGCTTTTCTGCTCAAGAACATCGAGGATGTTAATGTTGTGGCTCAGGGCAAGAATGGCCTCGAAGCCGTCAACCTGATTCGCGAGCACAATCCCGATTTAGTGTTTCTTGATGTGCAGATGCCCGGCCTCGACGGCTTTGGCGTAATTAAGAAGCTGCTCGACAAAAAACTGCCGCTTCCCAAAATCGTTTTCTCCACTGCGTTCGACCAATACGCGGTCAAAGCGTTTGAGGTCAACGCCGTTGACTACCTGCTAAAACCATTCGACCGGAAACGCGTCGCCCAGTCGGTAGAGAAGGCGCGCGCAACCATGGAGCCGAACAACTCTTCATCCGACAAGCTGGACACGCTGGTGAGGATGCTGGAGTCGCAGAAGCCGCAGGCATCAAGAATTTTATTGAAATCCGGCGGGCGATTGATTCTGGTCAGTCAGCGCGATATCTGCTACGCATCGATTGAAGACGGCATCATCACGGTGGTAACCGGCGGCCCGAATGGGATGGAAGGTCAATCGAATTGCCGCACGCTTGAGGAATTGCTCGACAGCCTCGATCCAAATTTGTTCTGGCGCGCACACAGATCTTTTCTGGTGAATGTTAATCGCATCAAAGAAGTCGTCCCCTGGTTCAAGAGTTCCTACCAACTTCGCATGGACGATAAGAAGCAGAGCGAGGTCCCGGTCAGCCGGGCGCAGACCAAGCGACTGCGGGAATTGTTCGGATTGTAAAAAAGGCGACCGCGAGGAGGGAAACGGCCGCCATCTACCCCTAAACGAGCAGTTCCTTACATCGCCATTTGTTGTAACGCCTGGCGATTTTTTATTACCAACGTCGAGCCTTCAAGCCGTATCCAATCTTTTTTCCGCAATTCGCTGAGGAGGCGGGTAACGGTTTCACGCGAAGCGCCAATCCTCTGCGCCATCTCTTCATGTGTAGCCGGAGCTTGAATTCGCGCGTCATCTGCGGGCTCAGGGTTAGTTCCAATCCAGGAGAGCAGGAGCCGGGCCAACTTACCCGAAGACGAACGCACCAGCACGAAATCATTAATGTCGCGGTACGCGGACTGAAATTCGCGGCTCACAGCCAGGGCGGAGCGGAGTCCCAGTTCTCCGCTCCGTTCCATAAGCCGGAGCAGGCCTTCCCGCTCCACAAGGTTAACGAGGCAGGGGCCAACGGTTTCAGCGGTTACTTCGTAGGCCTCCCCCGAAATCATCGCGCTCAGGCCGATGATTTCGCCTGGTTCCACCATTTTTAAGACCAGAACCTTGCCTTCTTTCGAGGTGGTGGAAAGCTTGACTTTGCCGGAGCACAACACGAACGCGCCTCGCGGCATTTGTCCGGCGACGAAGAGTATTGCCCCGCCGGGATAGGTGGTCAGGTGAGAATGCCCGCTGAAGGACTTGAGCAGGTCTTCCGGCAGGGAGCAGTACCAGCCATCCCGTCTCAGCTTGCAGGTGATGCAATTCTCAACCATGTCTAATCCATAAGGTGTGTTCATTGGTTCTCTTTCCACCTGCACGAATTGCTGAGGGTTCAATCCTGGGTGACGAATTATTTTTTTTAAGCTGCTCCGCGTGCGCCGCAAGTCACGCACGAGGAGTCGTCCATTTTCGGTTTCCGCGAGAAGTTCAGCCGCTAACGCACGCGATGCGGGGTCGACCGAGCGCATAGCTTGCACCAACTCCCATCCTGAGGCGGTATCGGCTGCGCGGTGCCAGCGCGAGCCGCAGTAGAACAAAAACAGCGGGTCAGGCCGGGCTTCTTCTCTCTTGGCCGGAGCCGGTGACGAGTACAGGGTGCTCCGCACGGAATGACATGGCTTTTTTGCTGGAAGGCCGAGGCCCGGATAACTGAGACCCGTCGGCGGAAAATCAGAACGATGGAAAAGCCCACCCTTGGCCAGCATTTCCTACCACCCCTTTGGCGCGAATACCAACTTTACTGGCACGCCATTGACCAAACACGGATGCAAGCTTAAGTAGTAAGAACAAAAGCGGCTAACGCTGCTGCCCACGATGTCGATAGGGCTGCGTAATGCCGACGCATTGGCACCTGCCGAAGCGTGGGCAGCGGCTTGAGAAAATGACCGGCTTACCAGCGGAGTGATGACGAATCGGTTCTGAACAGGTGAGCTCGCGGAACTCTAGGTCACTGCGGCATCGTTCCTATGCTTCATATTCTTCGCGGGCGATTCCAAGTTTCTGCATTCGGGCCTGCAGAGTCGTCCTTTTCATACCTAGCCGGGCAGCGGCACCCCGCGGGCCGGCCACTATGCCCGCCGCCTCGCGCAAGGAAAGTAGTATGTATTCGCGTTCGACTTCCGCGAGCGTTCCGGAGGTTCTCGTCCGCTCTGGCGACGATACCCTCAGCTCCGCCACGGGCGCAAAGAATATCGGTCCCTGCGTCAAAATCACCGACCGTTCGATGAAGTTCTCCAACTCCCGAATGTTGCCGGGCCAATCCCACAACTCGAACTCTCGGATCAACTCTGCGGGAATAGACTCTACCCGCTTGCCCATCCTCCGCGCGAACTTCTGCACGAAATAGGGGACCAGCAGGGGTATGTCACCGGTACGTTCACGCAGAGGGGGAATGCGAATAGGAAATACATTGAGGCGGTAAAAGAGATCACTGCGAAACTGCCGTTCGTTCACCGCTTGGGCGAGATCGCGATTGGTAGCGGCCACCAGACGTACATTGACGCGAATGGTTTTGGTGCCGCCCAGGCGCTCAAACTCCTGATCCTGCAGGACCCGCAGCAGCTTAGGCTGTAACTCGGTAGGAATTTCTCCAACTTCATCGAGGAACAGGGTGCCTTTGTCTGCCAACTCAATGCGGCCCAATTTCTGGCTGACCGCGCCGGTGAACGCGCCTTTCTCGTGGCCGAAAAGCTCGCTCTCGAGCAAGCCGGTTGGAATCGCGGCGCAGTTCAGTTTGATGAAGTTGCCTTCTCTTCTCGAACTCAGGCGATGCACCGAGCGTGCAATCAATTCCTTGCCGGTCCCGGTTTCACCCAGGATCAGCACGGTTGCGTCGCTGGGCGCAGCGATTTCGACTTGCCGGAGCGCCTGGCATAACACGGCACTGTTTCCTATCACCTCACCGAAGTTGTGTTGAGCACTTATTTCGTCCTCCCAGTAGCGTTTTTCTTTTGAGAACCTGTCTTTGTACCGTGCGATCTCCTCGTGGGCGCGGGCGTTGTCCACGGCCAGCGCCATCTGTGACGCAATCTGGGTTAACAGCACAATGTCATGCTCGGGAATTGCGTCATCCGTGAGACTTGCCAAACCGAGCGTGCCGAGACTCTTGTTTCGGCTTATAAGCGGCAGGTGATACAACCAGCGAACGCCTTGCGCCAGAAGATTCCGCGAATATTGCGAATTGAACAATTGCAAATCCGAGTGATTGAAAAGCATGGCCGCGCCCTGCCGGTGAGCAATACCGGCGGGACATTCAGATACAGGCACGGCACTCGCGCAAAGAGCTGAGATGGGACGGTTTTCCCAATCCAGAAAGCGAATGTTCATAACATCAGCTGGCTTGTCATAAACCGCGAGGCAGGTGTAATAGCTGGGAAGAACGCGATGAATGGTGCTCGAAACCTGCTCGAATATTTCACCGATATTCAGGGTCGAGCTCAGAATCGTGTTCACATCGAGAAGAGTGCCGAGCTGTTCGTGGTGACTCAAAAGCAGGCCGGTGATTAATGAGTTCTCCAACATCAGGGCAACCCGTTGCGCGATTTCGTTGGAACGCATGACCTGCTCGGCGGCAAATTCCCCAGATTTTGCCCGGCCAAGTATCAATGCGCCGTGTGTATGTCGTTGTGTGCTGACCGGCACAATCCGAAAGGAGTGGAATCCGCTCGTCTTCATTAATTTAGCGAACTCGCTGAACTCGCTCTCGCGGGCGGTATCGTGCACTTCAACCGTTGGCTGCAAGCCGGCTTCAAGTCTCAGAAACGCCGCTGAAATCGGGGCTTTGCATAAGGTTTCGCATTCTCCCGATTGCGAGAGCAAAGTTACAGTTTCACGCTCTGGATTGTGAACTGCCAAGGCCGCGAACTGAAACTGCTCATCCTGCCTTAATTCGGATAAAAGGGAACTGACTGCGTGGGCCAGACCGTTGGCGCCCGCTTGATTGGAGGCGAGAAACAGCCGTTGAGAATGACGAAGTAAATCGTCAACCGATGAGAAATTGTCTTTACCTGGGCGCGCTAACCTGCTTTGCACCGTACCAACTTCATCCCCTCGATGCAAAGTTCGTATGTTGGGCAGATCATACGCCCAAATGTTCTGCTGTGAACGCTTTTCTTTGTTTTGTTCTAAAAAGGGACAACGCGGTGCACCAGACTTGCCGTCACACTTTGGTCATCAGACCCTTTCCTTTGGTTCGCGTTCCCGTATAATCGTGCCATCCCCATGAAAGCATACGTGTACGTTTCACTGAAGCGGAGCGTTTTGGATCCGCAAGGCAAGACCATAGAAGGCGCCCTGCGCAAAATGGGTTATCAGGGACTACAAGACGTTCGCCAAGGGAAGTTTTTTGAGCTGACGCTCGACGGTGGCTTGGATCGCGCTCGGGCGGAAGCCGAAATTGGGAGAATTGCTCGCGACGTCCTGACCAATCCGGTAATCGAAGAATTTCGGTATTCCATTGAAGAATAGTTGTTTACAGCTTCGCATCATCCTCCCCACACCATAATCAGGAGCCGTTTGCATGTGCGGAATCGTGGGTTACGTCGGCAAGAAGCGAGTGGTTCCAGTCATCCTCGACGGGCTGCGGCGTCTGGAATATCGGGGCTATGACTCTGCCGGTATCGCGGTTTGCGGGAACGGCGACGGACTGCAGATTCGCCGCGCCGAGGGTAAGTTACGCAACTTGGAAGAGGTCATCCGTCTAAAACCGCTCGACGGAACCTATGGCATCGGACACACTCGCTGGGCGACCCACGGCCGGCCGACGGAAGAGAATGCCCATCCTCATCGCGACTGCAGCGGCAAGGTTGTGGTGGTACACAACGGGATCATCGAGAACTACGTTTCTCTGAAGCGCAAGCTTGCCGAAGAAGGCCATCGTTTCACGACTGAGACCGATACCGAAGTAATCGCCCACATGATTGAGAAGCATTACCTGCATGGGGGAAACGGTCATCGCCCGTCGCTGGAAGAGGCCGTGCGCAAGACGGTGACACAATTGACCGGGGTGTTTGCGCTGGCGGTGATTTCGGTTGACGAGCCCAACAAGATTGTCGCTGCCCGTAATGGGCCCCCGGCGGTTATAGGTCTTGGCAAAGACGAATATTTTGTGGCATCAGATGTTCCCGCGATTCTTTATCACACGCGCGATCTTTTCTTTCTCGCAGACGGTGATCTGGCAGTTATCACTCCAGAAGGTGTGCGCCTCACCGATTTCAATGGACAGCCTATTACTCGCCAGGTACAGCACGTGACCTGGGACCCGATCATGGCCGAAAAGGGCGGCTTCAAACATTTCATGCTCAAGGAAATCTATGAGCAGCCGCGTTCCGTCCGCGATACAACGCTGGGCAGGATCTCGCAGGAAACCGGCCACGTTTTCCTTGATGAAATGGAGATCACCGAAGCCGAATTTAAAGCCGCGAAGAAAATCAACATCGCCGCTTGCGGAACCAGTTGGCATGCAGCTCAGGCGGGCAAGTTCATAATCGAGCGCATGGCGCGCATTCCAGTCGAGGTCGATTACGCCAGCGAGTGGCGTTATCGGGATCCGATCGTTCCTTCCGAGACGATCACCATCGTGATTTCACAGTCAGGCGAGACTGCAGACACCATCGCCGCGCAGCGGGAAGCAAAAGCTAAAGGATCAAAGACGCTCGCTATCTGCAACGTCGTGGGCTCCATGATCACCCGCGAAGCGGCAGGAACGATCTATACGCATGCCGGCCCGGAGATTGGTGTGGCCTCGACCAAGGCGTTTACGGCGCAACTTACTGCCCTGTATCTTTTCGCTTTGTATCTGGGCCAGGTGCGTGGCACGATTTCTTCGGAGCAGGCCAAGGATTGCGTTCATCAATTGACGCGCATTCCGGGAAAGCTCGAGCACCTGCTCACGCACGAAGAAGATTGCGAAGATCTGGCGAAACAGTACGTTCGGTCGCAGGATTTTCTATTCCTCGGACGGGGCATCCACTATCCAATCGCGCTCGAAGGCGCGCTCAAGCTGAAGGAAATTTCATACATTCATGCCGAAGGCTATCCTGCGGGTGAAATGAAGCATGGGCCGAACGCGCTGATTGATGAGAATCTTCCGGTCGTTATCATTGCAACGCGTGATCCCAAAGATGCGCTTTCAATGGTTCGTTACGAGAAGACCAGCTCGAACTTGAAAGAAGTTAAAGCGCGTTCGGGTGTGGTGATTGCGCTGGCCACTGAAGGCGACCACGAGATCAAAGAAGCTGCCGACCATGTGATTTACATTCCCGAAGCCCCGGAAGAGCTGCTGCCAATCCTGGAAATCGTTCCACTGCAACTGCTGGCGTATCACATTGCGGTGCGGCGGGGCTGCGATGTAGACCAACCGAGAAATCTGGCGAAGTCAGTAACGGTGGAGTAGGGAGCGGGCTTTAGGCTTGGCGGCTTTTGGTGGCTCGGCGTATTTTCGCCAGCAAAGGAACGAGTGCGGCAATTTCTGCGTACCAAATAAGGAACGAAGTATCCACGACCCAACTGGGCGCGGCACCAATCCGGCGCAGCACAAACGGCAAAAAATTCCAGCAGGTGATGTGCTGGTAATCCCACTGGTCGTATCCCATAGCGTCGGTGTTCAGGCCCCACGCGTCCATCTTGCCGAGAGCAAATGCGACGATATTTTTGAAGCGCAGCCAGATCACGAATCGCGAGCCCAAATCTTCGATCTGGTAAATTTCGAGCGGCAGCCAGAAGGCAAGCGATGCCAGTTGAATGATCAGGCTTGCGGCTACGAGAAAGATTCCGACCATCCACACCGGCTTACCCAAGCGCTCGCGAAACTTCAGCAGCAATGGAACAGAGATGAACGCCACCATCTCTGCCGCAGTTGAGACATAGCGGTCGCCCCAGGCAAAGTTTCCGCTCCAGACGGTGTAGCGCGCGTACAGGCAAATGTAACCAAGAACGAGAAGAAACGCTGTAATCACATAGGCCTTCACGGGCCCACTGAGGCTTCTCCACGCCAATGCCGCGATAAGAATGGTGAGGATGATGAGAGGATCGAAAAGAAAGATCGACTTTTCCGGCGAGATCAGCGGGCCAAAAAATCCAACATGAAATGGTGTTTCCCACGGATACTTTGCCGGCAATGTCGGGTCCTGCAATCTATGCTCGATGGTGAAGTAGTGAACATACGTTGTCGTCCAGTTGCCGAACCGGTAGAACTGGTAAAGGCGATCGAGAAACAGGAAGCCAACATAGACGGGTACCGCAACTTCCAGGTATGTGCGCGCGGTCGCTGTCGAACTGGGTTCGACCGGGCGGGCGAGGGCGCCCGTCCCCACACGGGCATTGCCATTTCTCTTCCGTTCCCCAAACCATAACACCAGAGCCAGAAACCCGGCTACCGCCAGCAAATCCAGCCCAGTCGTCAACCTCGTCAGCAGATTCAAACCGAGTGCACTCGATCCGATCAGCAATGCGCGTCTGCTCCCGCTCCGGAGCCACTCATATTGAAAACAGAAACCGGTCATCGTCAGCAGCATGATGTAGTTGTTTTCCATCATGTTCTGCGTGTAGTGGAGATGCGTGGTGCAGAAGAGGAGCGCGAGCACGCCGGCGATCGCCTCGGCTTCTGCGAATGCGAGCAGGAGAAGAAAGCGGTAACAAACCAGAGCCGTCAGAACGCTGATGAGCGTATTGACCGACTCAGTGACGAAAATATTTCGAACCGTTGGGTCAGTATCGCCATAATCAGAAAAGATCGGCAGTTTCGAAATGCCGGTGCCAATTATGTCGAAAGGCAGAAGCAACAGAGGCTGTCCGATTCCGTACCAGTCGTAAAGCCTTCCGCCTCGGCCATGAACGCCGAACTCGGGGTATTCGTTCGGAAAGACAGCGGGTTGAGAGGTCCAGAATGAGTGCGCCGTCTGCAGCCGATGCATGGTATCGGCGGAGCCAAGTTCTCCCGACTGGATACAGACGGCCAGAAGACCGGCGCAAAGGGCAAGCCAGAAAACAGGTTTTTTCAGGGTGCGTCGAGGTTGCGCCACCATCAGAATTGAATGTTACGGCAGAGATGGCCGGGGCGCGAACACTTCACCCGCCGCTTCAACTGTATTGCAGTGAATCGTGACCGTGTCCTCTACTTTTCTCGCATAGCCGCCGGCGTAGGTGACCATCACCGGAACACTTTGTGCTTTCGCGACGCGGAAGACTAGTTCATCCCGGCGCTTCAATCCTTCGATGGTCAGCGCGAGCCCACCGAGTTGGTCTTCGCGGTAAGGATCGGCGCCGGCAATGTAGCAGAGCAGGTCGGGCGTGAACTGGCGCAGGCCGGAACTGAGCGCGTTGTCGAGCCAGGCAAGATAGTCGTCATCCGTAATGCCGTCGGGGAGGTCGATATCAATTGAAGACGGCGGCTTTTGCGCCGGGTAATTGTTCTCCTGATGCAGCGAAATGGTGAATACGTCGCCCGCATGAGTGCCACGCATCAGCGGTTTTCTCCCCAGCACAGCCGGGCCGCTCGAAGGTAGAGGCTCGCTCACGGTCCGCGTGCCCGCGAAGATTGCCGCAGTGCCGTTGCCATGGTGCACGTCGCAGTCAATCGTCATGGCAGTGCGAATTTTGCTGTCGCGCTGCATGCGGCGGATGGCGACGGCTACGTCATTGATCATGCAGAAGCCCTCGCCGTGATCGGGAAAGGCGTGGTGAAATCCGCCGCCGATGTTTAGCGCGACGCCATTTTTCAGTGCATGCTGCGCGGCGAGAATTGATCCGCCGGCCGCGAGCCAGAAAGCATGTACGAGTTCGGGTGAATACGGAATCTCGAGCTGCATTTCTTCCCGAGCGGAAAGCGTCCCGGCTTTCAACTTCTCAACGTAATGAGGGGTGTGGACGAGAAGGATGTCTTGATCCGATGCAGGTTGCGGCGTGACGAAGTCGGAACGATCGGCAATTCCAGATTCGATCAATTGCCGGTGCACGCGCCGATATTTCTCTGCCGGGAAAACATGCTGGCCGATCGGCAGATAATATTCATCGCTGTAGATAAGCTTGAAAGGGAGCATGAAGAACTAATCATAATCAATGATTGTCATCCCGAACTCGCGCGCTGAAAGCGGCGAGAGAGGACCTTACGAGACGCTTACATTATCGCGGACCTGTGAGGGATCGCCACCAGTGCTGGAATCGACCCTCGAACAGCATCGACAACTCCTGCTGACGTAAGGTCCCTCTGCCGATCTCCTCCGGAGTTCGGCTTCGGGATGACAATCCGATTATTGCTTCTTGCGAGGGACTGGGGCGGGCGGCATAGGCCGGCGTATGGGCACGATGGCCCCGCGCGCCGGGTCGGCGTTCATGTTCGCTCGTGACATCACTTCCTGCTGGATAGCCTGTACGAAATCCTGTATCTGGCGCTGCATCTCTTCCATGCGCTCGCGCATTTGCAGGATGATGGC
>DATJHT010000040.1:0-16313 GCA_035493765.1 Terriglobales bacterium
GCCGAGCGTCACGGCGTTATAGCCGCAAACACTGGATACGAAGAGATCCGTGCGTTATTTGAGGGTGGTCTTGCCGAGGCTGAACTCCTTCAGGAATCGAAAACCGGAAACCCCGGCGGCGCCTCGCACTCGCCCTCCCGCATGAGCATGGTTTCACGTTCTCCCGTCGCCCAGGTGTTTAACGAAATGCACGCCTTGCTGGTCGGAGTGGGGAAAAAGTATTGCCTGAAGCCGGCGCCGAAGTGCGCGGAGTGCCCGCTGAACCATCTTTGGTCGAGTGACGGCCAAAAGCAGGCGACATCGAGCTCGCCAGCATCGCCCCAAGTCGCTGTTGCGGCTCACAAGAATATAATTACATCCAAGCAATAATAGTTGTGAGACATGCATTGAACGGTCTTCAGGATAACTTTGCCTAATCGAAACCAGCTCGCAAAGCCCCGCCCCGACCGGCGGAAGGTCATCTTTGTACTGGTAATTGTGAGTCTGCCGCTCCTGGCCATCCTGCTTTCGCTTTCATCTTTTGAAATGCGTTTCATCGATCCCAAGACCAGCGGTCAAACCGTGTCTCTGGTTGCTCTGACCCTCCTCGTGTCGCTTCTCTTCGGAGGACTGACTTTTGTCCTGATGCGCAATCTCATCAAGGTCTTTTCTGAACGCCGATTGGGTGTGCTGGGATCGAAATTCCGTACCCGTCTCGTGGTCGGAAGTCTGCTGCTCTCATTCGTTCCCGTAATTGTGATGTTCTGGTTTTCATATGGATTAATGAATCGCTCCATTGAGCGTTGGTTTTCCACCCCCATCGAAGAAGTGCAGCGGGATACCGCAATCATGGCTGACCTTCTTTCACGTTACGCCGCTGAGAATGCACAAGCGGAGGCGCTTTCGATTGCATCCACGCCGGATACCCAGCGCGCGTTTGAGGGACATAGCTTCTCCGGCGTGATCAAGGAATTCCGCGCTCGTCAGGCCACCCTGCAAGGCGGCTTTGCTGTCGCCATTCAAGACGGGAACTCTGAAGCCAGTTTCGGCTTGCCTGCGCCATGGGCAGTCCTTAAAGAGCATTTGCCCTTGCAACCGCTCCGTTCCGACCGTCCGCGCATCGTTCATTGGGGCGGGACCGAATACATATTAGGCAGCGCGACTATCGGTAATGGGGGAGAGATTCTGATAGCCATGCCTTTGCCGCAAAATTTTGCCGACACCCAGAGACAGCTCGAAGCCAGTCAGCACAATTACCTGCAACTGGCACGTGGTCGAAGGCAGGTCCGGTTGACCTACATGGCAATCCTGATGGCGCTGACCGGGCTGGTGCTTTTCATCAGCATGTGGCTGGCGCTTTATCTTTCCCGCTTTGTCACTCGTCCGGTAGCAGCTTTGGCCGAAGCAACTCAGGAAATATCACGCGGCAACCTTGATCATAGGGTTGAAATTCCTGCTGCCGACGAATTCGGGGATCTCGTACATTCATTCAATCGGATGGCGGAAGAACTTCAAAGCAATCGACGCCAGATTGACGCTTCCAGTCGAGAATTGAGCGCTGCTAATACTGAATTGGACCAAAGACGACGGCAGATGGAAACAATTCTGGAAAGCATCCCTACTGGAGTACTTTCTCTGGATGCCTCCTTGCGAGTAACTCACGTGAATCAGGCGCTGCTTCGGCTGCTGAAGCCGGATGAAGAGTATCAGCGACTGGCCGCAGTTCTCATTGGCGCTTCCCTGGGTGACCTGTTCTCTGCTGAAGTCATAGAGGATCTCCAGCATCTGCTGCGACGCGCTGACCGCATGGGAGAAAACACGGCCCAGTTGGAATTTGCGGTGCAGCGCACAAAAACAAACGTAGCTGTTACCGTCGCCTCCTTACAACACAACTCGCAACGGGTCGGGTATGTGTTGGTGTTTGAAGACCTCTCTGATCTTTTGCATGCGCAGAGACAGGCGGCGTGGCGAGAAGTCGCCCGCCGGGTGGCTCATGAAATAAAAAACCCTCTAACCCCAATCGCCCTCTCGGCGGAACGCATCCTGAGGCATCTGGACCGAAGCAATCAGCCAGATGCAGCTTCACTTGAAATCGTACGCACCTGCGCCAAGACGATCGAGAGTTCAGTCGATACGGTACGCACCTTGGTGAACGAGTTTGCTACGCTGGCCCGCTTCCCGGCGTCCCAACCCGGTCCCGCGGACATCAATTCGATTGCAGAAGAAGCGCTGGTCATGTTCAACGGCCGGCTGGACGGCATTCGGCTCCGTACCGCTTTCTCCAGCAACTTACCGAAAGTCATGGCCGACGGCGACGCACTCAAACGAGCCATCGCCAACTTGGTGGACAATGCCGCCGAAGCGCTGCAAGACTCGGTAGTGAAAGAGATTGAAATTTCGACATCCCTGGTCGCCAGCCGGGATGCCGTCGAAATCTGCGTGGCCGATAGCGGCCAAGGCGTGACTCAAGAGGCCAAAGAGCGCTTGTTCCTGCCATACTTTTCCACCAAAAAGCGGGGAACAGGACTGGGTCTCGCTATCGTGAGCCGGATTGTCGAGGACCATCGCGGCTCGATTCGCATCGAGGAAAATCGGCCGGTAGGGGCGCGCTTCGTCATCGAGTTGCCCATTGCTGCCGATTCAATCGCCGCTCCCCCTAGCCTCTCCTATGCATAACATCCTCATCGTTGATGACGAGTCCTCTATTCGTGAATCGCTGCAAGGGGTGCTGGAGGACGAAGGCTACAAGGCATCGGCGGTGGATAGCGGCGAAGCCTGTCTCGAGCTACTGCGCAACAAATCCTTCGATGTAATTTTGCTCGACATCTGGTTGCCTGGAATGGACGGCTTAGAAGCGCTCGAACGCGTTCGCGAAAATGAAGATGCGCCTGAAGTCGTCGTCATTTCCGGCCATGCCACCATCGAGACTGCCGTTCGCGCAACCAAGCTCGGCGCGTTCGATTTTCTAGAAAAGCCGCTATCCGTGGAAAGAACGCTGATCCTTATTAAGAACGCGATAGAAACGCGGAAGTTGCGGCTGGAAAATCGCGATCTGAAAAAACAAATGGCGCCAAGAAGTTTGATCGTAGGTGAAAGCATACCCACGAAGGCCTTACGCCAGCAGATTCAACTCATGGCGCCGACTAACGGCCGAGTGCTGATATTCGGTGAATCCGGGACCGGTAAAGAACTCGTTGCCCATGCCATTCATGTGCACAGTCTGCGTAAAGACGAAATGTTCGTTGAGGTCAATTGTGCCGCCATTCCGGAGGACCTGATCGAAAGCGAATTATTCGGCCATCGCCGCGGTTCTTTTGCCGCCGCTTCAGCAGACAAAGAAGGGAAGTTTCTAAAGGCAAATGGCGGCACGTTGTTCCTGGATGAAGTCGGCGACATGAGCCTGAAGACCCAGGCAAAAGTTCTCCGCACGCTTGAGGAGCAAAAATTCGCGGCCGTTGGGAGTGATGAACCTGTGACCGTGGATGTCCGCGTAATTGCCTCCACCAACAAAGATTTGGAAGAAGAGATTTCTCGGGGCAACTTCCGCGAAGACCTTTTTTATCGCTTGAACGTAATTCCCTTCTCGGTGCCCCCGTTACGCGAACGCAAAGAAGACATTCCGCTGCTTGGACGCCACTTCCTCAAAGAACTTTCTGGCCAGTATGGACGCCGACCGCGCGAGATTACTGATGATGCCATTGAAACTCTGATGCGCTACTCCTGGCCGGGCAACGTTCGCGAACTGCGCAATGTGATCGAACGCATCGTGATCATGAACCCAACTACGAGCCGCTTCGAACGCAAGCACCTACCTCCCCTGGTGTATCGCGACGGCAGTCGTCGTTCGGGCAGCGAGTTTATGACTTTGCACCAGGCCCGCGCTGCCTACGAACGTGATTACATTCTGAAGAAACTCGACGATAATCACGGCAATATGAGCCGGACGGCGGAGGTGTTGGGGCTGGAGCGAAGCCACTTGTATCGCAAAATGAAGGCCCTGGGACTTGCGGTCAAAGAGTAGGTCAAGGTTTCACATTAACCAAATTTTCCAATTGCCGCCGCCAGTCGAGGTCTTCGACGAATCCCCGAGACTCGCGCCAGTTGGGCCGTACCTTGACGAAAAGTTGCAGGAACACCTTCGTTCCGACCATTTTTTCGATCTCGATCCGCGCCGCAGATCCAATCTTCTTCAGCATCTGGCCCTGCTTGCCAATCAGGATTCGCTTTTGCCCTTCACGCTCGCAAAAAATGGCAGCTGCGATTCGCGTCAATCGTTGCCCTTCCTCGAACTCCTCGATCAGCACTGTTACTGAGTGCGGCACCTCTTCGCTGGTCGCAAGCAGCACTTGCTCGCGAATCAATTCCGCCGACATGAAACGGACCGGCTGATCGGTAGCCTGATCCGGTGGGAAATATGCCGGTCCGGCCGGGAGCCCCGAGACCACCTTACCGAGCAGCAAATCGAGGCCTTCCCTCTTGCGCGCAGAAATAGGAATAATTTCGCGGAACTGATTCATGGCCGCATACTGCTCGATCAGTGGCAACAGCTTGAGCTTGCCTGGACCCAACAGATCGATTTTATTGAGAAGCAGAAACGCCGGAGTTTTTGACTTGCTGATAAGTTCGAACAAAAAGCGCTCTTCGGGCTCTGGCCTTCTCGAGATGTCGATCATGGCCAGAATCACATCGCAACTATCCAGCGCCTCGCGCACTTCGCCCATCATTTTGCGACCCAAAGAACTGTCCGGACGATGGACACCGGGTGTATCCACCAGGATTACCTGGGCGCCACCCTTTCCCTTTTGCTTGGGAAGATGAATGACCCCGAGCACGCGGTTGCGAGTGGTCTGCGGCTTCGGGCTGACGATGGCAAGCTTTTCTCCCGCGAGCGCATTCAGCAAGGTGGATTTGCCAGCGTTCGGACGACCTAGAATGCAGACGAATCCTGAGCGGAAGGGCATAAGTTTAAATTAGGTTCATCTGCCGCGGATGAGTGATCGAAACTCGCACGCGTTCGACGCGGCGATTGCTGGCTTGCAATACCTCCAGGCGCAGGCCGTCTTCTTCGATGACCTCTCCCTTTTTCGGGATTCTGCCGGCTAGTTCGCTCACCAATCCGGCGACGGTCGCGGCATCCCGGCGCTCAGGCCGAATCCCGAGCAGTTCTTCTAACCGGTCTACATCCATGTTGCCGGGCACAAGATAGGAGGTTTCATTCTCGCGCACGACCTGCGCAGCTTCATGTTCGTCGGTGATTTCGCCGACAATCTCTTCAACCAGGTCTTCGATCGTCACCAGGCCCGCAACCCCTCCGTATTCATCAATAACGATTGCCATTCGGACCTTCTGCTTTTGCATCTCGCGAAGCAGGTCACTGCCCAGCTTGGTCTCAGGCACGAAGTAAACGTCCTTGTGCATCAGTGAATCGACCGTTCGGACATGTGCTTCGGTATCAGGTATCTGCAAAACATCTTGCGCGTAAACCAATCCAATAATGTGATCTATATTCCCTTCGTAAACCGGGACGCGGGAAAACGGGCGCGCTCGCAGCAGCTCAATAAACTGTTCCACCGTCGCTCCCGAGGGCAAGGCCACAACCTCGGGTCGCGGCTTCATGGCTTCGCGCACCGTCTTCTCGCTAAATTGCACCACCGATTGGATCAAGTCACGATTCGTGCCGTCGAGAATGCCTTCCTCCTGACCGGCCTCTATAAGCGCATCTACAGCTTCCGCTTGGGTTTCCGGTTCCTGGTCAGAGTGTTCACGTGTAAGTGCAGTGACCGATTGCAGAAATCCAAGCACCAGAGTCACAGGCAGAACCACATAGATAAGGACACGTAATAGCAGGGCCCATCGCGCCAGCCACACGCCTTTGGTGCGCGAAAAAAAGATGAAAGGGAGAAAACGATTAAAGACAATTACCACCAGCATCAGCCCGAGCACCGCTTCGAGAAGTTCGTCTGCTGACCAACTCCCTTCGCGGAAAACCGCAAACGCAACCACCACCGCAATAGAGGCCATTAGAAACTGAGTAAGGATCGCCATCGACAAAGCGGCGCGCGACCGGCTCACTTTCAGCCTGGGCTCAACCTGCTGTTCGAAGTAGTCTATATTTTCCTGGAACTCGCGCGAAAGAAACTTGCCGACTTCCGCATAGACACGTTCCACGTACGAGGAGAGAGTCAGCAGTCCGAACAGAACCACAAGCGTGATGGCGATGGCGAAGTTCATGTCTTTGAAGGCACGCGTCGATTCCTCATTTCACCCTTTTTTGCAGCCGTTCGCTCAATCAATCCTGCCGGCAAGGACAATTTTCTTCGCAAACGTCCCTCAAGCCTGGTCATCTCACCCCGATCGCTTTCATGATCATACCCTGCCAGGTGAATCAGGCCGTGCAACACCAGAATTCTCACTTCTGCCGAGGTGGAATGCCCCATGGCCCGCGCAGTTCGGTTTGCAATATCCAGTGAAACCGCGATGTCACCGGCAAAGCCATCAACGAAACTCGGGCCGGGAAATGACAGGACGTCCGTCGCCAGCGCCTTCCCACGAAAACGCCCATTCAGGACAATCATTTCCTTACTGTCCGTTATTAATACCGTGACCGCTCCCATAAGCCTGATGTGCTCGCATGCTTCGGAGATAAATTCCGCCAGTTTTCGCTCGCTGAGACCGGGCACGCGCCGTTTGAACACTACTGTCGGTTGCATGGTTCTCGTTAAATAAAAAAGGGGCTCGGTTTTCGCCCCTTCTGCGATCAACGATTATTCGTTTCGTGCTTCTTCGGGTTCCACTTTCGGTTCAGCATGGCTGGAACCATTTCCACTCGATGCCTTGCCGTCCAGCAACTCCAGTTGATCCTCTGCGGATTTGGTCTTGTGCTCGTCATATGCCCGGATAATCCGCTGAACCAGATGATGCCTGACCACGTCCGCCTCATCAAAGTAAACGAACGAAAGCCCCTGTACGTTCTTCAACACATCCACCGCCTCAAGCAGGCCGCTGCGGCGGGCGTTCGGTAGATCAATCTGCGTGACGTCGCCGGTGATCACGGCTTTGGAATTGAACCCAAGCCGGGTCACGAACATTTTCATCTGCTCCGACGTTGTATTCTGGGCTTCGTCAAGAATCACAAATGAGTCGTTCAGCGTACGTCCGCGCATGAACGCGATGGGCGCAATCTCAATCACGTTCTTTTCGAGATAGCGGTCAACTCGTTCCGGATCCAGCATGTCGTAAAGCGCGTCATATAACGGCCGCAGGTACGGATCAATCTTTTCCTGCAGTGTCCCAGGAAGAAACCCCAATCGCTCGCCGGCTTCGACCGCAGGCCGGGCCAGAATGATGCGATTCACTCTTTTCGCGACTAACGCCGAAATAGCCATCGCGACCGCAAGGTACGTCTTTCCAGTTCCGGCAGGACCAATGCCGAACACCATGTCATGGCTTTCGATCGCATCCAGATAGCGACGCTGGTTGGCGCTCTTTGGCTGGACCGTGCGGCCCGCAAAAGCGCGTTGCTTTCCGGCCTCGGCAAGGCCGCGAAGAGTCGTTTTCGGGTCGGCAACCAGCACCCGCAGCATGCTGTTCAGGTCCCCGTTATTGAAAACGTGCCCGGAGCGCTGCAGTTGTTCGTAATCAGAAAAAACCTGCTCGGCGCGCGCAATATCGCGCGGAGTTCCTTCCAGCTCGACGGAATCCGAGCGCAGGTCAATATTTATGTTGAGGCCGTCCTCGAGAACGTGCAGGTTTTCGTCGCGGGTGCCGAAGAAGGTTTCGATGTTGGGGCTGACTTGAATACTCTTTCTCATTCGGATTTGTCAGATTACCTCGGGCGCAAACGCGCAATTTTGTTGCCGGGTCATTAGATGGCGCAATAAGGGCCGGAGACGCCAGACAGATCGCCTGTTCCGGATTGTACTTCGCCCCATGAGGTAGGCAGATTACAGTTACGTAAAAAGCCTACGCTGGATGAGAAGCGACAGTCAACGGTGTTTCTCGGCCACTGGACCGAACTGGTTCGGATACGCTTAGAGCATTGCAACGCTCGGATCAAGTGCCAAGTGTGTCCCACACATAAGGTTGACCGGCGCCACCTGCTCCCGTAGAATGATGAATCCAGTCCCTCGAAACGTCCTCACCGGACACTTCTCGGACATCCAACAAAAGAGGCAATTTAAGGCACATGGCAAATCATCTTTCTGCGCTCAAACGCGCCCGTCAAACCGAGACTCGCACCACCAGGAACCGCAGCAACACCTCACGGCTGCGTTCCGCTTTGCGTGACATGCGCGAAGCCCTCACTAAGGGCGACAAGGCGTCCGCCGAGCAGACTTACCGCCAGACTGTTTCCGCTCTCGACAAAGCCATTCAGAAGGGCGTGCTGCACAAAAACACCGCTGGCCGGTACAAATCCCGCCTAAGCGCCCGGTTGAAGGCATTGAAGTAGGCGGCTGACAACCTGCATCCCGGTCCCATTACCTGCTTGATTTCGCTCAGTCAGCAGTTTACCGATGCGATTCGCGCGCTCCATGGGGCTCGCGATATGGCAATGGTCTCTTAGAGATTCGGCCCATAAAGCTTCGACGGCGAACGAACCCCCTTCGTCCAGGCTCTACTCTTTTGGTGGAACTGGGGGCCGGCATGGAATTGTCGGTCACTCATCCGACATCGCGAAGAAAATGCTCGCGGTAGCTGACGTCGCGAAAGGCTTCCGTGCCGCCGACGCGGGTAACGGAAAGCGCGCCAGCCCGATTCCCGGCTGAGAGGCAGGCGCCTATGTCTGCCCCGCGAAGATATTCATGCAGAAATCCGGCGTCGAAACTGTCTCCTGCGCCGATGGGGTCAATGGCTTCAACCTTCAATGCCGGACTCGTCCATTGCTCATTGCCCCGGCGAGCGATAGCGCCTTCGGCGCCCAGTTTGATCGCAACCAGCGGGACCATGCGAGAAAGTTGCTCCGCCGCTGCTTTAATAGTATCGGTTCCGGTGAGGCGCATGGCTTCGCGAGCATTTGGCAACAAGACATCAACATGCTTCAAGGCCTGGTCGATACCCCCCGCCCACCCGTCGTCTGGATCATCATTGCAATCGAAGGAAATGGTCAGGCCGGCAGCTTTCAATTTCTTAAATAACTCCGGCACATCTGCCTGCAGCCCGCGCTGCAAATAGTAAGAGGAGAGATGGAAGTGCTTCGCTGACGACAAATATTCAAAGTCGAGATTCTGTATTTGGAGATCGAAGATGGTGCCGGGGTAGGTCAGCATGTTACGCCAGGAATCGCGCTGCATGATTACCGTGAGGCCGGTCTTGCGCCCGGGCAAAATCGCAACTTTACTGACATCGGCTCCAGCAGCTGACAAGCGAGCCAGCGCCAGTTCGCCAAACTGATCATCGCCGACGCACGAAACAAATCCCACCCGACTTCCTAGCGATGCCAAATTGTGCGCGACGATGGACGAGGAACCGCCAAGCGTCACGTTGAAGTCGGAAACCAGAAGCTCGCGTTCGCGCGGAATTTCGTCTGGCGTGCCGTAAAGAATCAGGTCCAGGTTGAGTTCACCGGCAATGGTGACGTCGAAGCGGCGCATCCACTCTCCTGAAAAGAATGTACAAGGAAGAGGGCCAAGTCGTCATCTGGAAAGGCGAAGCAGCCCGAAACGCTCAGGGACGTGGAATGAATTGCTCATGACCGGCTGCCACATGATTTCTTTTGGGTCGTTCGGCCCGGCTTCAGTGCGGTAGAAGTTAACGCGAAACGTGTTCCCTGCCTTCACTGGCTGGGTGTCGAGGGCCTTAAAGGGAATTCGTATAGCCGCATACCAGACGTGATTCTGCTCGTCGATGCGTGTGACGTGCTCAAAACCAGAGTTCCACTTCCAGCCGTCTTCGTGATGCGGTTTGTTGAGGTCGATATCGAGGTCAATCCATTCATTGTGAGGGGAAAGCTCAAATTCCTTGTAACGCTTAATGTCCTTGAAATCTGAACCGATAAAGACCTCGGCGACATTCCAGTTCCACAGTTCGTAAGTTTCGTGCTCGGTATCCGGCGAAGGCTTTAAGAAAAGATTCTTGTACGGACAGATAAACAGGAAATAAATGTCAGTTGTAGTCCAGCGTGAACGAATCTCGGTGCGATATTCAGGTAGTGGATGGCCGTTCTTGTCTGATTCTGCATAGACGGGTTTGGCCGCGCGCCAGAACGAGGAATGCGGATCGGTGCCGAGGGAAACCTTTGTCTTCGCATGAACGCTCTTCATGACAGGCTTGTCTTGAGCCCAAATGCAAGGCGCCAGCACAAGACACAGAATCACAAGCAGCAGGATTTTCATCGGCGAACTCCGGCACTCTGATTGAAAGGCAACTGTTCCCACTCACCTCGAAACCAACTTGCGAAATGAGGGATAGCGGTTTCCGGAGATTCAATTTCCGGATGCCACTTCTTCTCCCACTCGAACGAAACGAAAGCATCGTAACTCATGGTCTTGAGTACCTGGCGAATCTCGGCTATCGGAAATTGACCTTCGCCGGTCAAAGCGGGTGTCCACTTGTTGTTGACCTTCCGCAAATCCTTAATGTGTACGTGACGAATCGCGGCCTGAAGCGCAAAGCCATGCTCTACTGGGCGTTCTCCGCATTCTACAAAGGCGGAGGCCGAATCCCAAACCAGACCAAGCCCGATGCGCGCAGAGAGAAGCGATTGCACTTGCGACGCGGACGAGAAGTCGCCGTGGGTCTCGAGCCAAACACCGACGCCTGAATGCTTCGTGTTTTCGATGAGCTTGTCGAGCGAGTCTATCAGCCAGCCTTCAGTGACGGCGCGTGTGGATGTGGGATCTATTCGGTCGCCAAAGACCCGAATCCCGGGCGAATCCAATTCGGCTGCCAGTCCAGCCATGCGCACCCCCTCTTCAATCCAGCGCTCGCGCTCAGATTTCTGAGGCGAATCAAAGCGGCAACTCGTATCGACACAGCAGACCGCTAGGCCGGAATCTGCAATTTTTGCGCGCGTTTCGTGCAACCCTCTACCATGGAAGCTGGAAAGCTTCCAGAGAGATGCTTCGCCTTCGAGAAAGCGCAGTTCAACACCGCTATAACCGGCGCGTACCCCGATATCGAGCGCCTGCGACAGCGTCCAGTTCGGGCAGCCAAGCGTGGAGAAACTGATGTTCAATCATTCCTTCCAGATATTTATGTCATCCGCGAAAGCATCGCGGTCGTGACTCTGTGCTTTACCGACTCGCCGCGGAAAAACCGCTCCAGGTCATCGATCAGGTCGTCGGCCATCTCATGCCGGGCCTGTTCGGATCCGCCGCCGATGTGCGGTGTGAGAATCGCTCCCGGCAGGCGGCGAAGCGGGTGTTTCGGCGGCAGCGGTTCGACCGGATCAGTGACGTCGATGGCACAGCGCAATCTTCCCTTCCGAACTTCCCGGGTAAGCGCGGCGAGGTCGACCAACCCTCCTCGAGCCACGTTGATCAAGGTCGAACCATCGGGAAGCCGCGAGAGGTTTTTGCGATCGAGAATGCCGCGAGTCTTGTCGGTCAGGGCTGCCGCCAATACCAGCAGAGTAGAACCTCTCAGCACGGATTGCAGGCCTGCAAATTGTATGGGATAAGTTTTCACCAGTTCACGCGAGGCGAAGGGGTCATAGACTCGCCATTGAAAATTAAAGCCGCGCAAAAGATCCACTATCGTGCGCCCGATTCTGCCGAAACCAATCATTCCGATTTGGCGGCCGATTAAAAATTCCGGCGTGCCGTGTGCATGCGCATCATCGTAAATTCTATTCCCTGGTTTTCGCAGTGCCTCGCGATAGCAATCAACTCCCCTGCCGCAGTAAAGAATGAGCGAGGCGCCCAGCTCAGCGGTCGCCCTCGCCATCGGCTCTGGAGCGGTCGCGATCGTCAGCCGGTCGAGCAAGGAACCCCCGAAGCGCTTCTTGACTTCCCCGCCACAGTGGGCAATCACCCGCAACTTCGGCGCAAGTTGCAGCAGTTCGTCACCGAAGTTTGGGCTGTCCCAGGTTGTGATCAGCGCGTCTGCGATTGCCAGCTCGCGTTTAAGCCCAGGAGTTAAAGAACCCATAGAGTTGCGTTTCAGACGGAAGGTGCGCGCCAGGCGGCGCTGGTGTGCCGGAGTGAAGAACGACCGAAATAGCGCCTCCGGCGCAGAGATGACCAGAACCCTCTTAGCCATGAGGCGAAATTCTACTATATTTCTTTTTCTGTCGTTTATTTGTTTTTACCTTTTATTTTCCCTCTTCGAAGCAGTATAAAAGAGGATCGGGATGCAAACCGCCAATGCAATCGATTACGTCGTAATCGCCTGTTACGCAGTGCTCATGGTGCTGGTTGGGCTATACGTGGCCCGGTTCAACCGCGGCGCCGCTGAGTACTTTCGCGGCGGGAGCCGGATTCCCTGGCTGGTCGCCGGGCTTAGCTCTTTCATGGCGGGGTTCAGCGCCTGGACTTTTACGGGAGCCGCCGGGGTTGCTTATCGCGCGGGCATCGCGGTTATCGGTTTATATGTCGGCAATGCGTTGAGCTTTATGCTCGGATATTTCGTGTTTGCCACACGCTGGCGCCGCAGCCGGATCACTACGGTAATGGAATATCTCTCATCGCGTTTTAACGAGACCACGCGCCAGACTTTCTCGTGGACAACCGTCGTAGTGCAGCTGTTCATGAGCGCCAGTGTGCTTTACGGGCTCAGCCTGTTCGTCTCGTCCGCCTGTGGCCTGCCCGTGCTCTGGACGGTGATCGGGGCGGGCGCGATCATCATGTTTTATTGCGTAATTGGCGGATTGTGGGCAGTGGTGGTTACTGATTTTCTGCAGGCCTCCATCCTGATGCCGTTCTGCATGGTGCTCCTGATTACCGCGCTTATCCGGGTGGGCGGGATCGGCGGATTTGTGCATTCCTTGCCGCCGCAGATGAAGACGATTCATATGTCTGGTGAGTTCGGCTGGATATACATACTCAGCTGGACGGTTATGGTTTCATTCGGTTACAACACCAGCGCCATGGCACAGCGCTATTTCAGCGTGGACAACGAACGTTCCGCCCGCAAAATAGCCCTGTTATGCGCCGGGTTATTCGTCGTGGGCGCCTTTCTGTGGTTTATTCCGCCGATGGCCATGCGAATCGTATATCCCGACCTGCACAGCGTTTGGCCGGGGCTGAACAATGTGAGTGAAGCGTCGTATGCAGTGGCCAGCTTGACCCTGCTGCCCCATGGATTGATCGGCATTATGATCGCCGCCATGTTCAGTTCGACCATGGCGAACGTCGGCGCAAATTTCAATGTGAAGTCCGCGATCCTAACCAAGGACATCTACCAGGCTCTCTTTCGCAAAAACGCCGGCGACCGCGAATTGCTGGTTGTCGGCTGGGTAACGACATTCCTGGTGGGCAGCTTCGCCGTCACCGTGGCAGCGATCATGGCTTCGACCGGCCAGAGCGTGTTTTCGGTCATGATGACATTCAATGCGCTCATTTCGCTGGCCTACGGTCCGCCTGCCCTTCTTGGACTTGTTATTCGCAAGGCGCCTGCCTGGTCAGGGCTGGCGTCCTTTGCCGTCGGGATCGTACTGGGAGTTCTGGGATCGTTTGTCTATCACTGGACGCTGATTCAGCAGGTCGCGATCATAATTCCGTCGTCTTTTGGAATATTTTTTTTCAGCATGTTGTTTGATCGCGGAGATAGTCCTGGGCGAGCGCAGCTGTTCCAGGCATTGAATACTCCGATTGACGTGGAGCGGGAGTTGAAGGACTCCCCGGACTACACAGCGGAAGTATTTCGTTTTCTGAGCCGGACTATCGCCGTGATCGGCGGGCTGAGCCTGCTGCTGCTGTTCACGGCAACTGGACGTGATCGCGCTACGGTGTTCTGTTTTGCGGCAATCACGCTACTGTTAAGCCTTCTATTGAAGAGCATTCATGGAAAACGGAGTGCCGTGTCTTCGCGAATTCCCGCTAAGGTCGAAAGCGCAGGATGAATGTGGCGTTTTTTGTAGCCGACTTTTTAATCTGTCATTCCGAAGACCATCAGGTCTGAGGAACCTGCTTTGTTTGCCGTATCAACAAAAAAACAGGTCCCTCGCCCTAAAGCGGTTCTGAATGACAGCTTCGTTCTCAATCAGTGGACCGTTACCGTTACTGTCGCAGTGCTCCTGTCAAACTGGTTGGTCGAGTTCAACGTGTAGGTGGTTGTGGCCGTGGGGTTCACTACGATACTGGTCCCGCGCACGGGTCCGACCGGAGTGATGATGTTGTAGGTGCTGCTGGAAACGCTCCAACTCAGAGTCACCGGCTGTCCCGAACTCACGCTGGTCGGATTAGCGGTGAAGCTCGAGATAGTGGGCGCCGAACCCGTGGGTACGTTTCCCGGAGTGTAGATCGTTCCTTGCTGTACTACTTCGAAGTTGGACGCGGTGATCGATTTGAGCAGATTCAGGTTTGTGTTGTTCCAGCGATCGTCGGGAGCTCCGCTGATGAAAATGGCGCTGCCATTGTCGGCAAGAATCATGCCGTATTTCTTCAGCGCAGTCAGAATCACCTGATCATCCGCTGGAAAGCCGGAAATATTGAAGCTCGCCTTGAGGCGTAACCGCGTGCCCATGGGAGGCGCGCTGGTGCTGGTGTTGGTGGAAGCCCAATGGGTGGCCGGCAGAACAAATGCCCTTTGAGACGTGGGCACCGTAAAGCGCAGAGCGTGATTAATTGTTCCCGCAGCAACTTCGTCGTAACGCGCCAGGCCAACGAAGACCGGCAATCCCGCCGCATCCGCCGACGTCCACGTATACGGACGCTGGTCGTCGATAGTCATGTCCCAGATGCTGGCCTGGTCTGCGCTCCATTTTCCGTTCTTCACGCTGGCATTAAACAACTCGTACAGCCAGCAGCCGTCTTTGTCCAGAACAAGAACGTGGCGGTCGCCATTGCCAGGCTTGGGATAGCCTTCGATCAACGCATTTGCAGCAATCGGCTCGGGACCAGGATCGCTTTCATCGGCATATAAACCCAACGTCACATTTACTTTCGCCTGCGTGCCGGCAACGATCTGATACGGAATTCCGATCGTCTGGTTCTTGATCTGCCCAGCGCCGAAGTCGGGATGGAGCGTAACGGTTGAACCGATGAAGTTGATGATGTTCGCGGAGTTGGGATCAACTGGAAGTGCCGAGATGTCCGTGTTCCAAAGGTTGTCACCTGGGAACGGAACGAACCCGTTCAGGCTGGTGAGTTGACCAACCGTCATTCCACTGCATGTGCCCGCTTGCCCCAGACCTGCCACTGAAAACAACGACACTACTGCCACTGCAACAGCCAACATCGCTCTTCGCATAACGGCTCCTCTGAGCGCGAGCCGCACAGGTTGGCAAGACACAACGACTCGCCCTCGGCTGGTGGTTGAAAGTTGAAGGACTCCCTTGCGGGAGTCCTCAATCGTTGGCGATGACGAGTGGCAACTTAGCGGTTAGAAGGTTATGCGCAGCCGCAGGCGCGTGGTGCGGCGGCTGTCGACACCTTCCTGGGAGAATGTTGAGAAAAGGCGCCCGAAGTCAGAATTGCGGTCGAACGCAGCAAGAGTTTTGCCCGTGGGATCGCTAGGATCACGCGCAAGTATCGGTCGAAGCGTATTGGGATCTATCTGAATATTAAATCCGCCGAGGTTAGCGAAACTGCTGTCGGCAAAGTCCAGATTTGGCATACGGATTGGGTGGTTGAAAATGTTGTTGAAGTCCGCGCCGAGCTGAGCCGTCACCCGCTCACCTAGCTTAAAGTCCTTGTGCAAGCCAAAATTCGCGCCCCAGGCTCCTGGCCCCCACAGGAAGTTCTTTTTGGCGACCCCAGGATTGGTAAAAACGTCGGCTCCCATGGTTGGTGGCAAAAATGCATCCGGGTTGTAGACTTGATCTCCGACGTGCTGCTTGTAGTTGCCGACGACAATTGGTCTGTAGCCGATAAAATCACCGAAATCGCCAAGTGCGCTGACCGACTCTGAGGCGATATTTCCTGGCCCGACCATACGGTTGCCGTTTCCGCAGTTCTCACAGCTCCAGTACGGCGTGAACGCGGTGCCGCTCTTAGCGAACATCTGGAACGTTGTCTGCCAGCCGCCAATGACCGCATCAGTCCATCCGGACATTCCGTTGCCAAGCTTTTTCCCGCGTCCAATCGGAAGATCGTAGATACCATACAGAACAAAACGGTGGCGCGATACCCAAGCGTCTTGGCTGTAGTCGGTCTCAGGACTAAACGGGTTATACGGGACGCCACCAAGGCTGGAGTTTCCGCCGTCGAGACCGGTCGATTTCTGATCGGCATAGG
>DATJHT010000041.1:0-5988 GCA_035493765.1 Terriglobales bacterium
TGTCGGTCTTAAGTTGGAGAACGATCTTGCGGTAGCGGAACTTGCGAACAAAACCAAGCACCGTGCGGAAGCTCAGATGGAGTTGCATGCCTTGCAGAAATCGGCTACCTCCAGAGGCTTCGGACTGATTGCGCGCAAGGCGTCCCAAGAAAGCTCGATTTTGGGGAAGCCTGTTTCTCGGATGTGATTTCAGCCCGCCAGGATCTCGCCACTTGCCACCAGAACAGAGTGATACGGTTCCGGCCGGACCTCCCAAGCCTGACCTAACCGCGCTAATGTCTCGGGGGGCAGTTCTGCCCATTGCGCCACAACGGGCAGATGGAGAAAGACCGCGGATCAAGTTCGCCGGCAAGGTTCACTGAGGGCACATTCCTGCACGGCCCCGCCGCCGATAATCATTCGCGGCATCGCCACCTGCGATTTGGTGATTCTCTCGTCCTTTCCATGCCCGTAATGAACGTTCTCGATGCAACTCGTGCGCTCAGAACGGGTTGGCGGAGGACCTCCCGAGCGGGCAAAGATGATCGAGATTTTCCGGCGTCATGGAATGACTGTTGCAGCTCCGCCGCCTCTGGACTAATTACTTAGCCGCAGGCGTCTTCAAACAAACTGCTCACTTCTAGTCGGTCGCGCCGCAGGCCACCGCGTATTTGTGCAGCACTGACCGGATATGATGTTGAACCATCTCATTAGGCGAACTCGCAAGAATTCCCTCACGAATCGCCTGGTATTCCAGTGGCAGGTACTGACTGACCAGTGTTAAGGCCGGCGGAAAAGTAGTCAGATTGTGGACGAGAAGTTCCAACTCGATATTCACTTCGGGGTGATGCCAGTAATAACGGCAACGATCGCTATAGCTGTAGAAGCGGGAAATGCGAAGTTGGTGCCCATCTCCGTGGTAGTAGTCTCGCCAGTAGCTCGGATCCCGTAGCATCGCCGCATCGAGAGCTTCGCGGACATTCGAAAGCCGAACCGCGCTCCCATGTAGCATTTCCTGTTCAATTGCTGAAAGCGAAAAAACCGCCTCGCGAAAAGCGAAGGTCAGCTCAGGTCCGACTTTGAGAATTGCAAAGTGGTCCTCGACCATCTGCTTGAGAGATGAAATGCGCTGGTAATCGGTGGAATGAGCTTCATACACAAGCGGCGGACTGGCAGGCAGCTCCGTGCTTAGCGCTTTCGCTTTACTGCGGTCATATTCAAAGACGCTGCTCTCGCCGAACTCCACCCCAGGCTGGACTACTAAGCCGATTACGTGTTCCCAAGCATGATTCAATCCACGCGTATGAAACGCCCGCTGGAATGCGTCAAGCGTGGATTGCACGTGGCTCGCCTCTGTGACCGAAATAGATTCTTCAGCGGCCGATTCACCTCCTGGCGCGGGTACCTCAGTTCCCACAACGTATAACAAGGGCGGGGAATTCGGAGGCAGTTCATGGAAAGCGCTCTCGGCGGTTTCGCACAACACGGCAGCACGACTCGCGATAGTTGATTCATCCAATCCCGTCTTTGGATCATCAGCACAAGCCATGCTAGCGTCGAGATGGATCTTTTGGTATCCCGCCAGCACACACGCGCGGACGAGGCCGCGTGCCTTATCCATTGCGATCTCGCCACGTTCACGGCGCCAGGGAAACGGACCGAGATGATCTCCGCCGAGCAGAACTTGATCGTCAGAGAGTCCGCTGTCGTGCCCCACGGCACGCACAAATGCTGCGAATTGTTCAGGGTTCTGTCCGGTATAGCCACCAAACTGATTTACCTGGCTGGAAGTAGACTCGACATGCAAGACCGATTGGTTGTCACACGCCTCGCGTGCGGCGGCAGAAATTACCTGCGGATGCGCCGAACAGACGGCATAAACACCAAAGGCTTCAGACAAGCGGTTTCGCCGAATTATGTCTTGCAGGCGCGCACCCGCGTACCGTGACTCAACCAAATTCCTATTTTCAGTATTCAACACCACCTACCTTCATATTCCTCGTTGGCCTTCGCGCTAGAGAGCCGACAGCGACGGTGCCGGCGGCACCCAGGAACTTCCGGCGGGAAATGCGGTTTGGCATAATAATGCTCCGCTTCCTTAAGAGAGCAACTTACCAGAATCCTACCCTTCCAGAACGGGTCTGTCTCGCCAATTTGCGATAAGCGCCGAGAGATTTCGAACCGTGCGCACCTTGCACTCCTGGTTGCGAACCTATGGTGCCAATTAGTGAAGCGTCATTCGAAGCGAGCAGTCGTCCCGCAAGGAGGTTTGCGGATCTCAATCTGCCCTTCGCGGATGCGGACCTCCAAGCAGGACTGAGGATGCACTGCCGGTCCATTGATTACGCGACCGTCTTCCAGCGCAAAACCCTGGCGGATTCGATATATAAACGCCCGGCGGATTCCGACCGGCACCGGATCGTAATCAGCCGATCACATTTCCATCTATACGAGACGGATACTCCCACAATGCTCAAAGAGGGGCCGCGAAGATTTGTGCGGCCTGACTTTTCGGGACCAAATATTCTCCAAAGCCAGGAGGAATTCACGAGCAAAACTCTATGTAAGTCGCCAGCCTGGACAAACATTGGCTGAAAAAGACTTTCGTGTTGCATTCCCACACAAGCTATGGGACACTTGTGTGGCGTTAACACAGGAGTTCTCATGGGCAAATCCAAACTAGATCTTTTGCAAGGAACGCTCGATGTAATGGTCCTTCAGACTTTGGAGATCATGGGCTCTCTCCACGGATACGGCATTGCGCGTCGCATTGAGCAGGTAAGCGGGAATGAAGTCTTGCTTAATCAAGGGACCATTTACGCATCACTGGTGCGATTGCAGCAGCGCGGCTGGATCGCGGCGAAGTGGGGCACTTCAGACAACAACCGCAAAGCGAAGTTCTACTCAATCACAAAGGCCGGTCAGAGGCAATTGGCGCAGGACACGGCATATTGGCAACGGCTGTCAGGAGTTGTGGGGCGGGTTCTTGCTATGCAGGCGGAAGGATTTGAACAGTGAGGCATTTGCTCCGAGAAGCAGTGAATCGAGTCCGCGCCTTCCTTAGGGAAGATTTGCTCGATCAGGAACTCGATGAAGAGATGGCTTCACACCTCGAGATGGCCGTAGAAGAAAACATGCGCCGCGGTTTGTCTCCGGAAGAAGCCAGGCGTCAGGCCCTTGTCCGATTTGGCGGAGTGCAGCAGGCGCGTGAGTTGCACCGCGAATCCCGAGGATTGCCATGGCTCGACGTCCTGGTGCAGGACCTGCGTTACACCTTCCGCATACTGAAACGGGATTGCGGGTTCACAACGGTGGCGGTGCTGATTCTCGCGCTCGGCATCGGGTCAAATATCGCTGTCTTCAGCGTGGTCAACACAATTTTGTTGCAACCGCTACCATTTCGCGATCCTCAACAGTTGGTGCGGATTGTGGAGAAGAATCCGAAGGCTGGCGAATCCACCAAAACCTACACAGCGGATGCTACGCAGGATTTCCAACAGCAGAACCACTCGTTCGAGTCAGTCAGCGGCTACTTCGCATTTACGGCGCCCGATAATTTCAAACTCGAAGGAAGCGGCCAGTCAATACCGGCCACAGGCATCCTTGTGGCGGAAGGCTTCTTTCAGACACTCGGCGTACAACCATCGCTAGGTCGCTTATTCAGGGCTGAAGAATTCGTGAATCACGCTCAGCCGGTGGCTTTATTAAGCTATCCGTTTTGGAAGACTCAGCTTGGTGGTGATCGCAGCGTTGTTGGACGCTCAATCAATCTCAGCAATTCTTCGGTGACAGTAATTGGCGTGCTGCCGCATACATTCGATTTTGGCTCAGTCTTTTCGCCCGGCGCTAAAGTCGACCTTTTCGTTCCCTACATCATGGATGATTTCCGCGATGACGGGAATGACCTTGCATTGGTCGGGCGCCTGAGGCAAGGCGTGAGTTTGGCCAAAGCACAGAATGAGGCCGATCAATTGTTTCCGCAGCTGTATTTCGAGCACAAGCACCCTGAATATGGGAAAGGCTATACAGGCCAGCTCACCGGACTGAAGGAATACGTCAGCGGCAAATTGCGGCGGTCATTGATTGTGCTTTGGTGTGCTGTTGGTCTCATCCTGCTGATCGTTTGCGTTAATCTCTCCAACCTGTTGCTGGCCCGAGCGACCGCGCGCAACAAGGAATTCGCGATGCGCATCGCTTTGGGAGCGAGCCGGCGGCGGCTTGTACTGCAGTTACTAACTGAGAGCTTGGTACTTGCAATTGCGGGCGCAATCGTTGGGTTGGGACTTGCCTACGTGGTTCTCTTGTATTTGGCTCATCAAGGATCTCTTGCGCTCCCACTGCTTCGAATGGTGCGCGTGGATGGACCCGTGCTGGCATGGACCTTGTTGATCGCAATCGGAGCAGCGGTTCTTTTCGGAATTCTTCCTGGGCTGCGCATGTCCGGGGGCAACCCCCAACAGATACTAAAAGCCAGTGCCGGTGGGCCTGGACCCAGTGACGGGAAAAAATATGACCGTTTGCGCTCGACACTAGTCGTCTCGGAAATTGCGCTGGCTTGCGTGTTACTCGTCGGTGCGGGCTTGCTCCTGCGCAGCTTTCTCCATGTTTTGGACGTTGACCTTGGCTTCGAACCAAGCCATGCAGCCGCTATAAGTGTTGATTCTGATGATGGCGGAGACGCGGCGAAGCGGGCTTCAATATGGCAGGAAGTGGTGCGCCGCACCACGGCAATTCCGGGGGTGGAGGTCACCGGCATATCCGATAACCTGCCCATGAGTCGCAACCGTAGTTGGGGGATCGCAGCTAAGGGCGAGCAGAAAACCCTTAATTACATTGACATATTCGTCTACATTGTCTCGCCGGGTTACTTGGAGGCTATGGGTATGCGCCTGATGGAAGGACGCGACATCACCTGGGACGACCTTGCAAACAATAGGAACGTCGTAATTATTAACCAGACTGTCGCGCGAAGACTGTGGCCAGGTCAGGACCCAATTGGACGTACAGCGGTTACGGGCGGGACAGAGACGCAGGTGATCGGTGTGATTGCTGACGTTCGGGAAAGCAGCGCAGAAGACAACTCTGGGGCGCAAATGTATCTTCCGGCAACGAAACAGTTTGGGCCCGAGGGCGTAAATCTGGTGGTACGCTCAAAACTTCCTCCCACTTCGCTTGCCATCAGCGTGATGAAGACGCTACGACAAATCAATCCTGGGCAGCCAGCAACGGAGTTCAAACCAATTCAGGCGCTAGTAGACCACGCGACTTCTCCCAGGCGTTTCTTTGTGCTGCTAGTCGGAATCTTCTCGGGTCTGGGACTGCTTCTCGCTTCCTTAGGAATTTATGGTGTCATTTCGTATTCCGTCACACGGCAAACGCAGGAGATCGGGATACGCATGGCCCTGGGTGCAACGGAAGCTCGAGTACGCCGCGACGTGATCTGGAAGACGCTACGCCTTGCGCTCGTTGGCATTGCCGTTGGAACTTTTGCTTCGTTTGTAGTAGCCCGTCTGATCGCGTCCCTTCTATTCCAGACTGCACAGACTGATCCGATAACCTTTGTCGGCATGGTGATTCTGCTGGGGGCTGTGGGATTGCTGGCCGGATATCTTCCAGCACGAAGGGCTTCTAAGATTCATCCAATGATTGCTTTGCGCACCAATTGAAATCTAAATTGGGGCACGCGTGCCAGCAAGACTGGCGGCTTCTGCTTTCAGTGAGTCACCATCGCCGGTGAGCGCTGCGACGTCGTCCTTCGCCAGCTGCTCAGCCTGCGCGATCAGCTGCCTACGGTTGCGGAGAGAGCGCCATGTTGATAGCTGCTGAGCTAGTGTTTGGTACTGTTCCGCTGAGGAGACAGCAGTCTGCCCGTCCTCCTGAGAAGCACGATCCTGGTACTGCTTCATTGCGGCTTGGCGCGCCGCCAGTTCCTGTTGAAGTTTGGGTCTCTGATCTCCGCTTTCGCGGGCGAGGTCTTCGATCGAATCGGCCAGTTCGGTTTGGTCGAGA
>DATJHT010000042.1:0-45254 GCA_035493765.1 Terriglobales bacterium
ACCGGCGTGGCGAAGGGCGATTTATCGACCAAGATCACGGTGGACGCGCGCGGTGAAATTCTGGAGCTGAAGAACACCATCAATACCATGGTGGATCAGCTCAATTCCTTCGCCAGCGAAGTCACGCGCGTGGCGCGCGAAGTGGGTACTGAAGGGAAACTGGGCGGCCAGGCGCAGGTAAAAGGCGTGGGCGGCGTTTGGAAAGACCTGACAGATTCGGTCAACTCCATGGCCGGCAACCTCACCAATCAGGTGCGCAATATTGCCGAAGTCACGACGGCGGTGGCGCGGGGCGATTTGTCTACCAAGATCACGGTAGACGTCCAAGGCGAAATCCTGGCGCTGAAGAATACCATCAACACCATGGTGGATCAACTCAATTCGTTCGCCAGCGAAGTCACGCGCGTGGCGCGAGAAGTAGGTACTGACGGCAAGCTGGGCGGACAGGCACAGGTAAAGGGCGTCGGCGGCGTGTGGAAGGATCTGACGGATTCCGTGAACTCGATGGCCGGCAATCTGACGGCCCAGGTTCGCAACATCGCGGAAGTCACAACCGCGGTAGCCACCGGCGATTTGTCGCGCAAAATTACAGTGGACGTGCGCGGCGAAATTCTGGAGCTGAAGAACACCATCAACACCATGGTGGATCAGCTCAATGCGTTCGCCGGTGAAGTCACGCGCGTGGCACGCGAAGTAGGTACGGAGGGCAAACTCGGCGGCCAAGCGGAAGTGAAGGGCGTCGGCGGAGTCTGGAAAGATCTCACAGACAGCGTCAACTTTATGGGAGGCAACCTGACGTCGCAAGTCCGCAATATCGCCCAAGTGACCACCGCGGTTGCAAAAGGCGACTTGTCGACCAAGATCACGGTGGATGCCCGCGGCGAAATTCTGGAACTGAAAAACACCATCAACACAATGGTGGATCAGCTCAACGCGTTCGCCGGCGAAGTGACGCGTGTGGCGCGCGAGGTGGGAACCGAAGGCAAACTGGGCGGCCAGGCGGACGTGCATGACGTGGCCGGCACCTGGAAGGATCTGACAGATTCCGTCAACTCGATGGCGAGCAACCTCACCAGTCAGGTGCGAAATATCGCGGAGGTCACCACGGCGGTTGCCAAAGGCGACTTGTCGCGCAAAATCACGGTGGATGTGCGCGGCGAAATTCTGGAATTGAAGAACACCATCAACACCATGGTGGATCAGCTCAATGCGTTCGCGGGCGAAGTCACACGCGTAGCGCGCGAAGTGGGTACCGAAGGCAAGCTCGGTGGACAGGCGGAAGTGAAGGGCGTCGGCGGCGTCTGGAAAGATCTCACTGATAGCGTGAACTTCATGGCTGGGAACCTGACGTCGCAGGTCCGAAACATTGCACAGGTGACTACGGGTGTGGCGAAAGGCGACCTCTCGACGAAGATTACGGTTGACGCGCGCGGCGAGATTCTGGAGCTAAAGAATACCATCAACACGATGGTGGATCAGCTAAATGGATTCGCGAGCGAAGTGACGCGCGTGGCTCGCGAGGTTGGTACCGAGGGGAAACTCGGCGGCCAAGCGGACGTCCGCGGAGTGGCCGGCACGTGGAAAGATCTCACCGATAGCGTCAATTACATGGCCAGCAACCTGACGAATCAGGTGCGCAATATTGCCGGCGTGACGACGGCGGTGGCGCGCGGAGATTTAACCACGATCATCACGGTGGACGCGCGCGGCGAGATTCTGGCGCTGAAGAACACGATCAACACGATGGTGGATCAGCTTAGCTCCTTCGCATCGGAAGTGACGCGTGTAGCGCGTGAAGTCGGTACCGAAGGCAAGCTCGGCGGTCAGGCGGAAGTGAAAGGGGTCGCCGGCACCTGGAAGGATCTCACCGATAACGTGAATTTCATGGCCGGGAACCTGACTAACCAGGTCCGCAACATAGCCGAAGTCACTACGGCAGTGGCGCGCGGCGATCTGTCGCGCAAAATTACGGTGGACGTGCGCGGCGAAATTCTGGAGTTGAAGAACACCATTAATACGATGGTGGATCAGCTTAGCTCTTTTGCGTCTGAGGTCACGCGCGTCGCACGCGAAGTCGGAACCGAGGGCAAGCTGGGCGGCCAGGCGGACGTCCGCGGTGTCGCCGGTACCTGGAAGGATCTAACAGACAGCGTGAACTCGATGGCTGGCAACCTCACGGCTCAGGTCCGCAATATTGCGCAGGTGACTACCGCGGTTGCCAACGGGAATCTTTCGCGCAAGATCACCGTCGACGTGCAAGGCGAAATCCTGGAATTGAAAGACACCATCAACACCATGGTGGACCAGCTCAATTCTTTCGCGAGCGAGGTCACGCGCGTGGCGCGCGAAGTGGGTACCGACGGCAAGCTGGGCGGCCAGGCTGAAGTGAAAGGCGTCGCCGGCACTTGGAAGGACTTGACCGACAACGTGAATTTCATGGCTGCGAATCTGACGACTCAGGTGCGCGGTATTGCGAAGGTTGTAACCGCCGTCGCCAACGGCGATCTGAAGCGCAAACTGATTCTCGAAACCAAAGGTGAAATCGCGGAGTTGGCTGACACCATCAACGGAATGATCGATACTTTGGCCACATTCGCCGATCAGGTGACCACGGTGGCTCGTGAAGTGGGTATCGAGGGCAAGCTCGGCGGCCAGGCGCGCGTGCCGGGCGCGGCCGGTATCTGGCGAGATCTGACGGACAACGTCAATCAGCTGGCTGCCAACCTCACCACCCAAGTCCGAGCGATCGCCGAAGTCGCGACGGCGGTCACCAAGGGTGACCTGACGCGTTCTATCGCTGTCCAGGCGCAAGGCGAAGTGGCATCGCTGAAAGACAACCTCAACGAGATGATTGTCAATCTGGCGGCGACCACCCGCAAGAACAATGAACAGGATTGGTTGAAGTCCAACATCGCCAAGTTCACAGGCATGATGCAGGGACAGCGCGACCTGCTGGCTGTCGCCCAGCTCCTGCTTTCCGAGCTGACGCCGCTGATCGGCGCCCAGCACGGAACTTTTTATATCACCGATACCGTAGATGAAACTCCCGTGTTGTCACTCCTGACCGGTTACGCGATCGAGCAGGAGGACGATGTCCCGAAGCGCTTCAAAATTGGGCAAGGTTTAGTCGGGCAGTGCGCCAGGGAGAAGGAACGCATCCTGGTGACCGACGTACCGGGGGACTATGTAAAGATCAATTCCAGCCTGGGCGGCAGCGCTCCTTTAAGTATCGTTGTGCTGCCGGTGCTCTTCGAGGGCGACGTAAAAGCAGCCATTGAGCTGGCGTCGTTCGGGCAATTCAGCGATGTCCACCTGGCGTTTCTCGATCAGCTAACTCAATCCATTGGGATCGTGTTGAACACGATTGCGGCTACCATGCGGACAGAGCAACTCCTCCAACAAAGCCAGGCGCTCGCGGAAGAACTTCGCAGCCAGCAGCTGCAACTGCGAACGACCAACGCAGAATTGCAGGAGAAGGCCCAATTGCTGGCGGAACAAAAAACAGAAGTCGAGACCAAGAACTTAGAAGTGGAGCAAGCCAAGAAGGCGCTGGAAGAAAAGGCGGAGCAGCTATCTCTCACCTCCAAGTATAAGAGCGAATTCCTGGCAAACATGAGCCATGAGCTGCGGACGCCGCTGAACAACCTGTTGATTCTGGCGCGTATGCTATCGGAAAACTCGGACAAGAACCTGACCACCAAGCAGGTTAAGTTCGCGGAGACCATCCATACTTCAGGAACCGACCTGTTGGCGCTGATCAGCGACATTCTGGACCTCAGCAAGATCGAATCTGGAAAGATGGACTTGGATATTGGAGGCGTGCGCTTCACTGAGCTCCAAGACTATTGCGCCAAGACTTTCCGCCACGTGGCGGAAGGCAAAGGGCTGGACTTCGGTATCGAACTAGGTAATGCGGTTATGAGCGAGATCATGCATACCGATGCCAAGCGCCTGCAGCAGGTGCTGAAGAATTTGCTCTCGAACGCGCTCAAGTTCACCGAGCATGGCTCCGTGCATCTGACCATCGATAAGGCGAGCAGCGGATGGAGCCTAGGTCACACGACCCTCTCGAGAGCCAAGTCGGTCATCGCATTCACCGTGACTGACAGCGGCATCGGAATCCAAGCGGATAAACAACGCATCATCTTCGAGGCCTTTCAGCAAGCCGACGGAACTACCAGCCGCAAATACGGCGGCACGGGCTTGGGGCTTTCGATCAGCCGCGAACTCGCACGGCTTCTGGGCGGAGAAATTCGCCTCCAGAGCGCGCCCGGCGTGGGCAGCACCTTCACTTTGTATTTGCCGCAGACTTACGTTGCACCCACGCAGGCCCCCAAGAGCGAAGCGCTGAAGATTACTCCCATTCAGCTCGATCAAGTTGCAGGCGCAGCCGAGGCTGAGGTGGACCTGATTCTCTCATCTCCCCTGGAGCACCAGGAACTGGCGGAAGAACTGGTTCTTGACGACGATCGAAACCTGATCCAGCCGGGCGATACGGTTCTGCTTATCGTGGAGGATGACGTTACGTTTGCGCGCATCCTGGTCGACCTCGCTCACGATCACCAATTGAAGGCACTGGTCGCACTGCGCGGCAGTAGTGCGATGTCCCTGGCGCGTGAGTTCAAACCGGGGGCGATCACGCTGGACATTACGCTACCCGACGTTGCCGGATGGACGATTCTGGATCGTCTGAAACACGACCCAGCCACGCGCCACATTCCGGTTCACGTTATCTCGGGCGATGAGGATCGCCGCCGCGGATTGGCGCTGGGGGCCATGAGTTATCTGGAAAAAGCGGTTGCCAAAGACTCGCTGCTGGAGGCCTTCGCTGCGATTGAGGAGTCCACCCAAAAACGTGCGAAGAAACTGCTGGTGGTGTGCTCGAATGATTCCGAACGGCAGGAAATTGCCGAGCTGCTGGCGGCTCCCGACCTCGAGATCACGGGAGTCAAGACGGAGGGTGAAGCGTTAGCGGTAACGAAGCATCAGTACCTGGATGGCATCATCGTCCACTTCCAGCTGGATGGTATCGGCCCACTGCAGCTGGTTGAGGAAATCCAAAACCAGCTGAGCCCGCATGTGCCCCCGATCATCCTAGTGCTCACGCGGACGCTGAATGCCGCGGAAGAACAAGACCTTGCGCGAGCAATGCGAATCAGTGTGGTGAAGCGGGCGCATTCCTCGGATCGCGTACTTGACGATTCGGTTCTGCTGTTGCATCGCGACGAATCCGATCTCACCGAAGAACAGCGCGGAATTCTGGACCGGCTCCGCAGGACGGATCCGACACTCAGAGGCAAGACCATCCTGGTAGTAGACGACGATGTGCGCAATATTTTCGCGCTCACCAGCTTGCTGGAGGAGCACAACATGAAGGTGGTTCATGCCGAAAATGGCCGCGCGGCCATCGAATTATTAAAGAGCCGCCCCGACATCGACTTGGTACTCATGGACATCATGATGCCGGAGATGGACGGGTATGAGACCATGAGTACCATCCGGCAGATTCCGGAATTCCGATCGCTTCCCATTGTGGCGCTCACCGCTAAAGCGATGAAGGGAGATCGGGCGAAGTGCCTGGAGGCGGGAGCTTCGGACTATATTACGAAGCCGGTAGATCTGGAACAACTGTTCTCAGTGCTAAGGGTTTCTATGGGTAACAGTCACCAGGAAGCAAGTCAGATGGTGGCGCCGGGAGTTTAAGATTCCTGCGATGATAGGTACTGCGGTGGCACAGGAGAATCCAGAACCGGCCGGGCAAACTGCGCCCGACCGCGCAAAAATCCTGCTGGTGGATGATTCCCGGGAGAACCTCATTTCACTAGAGGCGGCCCTGGAGGTATTGGGGCAGGAATTGGTCCTGGCTCAATCCGGAATACAGGCACTGCGCCACATGCTAGAAGACGACTTCGCGGCCGTATTGCTGGACGTGAAGATGCCGGAGATGGACGGCTTTCAAACCGCGGAACTGATTCGGGCTCGCAAGCGTTCGCGGCACACGCCCATCTTGTTTCTCACGGGCTATAAGAGCGATGAGCAACTATTTCGGGGTTACGACCTGGGCGCGGTTGATTTTCTCTTCAAGCCAATTGTCCCAGAGATTCTTCGCTCGAAAGTGAATGTGTTCGTGGAACTGAGCCGCAATCACGCGCTATTGCAGCGTCAGGCTGAAGTTGTCAGCAAAGCTGAACAAAAGTTCCGCTCGCTCCTGGAAGCAGCTCCTGACGCCATGGCAGTGGTGGACGGCCAGGGAAAGATCGTGCTGGTGAACGCGCAAGTGGAGAAAGTATTTGGATATAAACGAAAACAACTGCTGGGTAAATCAATTGAGACCCTGGTTCCAGAGCGTTTTCGAGGGCGGCATGACAGCCATCGATCGAAGTTCTTCGATGAGGCGAGGATCCGGCCGATGGGAACCGGCCTTGATTTGTACGGAGTGCGCAAGAACGGGTCGGAATTCCCGGTTGAGATCAGTTTGAGCCCGCTGGACACCGAAGAAGGATTACTGGTAACCGCAGCCATCCGCGACGTTACGGAGCGCAAGAAGGCGGATCAGGAGATTCGAGATCTCAATGCAAGCCTCGAGCAGCGGGTCACGGAAAGAACCGCGGAACTCCTGGAAGCCAACGAGGCACTTCGAAAATCCAACGACGATTTGAACCAGTTCGCATACGCAGCAAGCCACGATTTGCAGGAACCGCTGCGACTGGTGGCGCTCTACAGTCAGATGCTCCAAAAGAAATACTCCGACCGGCTGGACGCTCAGGCTCAGCAGTACATGTCCTATGTGATTAGCGGGGCACACCGGATGGAGATTCTACTGAAAGACCTGCTGGCTTACTCGCAGGTGGGCTCCCCGAGCGATGGTCCTGTCTGCCCCGTGGTTGTTTCGGAAGCGCTGCGGAAGGCCTTGTTAAACCTTCAGGCCAGCATCGATCAAAACCAGGCGGTGGTGACGTGGAATGGGCTGCCTACCGTACGGGCGCAGGAGACCAGGCTGGTGCAAGTTCTGCAGAACTTGGTGGGCAACGCCATCAAGTACCGCGGATCAGACCCCCCGCAAGTACACATTGATGCGGAGCGGCAGTCCGGCGAGTGGCTCTTCTCGGTAAAAGATAACGGCATCGGAATCAAGCCTGAGTATATCCAGCAGATTTTCGGAATATTCAAAAGGCTCCACGGAACCAGCTACCCTGGGACGGGCATTGGCCTGGCTATTTGCGAGCGCATTGTCAAGAGCTACGGGGGCCGCATCTGGGTCGAATCGTCGCTGGGAGAGGGCTCGACGTTTTACTTCACGCTGCCGGATCCGCAAGAATGATGGAAGACGTTTACTGAGCGCTGCATGAAAAGTCAAGGACAAGGCGTTGCACCGAGAGCTCTAGGACAGGACACGGAAGCTCTTCGGGACTTCATTTCCGCGGCTGTCCACGATTTGCGGGAACCTCTTCGCGCCATTCTCCTGGGACATCAATTGGCGGTAGCCCCAAGCGGCAAGAATTCGGATGAGAACCGTGAGCGAGGCGCCCGATATCTCCGGGATGGCGTAGCCAGGCTGGAAACCTTGATTCAAGACATCGCGGAATATTGCTACGCGGAAGTGCGGGAGTTGGAAGATAGCGCTGCGGATTTGGAGATGTCGCTGCTCGAGGCCAAAACCGAGTTGGCGTCCGAACTGAAAAGCAGCGGCGCCATCATCACCCACGATCCACTGCCAACCGTGCGGGGCAACGCGACGTCCCTGACGGTGTTGCTGCGCTGCTTGATTGGGAACGCCTGCAAATTTCGCGGCGAAGCCGCACCTCGCATCCATGTTGGCGCCGCGCAGCAGGAGGGGGAATGGATTTTTTCGGTGCGCGATAATGGCGCCGGTTTTGATCCGGTTTATCGGGAGCGCATTTTCAGGCCCTTCGAGCGCCTCAACGGTAAGCAGTTTCCCGGAAGCGGTCTCGGCTTAACGATCGCCAAAAAGATTGTGGAACAGCATGGCGGACAAATATGGGCTGAGTCAACGCCCGGCGAAGGCTCCACCATCCGCTTCAGTTTGCCCCTGACGAGTTAGAAGGTCCCGCACGTACGGGCCAAGCTTCATAAACTCATCCAGGCGGGAGGGCTTTCGAAAGTAACCCGTGGCTTTCAAATCGGCCGCCTGGGTCTTGTCTTTTTGCGAATCGGATGAGGTAAGAATGACTACCGGAACCTGCCCGCAGCGCGGACTTTGCCGCACGCGTTCCAAAATCTGCCCCCCGGTTTTCTTGGGTAGATTGAGATCGAGTAGAAAAAGATTGGGCCGGACGAGGCTTGCATCCCGATCCATGTTCTCTATGAAAGCTACTCCTTGCTCACCATCATCGAATACCAGGAGCTCAAATTCGAGACCGGATTGTTCCAGCGCCTCCCGAACCAGAAGTACATCCGGTTCGGCATCTTCGACCAAAATAATATGAAAACGGGAACCGGTCATATTGTTCCTTGTTGCACATTGATAACCAAGCTGCGTCAGGCGCCGGTGCCGGTGACGGACGCAGTTTCTGCGCTCGCCGACGCCTCGTCCGCTTTTGCGAAGTCCGCGAGCCGCTTGTAGAGTGTGCGAAGACTAATGCCCAGGATCTCCGCGGCCCGCATGCGGTTGTTGTTGGCGTATTTCAAGGTGAGCCGAATGTATGCTTCTTCCATCTCTTGCAGCGGCTTGCCCGGCTCGAAAGTCAGCGCGGAGGCTGTGCTGGGCGGAGCAGCAACCGGCGAAAACGCCACAGGCGTCTGACGCGGAAGATTAAAATCTCGCGGAAAATGACAGGGGGACAAAGCGCCTTCGTGGGCGATGATCACAGCTCGTTCCAAGATATTCCGCAATTCCCGGACATTGCCGGGCCAGGAATAATTCATCAGCACGCGCAGCGCATCAGAATCGAGATGAGTCACCCGGCAATCGTTCCGAAGATTCAAAATGCGGATCAGGGCTTCCGAAATCGCTGGAATGTCTTCCTTTCGATGGCGCAAGGGCGGCAGCAGGATATTGAAGACATTGAGGCGATAGTATAGATCTTCCCGCAGCAGCTTTTTTTCGAGAGCTTCGTCCAGGGGCCGATTAGTCGCCGCAAGCACCCGGACATCGACGGAAATCTCGCCATGGCCGCCCAACCGCCGTAGCTTCGATTCCTCCAGAACCCGGAGCAGCTTCGCTTGCATGGGCATGGGCATTTCAGCAATCTCATCCAGGAACAATGTGCCGCCGCTGGCATGCTCAAAACAGCCTGCCTGGCGTCCTATGGCCCCGGTGAAGGCTCCCTTTTCGTGCCCAAACAATTCGCTTTCGATCAAGCTTTCCGGGATTGCCGCACAGTTAATCGCGATGAAGGGTCCTCCCGCTCTGGGACTGAGTTTGTGAATGGCGGCCGCGACGCGCTCCTTCCCGGTGCCGCTTTCCCCGCTGATCAGGACCGAAGCCGCCTTAGGAGCGACCTGCCGGATGAGGGAGAACACCCGTCTCATGGACTCGGACGTGCCAACCATATCGCCCAGGACGCCATGAAGGCTCAACTGGCGCTGCAGGCGTTCCGTTTCGGCCATTAGCGTCTTTTGCCGAATGGCCCGCTCCAGCAAGGGTGCCAGGACCGCCTGCTGTGCGGGCTTCTCCAGAAACCAGAAGGCACGAAGGTCGTGGACGATGGCCATTGCCTCGCGAATGCTGCCGAGACCCGTGAGAACCACGGCGGGGGTAAGGTCGCCGCGCGACAGCAGAGTTCGAAGCAATGTATACCCGTCCATCCGCGGCATCATCAGATCAGTCACGATGACATCGACCGGTACCGCGCCAATCTTTTCGAGAGCCTCTTCGCCATCCTTGGCCAGTTCAGAAACATAGCCTAAACTTGTCAGGATTTTTGCGAGATCGTGCCGCTCTTGAGGATCATCGTCGACTACTAAAACCCGCGCGGGCGTAGAAGACGAGGCCACAGGACCATATTCTAGCCCATTGCACAATTCAGTTGGTAACACTTCTATCATTTGGGCTCCTAACGGTGGATTCTTAGTTCTGGGTGACTTATTGCTACGTTCCACAGTCCGTCACAAGAACTGCAGTTTATGCATGGAGGCGGTAAAACTTCCTTACTTCAGTGCACTCTTGAACAAGAAATGCAGTCGGGCGAATCACTGTCCCGCGGCCGCCGCGACGGCATGAGTGCGCCAAGAATTCATCCACTCATTCGCGATTCCGGTTTCATCCAACACGGTCATGACCCGGCGTGGATCGCCGAGATCGCTCCAGCCGACATCTCCCAGACACCAGACGCCTAAACGATCCGGTGTTGTAGAAAGCACAAGTTTTGAGAAATCTGCTGTCGTAAGACTTTCATAAATCGTCTCTAATCCAGGACTGCTGGCCCAAGATTCAGGGATCTCCAGTAGCGGCTCAAAGGCCTGGTAAATAGCGGGAGCGCCGGCACGAATCAAGTCGAGAAATGCTTGAGCCCGGCCGATCATAACAAACGTATTCCACACACAACCTCGTTCTAGCAGTTCCTCGGCGGTGCGTGCAGACGGCTTTTCCCAGAAGCGCTTTACTTTGAGAAGGCCGTCGCGGGAATCGCTGGACATGGCCGGCGTGGCTTCAATCCAGCCAAACTCCGTCTCCGCGCGCTTAGCGGCAACCGCCAGCAGCATCACAGTTTCCGGGTTCGATTCGGCGGCTTGGAAAGCCAAATGGACACCCTTCATAAAGCGTTCCTCTTCCGTGTAGTGGTGGTCCGACGGAAAAAACCCAACCACGGCATTCTTGTCCTGGCGAATGATGTGAACCAGGCTCGATAGTATGGCGGGAAGCGTTCCACGATTGCAGGGCTGGACGACCATGTGAGCCGGCGGCACATTCCGCAACTCCTTGCTGTAGAAGCGTTCGTGCGAGTTCAATAAGACGTACACCGTGCGTTCCGAGGAGATCGTCCGACTGATCCTTTGGGTGGTTTGAGTCAATAAGGATTGGCCACCCAGCAGCCGGCAGAATTGTTTCGGCGTATCTTCTCCAGATACAAATCGCGTGAGAGATTTCAAGCGTGCTCCTTCGCCCCCTGCCAGGATCACCCCCCAATGATGTTGATGGTCAGAGCCTAAATGCATTGCAATCCTCCATTTGCGAATTCACGTGGTGCTCGAAGACTACTTGGCGGAGCCTAGCGCTCGCAACAATAATTTGCGCGCCCGATGGTGCCGGGTTTTTACTGCAGAAGCCGTCAAAGAAAGCGAGCGAGCGGTAGCGGCGATGCTCAACTCGCGAAGGTCGCGTAACTCAATGATCAATCGATACTTTTCTGGAAGCCGTGCTAAAGCACGGTGGAGTCTTGCCGCCTCTTGTCGCCTCTGCAATTGGATGTCAGGCAGCGAACCGGGATCAGCGAGTTTATCGACGGCGGCCTGATGAAGCGGCGTGACAGAAGCAATCGCCTTTCCGCGGCGTACGTGTAGGATCTCATTACAAGTAATCTTGCTGATCCAGGTCTTGAAGCTGGCTTGTCTGCGGAACTGGGCCAGATTATGAAGGGCCTGCAATACGGCCTGTTGAACGGCATCTTCCGCTTCGACGTCATTTTGGAGCCGCATGCGGGCGAACTTGGTTAGCGATAGAAGATGGGGTGCGACCAGATCGCCGAAGGCGTCCGTTCGTCCTTGTAACGCGGACTCGATAAGCCGCGCGTCGACGTCGCTGGATGGAGGGTGAGAGCCACCGTTCCAATGACCGACAAAACCGGTCGCCCACGGCCGGGCCGATTCGCTGGATTGATACATTGGCGTCGGTGTAGCATTTTTTCTGCCAAATGAAAACGAGATCCTGGGGCATTTCAAGGGCGGCTCGCCGCGCTGCGAAACATCGTCCACGGGCTCGGATCTAAGTAGCGTCCGACTAATACTGAAAGAGGTTTTACTATGGCAGAAACAATACGAGATCTTCTAGTCGAGGAAATGCAGGACCTATATGACGCCGAGAAGCAGCTTGTGAAAGCTCTTCCGAAGATGGTGAAAGCCGCCTCCAACGAAGAGCTCAGCGAGGCTTTTGGAAGTCATCTGGAACAGACCAAGGGCCAAGTGGAACGCCTGGAACGGGCGTTTGAAGCGTTGGATGTGAAACCGAAGGGCAAGGCCTGCGTGGCGATGAAGGGACTAATCAGCGAAGCACAGGAGCAAATCGAATCGAACGAGAAAGGTGCGCTCGCGGATTCGGCAATGATTTGCGCGGCACAAAAGGTGGAGCATTATGAGATCGCAGGGTACGGAACACTCAAAGCCTGGGCGGAAGAACTCGGGCTGGACGACGTGGCCTCTCTGCTCCAGGAGACATTGGACGAGGAAAAGGAAGCCGACGAGAAGCTGTCTACCATCGCAGGCAAGGTAATTTCAGAAACCACGACCGAGGAATCCGAAGAGCCAACCCACAGCGCGCGTTCAAATCGCTGACGGGGAACCAGCGGGGGCACAAGCGGACTCCGTGCCCCCCACCTAATTCCCGAGCGTGACGACAGGCGCTTCGTAATCCAGGTTCCGAACGGTAATCGCCTCGGCCAGCGGCGCCAAGTGATCGTAACAACGAAAGCAATTGAGAATCATGTCGCGGGTGACTGGCTTAACGACGTAAGCAATCCGCCGGATGCCAAACTTCTTCTTGAGGTTGTCCCGCTCGAGCGTCGAACCGGTTAGGATGCAGAATGGAAACCGCCGCGATGGTGGCAGCGCCTCCAGCAGTTCAACGCCCGATAATTTCGGCAAGTTGAGATCCAGGAAAATCAGATCCGGATTCCAGGCGCTGGAGTATTCACCACGTTTGAGCAGAAAATTAAGGGCACTTTCCCCATCCCCCAAGACGGATATTGAGTAGACTACACCCATGCGATCCAGCACCTTCTGCAGGTAGAAGGTATCCGCGTCATTGTCTTCCACAACCAGGATTTTGATGGGCCGCATTGAAAGTTTTCCTTCGAGGTTGGTGTAGGCTGCAATTGCATTGCCACGATTACCGGGTTCCAACGATTTCTTCCCGCAAAAGTCGCTCAGACTGTCCCGACTGGGGCCGGCGGCACACAAAGAAATCCTCCAGGAACAGGAAATCGATTCCGGTGGCCAGGAATGTGGCGAGCGCCTCCTGGGGCGTATTAACGATTGGTTGACCCCTAACATTGAAACTCGTATTGAGGACGATTTCCCGCCCAGTCTCCCTGCCCATCGCTTGCAACAGTGCGTGAAAAACCGGGTCATCGTCCTTACATACGGTCTGCACTCTGGCAGTTCGGTTGACGTGCGTGATCGCGGGCAATTGACTGGCGAATTCTTCGCGAACGTCCACGATTGTAGTCATGTATGGTAAGCGGGTTCCGGGGGATACGTCGAACCACCGATCAACTTCTTCTAATGAAACTGCGGGGGCGAAAGGACGGAACGACTCCCGCATTTTTACCAATGCGTTGACGCGATCCCGCATCTCAGGATGGCTGGGATCGGCCAGGATGCTCCGATGTCCGAGTGCGCGCGGGCCATACTCCATTGCTCCTCGAAACCAGGCGATCACGCGGCCCTGGGCGAGAAGTCGAGCCGCGACTGTGCAGATCTCTTCGGGATTGAAATAATCACAAACCTCGACGCGATCGCTAAATTCCTCCAAGGCGGAGGCGATCTCTTCGACGGAGTACTCGGGGCCGAGAAATGGCGCAGGGAAGCGGTGGTTTCTCATCTCGCCAGCCTGCACCGCTCGCTCGATTGCCGCACCCAGAGCAGCGCCATCATCGCCAGCGGCCGGTTGAATATAGATTTCATCAAACCGGCCCGATTTCATCAGACAACCGTTCGCGGTACAGTTCAGAGCGACTCCGCCGGCCATGGCGAGCCGCCGCGACTTTGTAAGATCGGCAAAGTACCCGCAGATATGCAGCATTACCTCGTTGAGGCATTCTTGCAGTGCAGCGGCCACGTCGCGGTGGTCATCGGTGACTTCATCTTCAGGAGTGCGCGCAGTCACTAAATGCTGTTCCAGATACTGCCGCGAGGCGGTATAATTCTCGCGCTCGTCGCGGGTCTTGTTGTTTCTCAAAATACGGATGTGGATTCTGCCTTCGGGGCGTAACTCAACGGTCTCCTTAAAAAACCGCCGAAACCGCCGCGCATCGCCGTAAGGCGCCAACCCCATGATCTTGTATTCATCGCAGTTGAAATCAAACCCCAAGTGAAGCGTTATGAGAGAGTAGAGAATTCCGATGGAATCCAGAGCGGACATTTCCGCTAATAACTCGAGGCCGCTGGGCGATCCTCGATAAATGGACACACCGTGCGCTTCTCCCATTCCATCGGCGACGACTACCAGGCAGTCATCCCAACCGGATGTATAACAGGCGCTCGCGGCATGCGCCAGGTGGTGGTTTACTTGATGCACGCGCTCGGACGGAAATTGTGGAAATTCGCGATACACCTGGGCCAGCAGCGCATCCTTGGAATACACCTCGCGATACAACCGCTCGCTCACCGGATCAAGAGAGAATAGCTTGCGATACGGCGCGTAGTCGAAGGAGTGCGCGATTTCATCCACGTCGTCGATCGAAAGGCCGGCGCGCGCGAGACAATACTGTATCGACCTTGAGGGAAAACGCGGACTATGCTTCTGGCGATCAAAACGCTCCTCCGCCGCCGCGGCGACGATCCTGCCATCCACAACCAGCGCGGCAGCTGCATCTTGTCCCTGAACAAGGCGATACTCGCGTTCCGGAAGGCCGGGCCAATGCCGCTTCTTGAATTGCATGGCGCCTTCCAGCCCACTCACTCCAAGAATATTCATGACGAACCCGCGTTTCTCCCCAATGCCGGCTCGGAAAAAACGGAACGAATCCGCCCCTCGCTTCGTTTTGAACCGTGATTGGCGCTGCTGCGCGCCTGAACCAGGCTTGCGATCGAATTGACCGAGCGAAAATCGTCAATTTCCAGCTCCTCGAGCGGAATCGTGACTCCGAAGCGGCGTTCCAGATCGAACAGCAACTGAACCAGCGTCAAAGAGTCAAGTACGCCTGAAGCAAGCAAGTCATCCTCGGGAGAACTCACTTCAACGAGAAGCTGGTCGTGGATTAGCTGTGCGATTTCTCTGGTCAGTTGCGTGGGACCCTCATTCCTGGCATTCTCTTGCATCACTGCACCAGCGAGGGTGGGTTCGAGCTCAATTCTGTGCGAGTCGATCGAGGTCCGCTGTCCATTTCCTGCCCGGCAAGCGAGGCTTCCTTCTCGAATTGCTGCCTTAGGGACGGCCGATCGGTTTTCCCGTTTGCATTGCGCGGCAATTGTTCCAGGGCCATCCATCGCTGCGGCATCATGTAGCGGGGCAGAGTTGCGGTCAGGTGTCGTTTTAGCGCCAAGGGGGAGAGATCCAGTCCCGGACGACTGACGTAAGCACAACAAATGGTCTTGTCTTCCGATCCCTCGACGCCGATTACGACCACGGCCGCGTCCTGCACGCCAGGAACTGCATGCATCGCCGCTTCAATTTCACCTAGCTCTATGCGATAACCGCGGCTCTTGATCTGAGAATCCGATCTCCCGATCAAGTAGACCAGTCCGTCCGCACCGATTCTGGCGAGGTCGCCGGTATTATAAATGCGATCGGAGGGATTCGAACTGTAGGGGTTCGGGCGAAAGACTTCCCGGGTTCGGTCGGGATCATTCCAGTATCCCGGGCTCAAGCCGACGCCACCGATATAGAGATCGCCGGGTTCACCGGGCCTGACGGGTCGAAGCTGTTCGTCGAGCACCAGCATCAGTTCGCCCTTGCAGGGCAACCCAATGGGAATCTCAGCGCTTTCGTCTTCGGGACACTGGTCAACCCTGTGATAGCTGCTCGCAATGGTAGCTTCGGTTGGCCCGTATAGATTGTCGAACGTAACGTTAGGGAGACGTTTCATCCAATAGATCAAGGCCGGAGTGGGGAATCTTTCACCGCACCATAAGAGCCGCTTAAGTGCCGGAAAATCGCCCTGGCGAACCGCATCGAACTTCGCCATTTGCTGCAGTACCCAGGGCACCGAGAACCATTGGGTCAGTTCCCTCTCCCGGATAAAGTCAGCCAACTTATGCGGCAGTAAGCTCGTCTCAGGCGTCATTAGATGGATCTGTGCGCCCGCGGCAATGGTTCCGTAGATATCAAATGTGGACAGGTCGAAGTGCAAGGGGGGGTGGCCCGAGATGCGGTCCTCGGAACTCATTTTGAAATAGACTCCAGCCCAGCGAACGAAATGAATCACGTTGGCGTGGGTGATCACCACACCCTTGGGAATACCGGTGGAACCGGACGTAAAGAGAATATGCGCCGGATCATTCGGCTGAGCCAGGGAATCGGGCGCCCGGTCAGGCAAGGATTGGACATCACTCCAGGTGAATTGCGAGCGAGCCTTGTTGAGAAGGGTAGCGCCCTCGTCCACCCACCCGACGAATACCGGATCGCATACGGCGCCATGAGCGATGAGTTCGTTGAGCAGAGCCGCCGTAGCCTTTTCAGCAAGGACGCACCGGCATTCGCACTTTTGCAGAATGCGTTGGATGCGGGCGATGGGACTTGTCGTATCGATCGGAACGTAGATGCAATCCGCCTTAAGCGAGGCAAACATAGCGACCAACGCCCGCGTCGATTTGGTCAGTAGAAGCGCGATCCGGTCACTTTTGATACAGCCGGCCCCCTGCAGCGCTCTCCCCAGGCGATTACTCATTTGCTCCAGCGCCGAATAGCTGGTTGGAACGTCCTGGAAAACAGCGGCGACCGCATCCGGGCGCCGGTCTGCCTGAATCGTCAATAAATCGTGCAAGCGTTGCTTCACACGCGCGCTTTCTTGCTGGCGGCTTGAAATACGCGGCCAATATGGTTCAACTCCTCTTCCGTGGGAGGAATATCAAGAATGAATGTCTGGTAGCCATGCTCGATGTATTGAGTCAATGCTCCCGCGACCGTGTCATAGCTGCCAACCAGATAGGGACAGTTGGTCTGGTAATTTTCGAAGGGATGCAACCAATAGGCAGCCATTGACGTTTCGGCACGGGCACCGGCATCAGCAAGCTGCTTATGCCAAGCCGAGTCGGAAATTTTGGAGGCAAGTTGACGGGTAAGTTGGCCTCTGCGATCCGCTGGAAAGCGGTCGTGGGCGACCGCCCACGCGTCATTGTCATGAAGCCGGGTTATGATACCGATCCGTACCCCGCACGGCTCAGTCTCACGGGGTTTAGGCTCGCCGCTGGAATTGATCGGCTCAGGATACTTGACCGGCATTGCTCCTATTGCTCGAGCCGCCGCTAAGCCGGCGTCCGAGGAACCCGATACCAGAATGCCGGGCCGAAGTTCGGGCGCCAGGGGAGGCTTCAAGATCAAGCCATTGATTTTGTAAAACTGCCCCTCGAATGAGAACGGGCCGCGCGCTTCGAGAAGTTGCTGTATGATCGTCGTGTATTCGGTGAGGCGCTGGTATCGGCTGTCGTGAGGCGTGCTGTCACCCAGAGCTAGCAGGTCGTTTTTGAATCCACCCGCGACCATGTTTAGAAACATCCGGCGACCATACAGGAAGCCCGCAGTCGAAACCATCTTCGCCACCGAATAGGGGTGCATGTAAATCGGCTGGATGGCAACGAGGGGACTCAATGCGGCCGTATTTTGCAGAATGACTTGAGACACCATCCAGGGATCGATGATGGAATTGTCCGTATAGATCAAAATTCCTGTGCAACCGGCGCGCTCGCTCCAGCGAGCGACTTGGGCCACCCGTTCCGCGTAATGCTCCGGCGTTGTCGCTGAAGACGGGCATGTTGAAAAGACCTGAAGCCACGGTGCATGTTTTGGTTGGAGGCCTGAGGCCACCGTGTCAACCGCGTAATTTGAATTCATGGGCGGTCCATAGTCAGCGCGCGCAACGATCACGGAAGTGCACGATGCAGGCCAAACCAGGATTGATGCCTAAGCCCCGTTTTTTCAGACACGTGCGGCGGACTAAGGACCGGGCGGGTGCAGACGAATTCCACTTAAGCGAATAAGAGTCACGTCCAAGGCTGCCACGACCAGTTAGATCAAGCTTCAACCAAGCCTTTGCGGATGGCATACCGGATTAACTCGCTGCGGTCATGCAAGTCAAGCTTGCGCATCAAGTTGACTTTATGGGCGTCGATCGTTTTAACGCTCAGGTTCAGCTTCGTTGCAATCTCCTTTAAGGATTGGCCTTCCGCCAGCAGGACCAGGATCTCGCGCTCGCGATCGCTCAACAGTTCATAACCACCTTTGAATTCGGTCGGTTGTGCAAGGTATTGCCGCACTAAACCGGTGAGAACCCGGGGACTCATGTATTGCTGGCCGCGGTAAACCGCCTGCACTGCGTACACCAATTGAAGCGGCGGGGAGTCCTTCAAGACGTAACCAGCTGCGCCGGCGTCCAGGCATCGCGCGACCATGTCCTCATCGTCGTACACTGTCAAAATGAGAACCTTCACGTCGGGCCGGGCTTTCTTGATCCGGCGAGTTGCGTCGAATCCCTTCAGCACCGGCATGGAAACGTCCATCAGCACTACATCCGGATAAAGGCGAATTGCCTGCTCGACGCCTTCTTTGCCGTCGGCGGCCTCACCGACCACTTCGATGTCGGGTTGCGAGTTGAGAATCGTCTTGACGCCTTCGCGAAAAAGCGCGTGGTCATCGCAAACCACCACTCTGATAGGTTTCTTGGTCTGACTCAATCCATTCATTGCATTCCACCAGAGAGGGGAAGGTCCACTTCGATTCGGGTCCCGCGGATCTTACTCATAGACCCCGCAGGCATGGATTGAATGTGTATCCGGCCTCCCAACACTTCTACGCGTTCCCGCATGGCGGTCAGCCCGAAAGAACTGCTACCGGGCTTCCTGGTGGTGTCGAAACCAAGCCCGTCATCCTGGATAATCAGGATTAAGACCGAATCCTTCATGCACCCCAAAGACACTTTTACGGTTTTCGCGGACGCATGCTTGAGAACGTTTGATAGAGCACCCTGCAACAATCTATAAAGCGCAACTTGATGACTCATCGGAATATTTTCAGGGAGATACCCCTCCCGGAGCGTTACGGCGATCTTTGTTCGAGCGGAGAACTGGCTGGTGTAGGTTCTAACCGCAGGCAGAAATCCTAACTCGTCGAAAACCGCGGGACCTAAATCCAGCACCAGGCGCCGTACGGAATCGATCGCGTGAGATACCAGGCCGATGGCTTCGTTGAGCCTAGGCCGGATGCTCTGGAACTCTTTTCTGTTGGTGTCGAGCGCGATCATTTCGAGATAGAGTTTCATGAGAACCAGGTCGTGGCCCACTTCGTCGTGTAAGTCCCGAGATAAACGCTTCCGCTCTTCTTCGTAGACTTTGGTCACATAGACCGAAGCGTCGTGGCGGCGATCTCCCATTACCGGCGAGATCTTCGCAGCGGGTTTTGGTGGCGCTGAGGCATCAGATTCACACTGACTGGAAACAACCAAGCGAATCAGAAGGGATTGAAGACGCGAAAGCGCGAGAATGTGAGCGGCCGCTTCCGGGTCATGATTCATTAGATGAGGTACGCAAATCTCAAAGAGCCGATTGATGACATCGATCGAGCGATCCAGGGGAACCCGGCATTGAGCAAGTGTGCCGCCGAGCTCCCGTACTTCCCGCTGGAAGGCTGGAAAGGACATCTTGCGCAGTTTCGTGGAGAGGCGGTCGAAATCAAGATGAGCTTGTCCCAGGAAGTCTTGAAATTCAATCCCTAAGCCGCTGGATTCCCGCTGCCATCGCGCGAATATCTCCGCTGAGCGCGGCCCCAAGGCCTTTAATGCATCGGCCGATGGCTCGCGGATAAGCGAGCGAAAACCATGGTTTGAGACTCCTGGCATTGGGCGGCGCACCGGATGTTCAACGTCTCCGATGAAAATCCTGCACATCGGATGCCAGTCTTCTCGGGGACTGATGGATTCCGTCAAAGGTTCAGACGCCGGGCGCGAAGAATCGTTTCAAACTCATCGTGCGAAGGAATCCGAGTTCACATTCTGGGCCCCTCGTTTCCGCCTGAAAACGAGCGACTTAAGTCGCGCCTCTGCAACCTAATCGATAAGTTGCCTTCATCCGGCAAGATAGGCGCAGGCGTACTTATGCGAAAGGCGTGGCAGCCGCTGTGCTTCTGAAACAACGCGCCGGAGCGAAGCGGCGTCATGAATCTTTATGCAATTCACGCACGCGCTAACCCAGAAAGATTTGGCAAGTCAGGCGTCCCTACAGGACCGCAGGCGATGGTTTGCCTTGAGTGTGGCGCCCCGTCACGAAAAAAAGGTGTCATCTCAACTGGAGCACAAAGGCTACGAAACCTTCTTGCCGCTCTATCGACAGCAGCATCAGTATGGGCGGAGAACACGCGAATTCCAGCTTCCACTGTTTCCCGGATATTTATTTTGCCGGACTGACCCGAGCGAAAGGCTCCCGGTGCTCACTACTCCCGGCGTGTTTCAATTCTTGGGCGCGGGAAAAGCTCCGAGTCCAATTGCCGACGATGAGATTGACGCAATTCAAATTGCAGCACGGGTTGGCCTCCGAATGGAACCTCACAGTTATTGGGAAAAGGGTCAAAAAGTGCGAATTGCAAAGGGACCCCTAACCGGTTTGGAAGGCATGGTCGTCAACTCGAATAAGCCGCTTCGTCTCGTGCTTTCGATTACTCTCATCCAACGATCAGTGCTGGTGGAGATTGACGCAGATTGCGTGGCTGTGGAAGCTTACGACGCCATAGGGGAGCGCCGAATTGCAGCGGCCTAGGGAAGAGGATCCTCTGACGATTGTCGCGTCGAAGGGCCGGAAGACCAGAGAAACATTCGCGGAGTTACCCCTTGCACGCGGGCTCGATGTGGGAATCGCCCTCGCTGCGGTAATCGTTCTGTCCCCCCTATTTCTGATATCAGCCATCCTGATCTTAATCGCTGATGGGCGGCCTGTTTTCTTTCGGCAAACGAGAGTTGGTAGAAACGGCGAGCTGTTCGGCATCTTGAAATTCCGCACCATGGAAATCGAAAATGGCGGCCCCGCGATTACAGCCGCAAGCGACCGCCGAGTGACGCTGGTCGGCGCGAAGCTCAGAAAATATAAACTCGACGAACTACCGCAGTTTTTTTGCGTGCTGCGGGGCCATATGAGTTTGATCGGGCCACGCCCGGAAGTACCGGAATATGTAGACCCCTCTGACCCTCTCTGGGAAGCGGTGCTCCAGATGCGGCCGGGGATCACAGATCTGGCCAGCCTGGCTTTCCGAAATGAAGAGGATATGTTAGCTCTCGCCGAAGATCCCGAGATCCTCTATCGGAACTCCATTCTGCGCGAAAAACTCCGTTTAAATCTTGCGTATCAGCGTTCCCGGTCGTTGAAGCGCGACTTGAAGCTGCTGTGGATGACTGCGCTTTACAGTTTTTATCCGAAAGGTTTCGATCGCGATCGTGTCATGGAAGCACTCAGTGCATAGCAAAAGAGAGAATTATGAGTTCACAAACCTTCATTCCATTTCATCTGCCTTCCATCGGCGACGAAGAAGTACAAGAGGTCGAAGCGGCTCTACGATCAGGTTGGCTCACCACTGGGCCCCGCACGGCGCAGTTTGAGAAGGACTTCTCCGCATACGTCGATTCGCCCTATGCTCTCGCACTGAATTCCTGCACCGCTGGATTGCACGTTGCTCTAGCGGCGCTGGGAATCGGCAAAGGCGACGAAGTGATTACTACCCCGTTAACGTTTTGCTCGACGGTGCATACGATTTCCCATACTGGGGCTACCCCTGTGCTGGCGGACGTCGGCGTGGACGGGAATATCGATCCCGAGGCGATTGAACGGGCGATCACGCCCAGAACGCGGGCCATCATTCCGGTGCACCTCGCCGGACTCCCGTGCGAGATGAATGCCATCTGGGATATCGCCCGCCGGCGCGGGATTTTCGTGGTAGAGGACGCGGCGCATGCTGCCGGGACCCAATATGCGGGCCGCCGGATCGGGGCCGCTCCCATCGGCGATGCACCGGCCAGCGACGCAATTGCATTCAGCTTTTACGCCACTAAGAACATGACCACAGGCGAAGGCGGCATGGTTACCACAGCCTCTGAAACGCTGGCTTCCCGGATGCGTATCCTGTCGCTGCACGGGATGAGTCGAGACGCCTGGGATCGCTATTCGGAGCGCGGCAACTGGTACTACGAAGTCGCCGAGCCGGGCTTCAAATACAATCTGACGGACCTTCAATCCGCTTTGGGAATTCACCAGCTGCGCAAACTTGAATCGTTTATCGACACTCGCACACGCTTTGCAGAAATCTATAACCGGGAGCTCGGCGATCTGGCGGAGCTTGAGCTTCCCCCGGATCGAACCGGCACGCGCCACGCTTGGCACCTCTACATCCTGCGGCTCAACCTGGATCTTCTGGATATCGACCGAAAGAAATTCATTACGGAACTTGCCGACCGAGGGGTGGGTACGAGCGTGCATTTCATCCCGATCCCCTTGCACCCTCACTTTGCCAGCATCGATATGGATCGCCGCGGGTCGCGTCGAGCGCTAGAACTGTATCCGCGAATCTTATCGCTGCCTCTTTATCCGGCCATGACAGAGGAACAGGTTTACTATGTCGCTCAATGCGTCAGGGCCGTGGTCGCTGCCCACCGGGTGAGCAGGCAAGTGTGTCTTTCAGAGGCGGGCTAATCCGCCGGTTCGCCGGCCTTCAAAGAGTTGGGCCGAAAAATTTCATAGCCCAGTAGCCTTTCGGCCTCTTCGATGCCACCTTGAAGATCGCCGACCGTTTTCATTCTGGTCAGGTCTACGCCGATTGTTACGAGAGTCTGCGCGATCTCGGAAGAAAGTCCCGTTACGATTACCGTCGCCCCCATCAAGCGCGAGGCGTCTACGGTTTGAACCAGATGGTTCGCGACGGTGGAATCGACGGCTGGGACACCGGTAATGTCGATCACCACGACCTTGGCCCGATTTGAACGAATGCCGCGGAGCAATTGCTCAGTCAACTGCCGCGCGCGTTGAGGATCGATGACCCCGATGATGGGAAGGATGAGCAGGCGCTCCCGAACCTGCAGCACCGGCGTGGACAACTCGCGGATTGCCTCTTGCTGTTCGCGGATGATGCGCTCGCGCTCCTGGACAAAGCTCACGCCGACCGTGTTCGCGATCCGATTGGCGGCAGGTTCATAGGCATCAAGCACCTTCTTCAGCCGGCTGAAATCGTGTTGATATTTTTCGAACAGGGAGCGCGCCAGAACATCCCGCAAGAGGAGAACGATGCCAAGCACTTCATGAGTTTCGACGCCGCGAGGAATGATGCGTTCGGAGAGGTCCCGCGCATATTCCTGAAGTGCCTCGACGCTGCCGGTTTCGAGGACCGCGACGTAATTATCGTACACTGCGGTGGCCTCGACAAAGATTTCTTCCCGAGTCATCGCGGTCAGCAGACGAGACTCCGTAATTCGCCGGGCCCATTCCTCGCGCAATTGGGTTCGGCTCTTGCGGAGAAGCGCGACCAATTCGGTCAGCAGCGCCTGAGTTCCTTCCCGTGTATCTTGTGCAGCCCGATTCGGTAGCGGCGTTGGTGGTGTTCGGTGAAGCTTAGCTCTCATCGATTCATCCTGTAATCATTGTTATGGTCGTTCGTCATTGCCGAGATAACGTGCCACCAATACCAGGCCGTCATCGTATCGCTTGCGATAGCCGGAGGAAATCTTCTTCGCGATGGTTCGGGGATGTTCTTCAGGCATAATTTGATTCTCGAACTCCGGCATGATACCGTCGGTCGCCAAGATGATCAGATCGCCCGGAGCAATCGGCAGGGCCAGGGCCTGGAGGCAAGGGAGACGGTAGCCAACGATTCCGGGGCGAAGAAGCAGCCGGTCGACGACGGTTTCCTGGGGAGACCCGAAGCGAAGAATCATTCCTTCGATATTGCCAACCCCTGCCCAACTTAATGTGCTTTGAGCTGCGTTAATGCTCGCGACACTCATCACAGCTCCGCGGGTGCTTCTTAGACGTTCATGACACCGCTGAAACAGAGAAACCACACCCTCATTCGCATGGGTTTCCAAAGTCTCCACTGCCAAACGTGCCGGGCCGCCGGCATCTTTACCGTGGCCCGAGCCGTCTACCACGGCAAGGAGCGCGCCATCATGGATGGTTTTTACCAGATGCCGGTCACCCGATTCGTCTTGTTCCGGAGGCGTTACGGAGGCAACGCCATATTCCAATAACGCGGTTGCGCAGGTAAAAGTCTGAATCACGAGAGCCACTTTCGCATGGTCACGGTGGTCCCGAGACCGAGAGTCGACTCTAAGCGAAACTCGTCCATGAATTGCTTCGAGCCGGGCAGACCGAGCCCCAAACTGCGAGAGGTCGAAAAACCTTTTTCCAGTGCGCGGGACATATCCGCAATCCCAGGTCCCCGATCGCGCGCGATCACCTGCAGGCCGAGCCGGGAACGATTCTGGACCACCGACAGGATTACTTCTCCCGGTCCAGCGTAGGCAACAATATTGCGAGCGACTTCCGACACCGCGCTGGCAATCAGGACCAGATCGGTTCCCATAAATCCAACGCGGCTAGCCAGGGCGCGGGCCGCTAGACGTGCGGCAACGACATCCGTATCCCGAACGATAGGGATCGCGCGGTCGCCCTCCACATATGTCTCAACTGTGTCAACGGCATTCATGGTGCAACCACTCCAACGCTTCTTCAAGGTCTAGGGCGGTACCTACATCACCCAATTCGAGGCCTAACTGAACCATCGCGAAGGCAACCTCCGGTTGTATCCCGACGATGATCGTCTTGGCGCCGCGCAGGCGCACCGTCTGAGCTAGATCGCGAACCGTGCGCGTAGCGAAAGAGTCCATGACATCCAGCGCCGTCACGTCCACGATCACGCCTTTGGAGCGATACTGCCCCACGTGCGAAGTCAAGCCATCACGCAGGTGCAGAAGGTCGTCATCGGTAAGTGCCGACTGAATCGAGGCGATGACATAGTCTCCCTGCTTCAAAATCGGGACTCGCATGGCTCATAACAAGATGCACATGAAGGGCCACAGTTCTAATGAACCGACACACTCCGGCAGCATCCCGACACGCTGCTATGCCCCTTTGACTCCGATGTAGAATTTACGGTCCCATCGAGCATAGTCTGCACTCTGCGGGTTCGCAAATATACGCACCATTGAGGTACTAGTCCACTATCAAACTTTCCTAACAGAGAATAACAAAGACCTTCATTTTCAGGAATGTACCTTTTCAGTACGCGGACAAAACCCTAGCGCACGTTGGTTTGGGCTGATGCTTAGGTACACGAAGTGCTTTTGATTGAGGGGTGCGGACTGACAAACAAACCATTTGGGTGGCCGATGACGAGGCCGCTACTAGGTTATTTCTAAGTGATTTTTTAGCTTCTCGTGGATACGGTGTTCTGTGCCTTGATTCAGGTGAACATGTCGTATCGCGTCTCCAGCCCTCAAATGCGCCCTCTTTGCTGATGCTGGATATTCGCATGCCGCGACTTGGGGGATTAGAAGTCATGGCGGAGCTTGAGACTCGGGGTTTGCGAGTTCCCACTATTGTGCTCTCGGGGCTGGACCAGGCTTCGATGGTGGTCAAAGCAATGCGGCTTGGGGCACTGGATTATCTCGTCAAACCTCTGGAGGAGAGCAATTTAGAGCGGGCCATTGAAAAAGCCCTCGACGATCCCGAGGCTGGCCCGGGTTGTGACGTGATTCACGTCGAGGCCGGATTCTCCAGTTCTAACAAACAAATGTCGCAGATTCGAGCCATTTCGGACCAAGTGGCACACGCCGATGTACCGGTTCTCATCCTGGGTGAGTCCGGTGTTGGAAAAGATGTCTTGGCGCGTTACATCCATCAAAAGTCTGGCCGAACAGGCCCTTTCGTGAGAGTCAATTGCGCAGCGCTCCCGGCAGACTTGCTGGAGTCCGAGTTATTCGGACATGAGCGGGGGTCATTCACAGGCGCGCAGCGAGACAAGCCAGGCAAGTTCGAGCTGGCGAATGGCGGAACCATCTTGTTGGATGAGATCGGCGAGATGAGTCCTGCGCTGCAAGCAAAACTTCTCCACGTCTTGCAGGATGGTGAATATTCACGGGTAGGCGGCACGCGCACTCTCTCCTCTGAAGCACGAGTGCTGGCGGCGACCAACAAACAAATCGATAAACTTGTGTCCAGTGGATCATTTCGCGAAGATCTTCTTTTCCGGCTGAACGTGATCACGGTGGAGCTCCCGCCGCTTCGGGAACGCCTGGAAGATATCGTCCCCTTGTGCAATGCGTTTGTGGAAAAATATCGTTCCAAGTACAAGAGTTCAGTTCAACAGTTGCCGGCGGAACTGCTGTCGGCTTTCGCGGCCCACAATTGGCCCGGAAACATCCGGCAACTGGAAAACAATGTGAAGCGCTTTCTGATCCTCCCGGATCTACGCACGGCTCTGCTCGAACTTCACAAGGGCAAGTTATCTTCGGAAATCAGCCAACGCCCTAACGGTTCCTTGAAGGAGCAGTCGGCGAGTGCCGCAGAGGGCGCCGAGAAGGAACTGATCTTGCGGACGCTCAATGAAGTGAACTGGAATCGCAAGCTGGCAGCGAAACGATTGGATATTTGTTACAAATCGCTGCTGAATAAGCTGCACCGCTGGGAGGCGCGCGGGCAAGTTTCTTCACCCTTCGCCGGAGCGGATTTGAATCATAAGCCCGAACAATCGGGTAATCCGGGATTGCATCTCTAAATGGCGCCTTTCCCGTCCGCAAGTGGAATAACAAGGGAGTACGCACCTTCCACTTCTAGTGACTGCCGCGCCGCTATCCCTCAGACGGTGCCGCCCATGGGTTCGAACGCCGGGACTTATCCCTTTCATTCTTCGCATGCGATTTGTTTTGGCCCAAGTGTTGCATTGATATCGGGGAGACAAGGCGAGTTCCCGAAAGGAATGCTTGGCACTTGAGAATGCGGTAGCTATGCCTAATTTAATCAACTATCTTAACCGGACCGTGCGCACAGGCCTGGTTGCGACAGCCTTCCTGTTGCGTATTTCCAATGTGAGCGGACAGCCTCAAGCCGTCGCACAGACTCCATCGGAGAGTCGATCGTCGTACCTGCTCGGGCCGAACGATCAAATAAAGATCTGGGTGTTAGGGGTTGAAGAAATCGGCGACAAACCGATTAAAATCGACCCCAGCGGGGACTTGGACTTGCCCTTAGTGGGAAAGGTCCATGCGGCGGGCCTGACCACTGCACAACTCAAGGCACATTTGGTTCAACGATTCTCAAAGGACCTTCTCAAGCCTCAGGTGTCAGTCGAGCTCACCGACTTCGGCAGTCAACCAGTCTCCGTTATGGGGGCCGTGAATCATCCCGGCATCCATCAGCTAGAGGGACACAAAACACTTGTGGAAACCATCTCGCTCGCCGACGGTCTGCGGCCCGACGCAGGCCCCCGCATTAACATCAGCCGGCAGATACAATATGGGCCCATCCCTCTGCCGACTGCCCGGACCGACACCAGCGGAAAATTTAGCGTAGCGGATGTAGGTGTCAAGGATTTGTTGTCTGGCACTCACCCCGCTGAGAACATACTGGTATTCCCGAACGACGTTATCACGGTACCGACCGCTGAGGCAGTGTTCGTGATCGGTGAAGTCAAAAAACCGGGTGAAGTCATCTTGAAAGGTGACGGCGTGACAGTCTTACAGGCACTTTCCAGCGCCGAGGGTTTCGGTACTACTCCAGCACCGCAGAATTCCAAGATTGTCCGGATAATGCCCGGAACATCCGAGCGCAAGGAAATCCCGGTGGATCTGAAAAAAATTCTTGCCGGAAAATCCGAGGACATCGCAATGCGACCGAACGACATTCTGGTGGTTCCCCCGAGTGGCCCGAAGAAATTCGCCGCAAGAGCCATGGAAGCGGCTATCCAGGCGGCCACCGGAGTAGCTATTTGGAGCCGTCCGTAGATTTAGCTTGACATCACCGCCTGCTTGCCGGCTCGTTGGGAGGAATAACCGAATGGCGCATGAACTGACTAATTTTCCTCGGACGGAGATTGATCGACGATGGTCCGGAGCAATTCCTCCACCCGCTCCTCGTTATATACAGAGTGAGTATGTTGCGGCGCCTGGCGACCCGGTTGCCTTGAATGCTCTTACCAGCAGGTTATGGCGCCGGAAAGGCGTAATTATCGCCATGGCGGTTTTGGGTTTGATCATCGGAGGGGGCGTAAGCCTGCTGATGACTCCCACTTATCGGGCTCGCACCTCGATTCAACTGGAGGGCTTTAACAACGATCAAATTTCACCGATCACCGCATCTTTGCCCAACGCTTCACCGGAAAACTATCTCCAAAACCAAGTGAAGGTTCTCGAAAGCGACACGCTGGCGAAACGGGTCGCTGACGCCTTGAAGATCGGGACCTCGAAAGCGGAGCCGGATCTGGGGATTCTCGAGAAGCTGGAGAGCTGGATCGGATTTCCGCACACGTCCCGAATCCCGGACGAAGAGCAACGCATCAAGGCGGTAAAAGACGCACTTACCATCCGGACCTCCTTGCAGTCGCAGGTGATCGAACTGTTCTTTGATTCCCCGGATCCTGAAAAGGCGGCTCAAGGGGCTAACGCCGCCAAATCGGCCTTTGTGGATATGAACCGCGAAGCTCGGGAGCAGCTGGTGATGGACACGACCGATTGGCTGAACAAGCAGGCAGCTGATTTAAAGGCGTCGGTGGAGAAAGCCAATCAACATCTGCAGAGCTTCGCCCGGTCAACGGGTTTGGTTCTCGCGGGAAATGAAGGCACAGTCGCACAGGAACAAACGCGCCTCACGCAAGAAGCGCTAGGCAGGGCAGAAGCTGATCGCGCGGCGAAACAATCCCGCTATGAGACGGCTGCGAGTAAGGGCACCGACCTGTTTTCGGATACGCTTGCGACCGGACCTTTCCACCAATATCAAGTCGACCTCGCAAACATGCGCCGGGAGTTAGCTCAACTCCAGACGCTTTACACGCCAACCAACTACAAAGTAGAGCGGCTCAAAGCGCAAATTGCAGAAACCGAACGTGCCATGGAGGAAGAGCGCAAGGCTACGGTGGCGAGGATGGGCAATGAGTACGCGGCGGCCAGTCGTCTGGAAAAGCTTCTTTCGGAGGCCCACGCCCGCCAACTGCGGGCCGCCGAACAGGAGATGGCCAATGACAGGCAATACAACACTCTGAAAAGCGAGATCGACACAACTCAAAAGTTATACGAAACGGTTCTTCAAAAGGCAAAGGAGGCCGGCGCAGCGTCCGCCTTACGAGCTACCAACATTCGCCTGATCGACGCTGCTACCGTTCCTTCCGAGCCCTACAGTCCAAAGACGGCTCTCAATATGGCAATCGGTTTCGCTCTCGGAACCATTGGAGGATTTGGATTAGTGCTGTTCACCGATCGTTCCAACAAAGTAAGGCGCCCAGGGGAGATCAGAGTGTTGGACATCCCGGAGCTGGGCGTGATTCCTTCGGCTAAAGATGCGCGCGCGTTGGATTACCGCGGCGGAGGACTAGTTAAGTCCCGCTCGTCGGGTGAGGTGGGGCTGGTGGCTCGCGATCACGCCAACTCGATATTGAGCGAGTCCTTTCGGGGAGCTTTGACTTCCATCCTATTCGGTTCAGATCAACCCCGAGATTCTAGATCCTACGCGATGCGGTCCAGCGGGCAGACTCTGGTGGTTACCAGCGTAGACATGATGGAGGGGAAAACCACTGTTCTGACTAACCTGGGGGTGGTCGCGGCCGAGCGCAGGCAGCGGGTGCTGCTCATTGATGCGGACTTACGCCGGCCGAGGCTGCATGATATCTTTAGTATGCCTAACGATCGTGGTTTGACCGATGTGCTGCTGCGCAGTCATGCACCGGATGCCGCGAACCACCTTCCGCTTGAGTCTTTTGTTCGGCCTACTTCGACGCCGGGGCTCTCGGTGCTGCCGACGGGTCCGGTAGACTCGACTTCCATGACGCTGCTCCATTCGGCTGACTTTTATTCCTTCTTGCAGCGCTGCCGTCGAGATTTCGACTTCATTCTGATCGATACGCCTCCTTTGATGCTATATGCCGACGCGCGCATTCTGGGACGACTATCGGACGGTGTTGTGATGGTGGTTCGTGCGAATACCAGAAGCCAAGAGGAACTGAAGGCGGTTTGCGAAAGACTCCGACAGGATCAAATCCCGGTGTTGGGCACTATTCTGAACGACTGGAGAATGGATCCCATCCAGACCCGTGCCTACGGGAGATACCGGGATCACTACCAGCGGCACGCCTGACGCCCGGTTTCGATTCCTCTCACTCACATGCGCATTGAAAACCGTTTGAAGAGAGATTTCACGTGGGTATTAGCCGGGAATATATTTTACTCAGCGTGCCAGTGGTTGATCGTGGTGGTGCTGGCGAAATTGGGGACTCCCCAAAAGTTGGGCGAATACGCCTGGGGTTTAGCGATTTCAGCCCCTATCTTATTATTTGCAAATTTTCAGCTGCGATCGCTGATCGCATCCGACTTACCGGAACGCTTCCGGTTGTCTCAGTATCTGGGCTTCCGTCTCATTTCGCTCGTGGTGGCCCTCGGCGCCATTGCAACGGTTGCCGAATTGGGGAGCGGCGGCGAAAAGGCTCTAGTTGTGATTTTGGTTGGAGCGGCTCAGGCGGTGGAACTCGTAAGTGAGACCTTTTACGGGCGGATGCAGAAGCAGGACCGTATGGATAGGGTTTCTCAATCCCTGATGTTTCGCGGCGCGCTATCGCTCGGGGCAATGTGGATCACGATGTATTCCACGGGTAGCTTGGTTTGGGCTCTGGCGGCCCTGTTACTTGGCCGGCTGTTTGTGCTTCTCAGTTGGGACATACGCTTTGAGCCTGTCAACTTCGAAGACGCGATTTTGCCGCGCGGAAACAACGAGTGGATGCTCTCTCTTTTTCGATTGGCGCTTCCGCTGGGCGTGATCTCAATGCTGGTTTCGCTGAACGGAAACATTACCCGCTACTTTGTGGAAGCTCATCGTGGAAGCGCGGAACTCGGCATATATTCCGCAGTCGCGTCTCTCTTGAGCGCCGGAACGCTGGTGGTATCCGCGTATGGGCAGTCGTTGTTTCTACCGGTCGCAAAGGCATGTGTCAGCGCGAACCGCAATGAGTTTCGCAAATTCGTATTGCTCACCGTCTTTCTGGGAGGGGTATTGGGAAGCTGTGCGGTCCTCATATCAATATTCTTCGGCGCGGCCATACTCACGCATCTCTTCCGGCCGGAATATGCCCGCTATGCCGGAGTACTGGTAAGGCTGATGATTGCTGGCACAATCGCGTTTATCGCATCGGGCCTGGGCTTTGTGATGACAGCGGCTCGAAGCTTGCGGCCGCAAGTGCCTCTCCTGGTGATTGTGGGTGCAGCCACAGCAGCTTCGTCTGCGTTTCTTATCCCCAAATTTGGGCTTATTGGAGCCGCAGATGCGTCTCTGCTGGCGTCCATAGTGCAACTCGTCGGAACCGGCGTCATCCTGTTAAGGGTCGACCGGCGACTCGCGAAGCCCACCGCCGCTTCCTGCGGAGTCGAAAGTTTGTCCGCTCAAATAACCGGGGTGGAAGCAGCATGAATGTCGCGATTTCGGCAGACAGATACGCTCATAGCTACACCAGCGGTTCCGCAGCGGCATTGGAGCGGATTGCTTATCTCGGCCTGTGTGCGTTTCTATTTTCCCTTCCCTGGGAAGAGGCGCCGCAACTCGATGGGTTCGCCCTGAGCCGGTGGTTGGGAGCGGCGACGCTGGGACTTACCCTACTGGAACTCGCGGTGAAAAATGAGCGCCGTAGCCTTTCGGTGGCTCATTCTCTGATGGCGAGTTTCGTGGCGCTTTCTTCAGTGAGTGTCTTTTGGAGCGCCGATGCCGAAAGCACATTCACGCGTATCGGCACCTATTCCCAACTCCTGATCGTAGTGTGGCTGATATGGGAGTTGGCTCCGGCCGAAGTCCGTGTCTTGGGGTTGATGCGGGCTTATCTGCTCGGAATCTTTGTTGCCTCCATGCTCACGCTCTATAACTTCGCCAGCGGCACCACTGCCGCTCAATTGGAAGCGGCGCGAGGCGTGGAACGGTGGCAAGAAAGCCGCTACTCCATCATGGGCGTCAATGAAAACGACTTGGGATTGATGCTGGCAATGTCCATGCCCCTGATGCTTTATCTGGTGATTCGTGTAAAGAGCAATGCGATGAAAGTGTTTCTCTGGATCCAGCTCGTGGCGTGCATTGCCGCGATTCTGCTCACTGGATCGCGGGGAGCACTCCTCAGTGCCACGATTGCATCGGCTATGCTGCCATTGAGCTTTAGGTTTCTCCCTTCGCCGCAGAAGGTTGCTGCCGCGTTGGCGTGCGCCGGGGCGGCTGCATGCGCCATCTTTTTCATTCCTGCCGAGACGTGGGGACGCTTGCTGCTATTTTCCACCGAACTTACCCAGGGCACCCTCACTCACCGCACATTGATTTGGTCGGCCGGGCTGGCGGCATTTCGAGAGCATCCATTTCTCGGAATTGGATCGGGAGCATACGCCGCGACGGTATTACGAGTGGTGAATGTTCCCTACGTCGCGCACAATACTTTCATATCCGTATTGGTGGAGCTCGGCATCTTCGGAGCTTTATTAATACTGGCATTGATCGCGAGCTTGTACTACATTGCGTTCCGGATGCGCGGCCTGGAGCGGCGACTGTGGATTACCGTGGTTCTCACCTGGACGGTGGGCGTAATGGCGCTCACTTGGGAATATCGCAAGCCTACCTGGATCATGTTTGGGCTCCTGGTCGCGCATGCATACTCGCGACGGACAAGAGCTATACCATTCGCGAAAGTCTTATGAATTACTCCAGCTCGGACACAGTCCGCATTATCGCCGAGTACAAACGCCGGGACCGCGAATTACCCACCAACTTCTATTCGTGGGGCGATCCGTCAAATTTGATGATGCATCAGGATACCGCGAGCAGGTGCATTCAAATACTCGATCGCGCCTCACTTTTTCCGCTCCGTGGGCAGCGTGTCGCGGATATTGGCTGTGGCGCTGGAACGTGGCTGCTGGAGTTCATGCAGTGGGGCGCAGATCCCACGGCGCTTTGCGGGATCGACCTGAGTGCCGACCGCATCGCGGCCGCGCGCCAGCGGATTCCGCATGCGGACTTACGTGTCGGAAACGCAACGGAGATCCCTTGGCCGGACACATCCTTCGACATGGTTAGTCAATTCACAGTATTTACTTCTATTCTTGACCCCCGGCTGAGGCGGGCAATCGCGGACGAGATGCTGCGGGTGCTCAAACCCGATGGATCGATTCTATGGTTCGATTTTCGCGTGAACAATCCGCACAACGCCCAGGTAAAGGGGATCGGCGCCCGAGAAATTCGATCTTTGTTTCCCGGCTGCGAGATCCAGCTTGCCTCAGAAGTCCTGGCGCCTCCAATTTCACGTCGTGTCGCCAGCCGTTCGAGACTCATAGCTTCCATATTGAAATCAGTGCCGTGTCTTCGCACTCACTATGTCGGCCTGATTCGCAAGAGCACATTCAGGCATGAACCACGATCCAAATGTTCAGGAGACTAAATCCTTGTCAGCGCCCCTTCGCATATTACATGTAACGCCGACGCTGACTGCCGGCGGCGCCGAACACATGGCCACACATTTAATGGTTGGATTGTCCAAATCGCACGCTGTAGGCGCAGTGGGCCTGTTTCCGGCAGCGCACAGCGCCGTGGAACGCCGCTTGGCGGAGGCGGATATTCCCAGATGGCATCTCAACAAGCGGGCGGGATTCGACCCGCGGATGTTCGCGTCGCTGAATCGCGCGTTTCGCGAATTTCGACCAGACGTCGTACATACTCATATGGCGGTTCAGCGTTATGTATTTCCAGTAGTGCTCCGCCACCGAACCGTCGTGGCGATCCATACGGTGCATAATCTCGCCGAGCACGAGACGGATGCGTTCGGCCGTTGGGTCCATAGGTTCGCTTTCAGGAATCGGGTGTTACCGATTGGGATTTCGCAAGAGGTCTCGGCAAGTGTCCAGCGGATCTACGGAATGGAATGCAAGGCGGTTATTCCTAATTGCATCCCGGTCGAAAACTACCGACACAAGCCAGAAGAACGCATTCGCTGGCGCGCAGAAAACGGTCTGAGCTCCGATGCCATCGTGTTTACTTGCGTCGGACGTCTGGAGCCTCAAAAAAACCCTCTGCTGCTTTTGCAAGCTTTCGCGGAGTTGAAGTATTCTCATGCCCATCTTGTGCTCTCGGGAGACGGATCGCTTCGGGAACAGCTCAAGGCCTATGTAAAGGCGCAAAAGCTAGGTGACCGAGTTCACCTGCTCGGCAAACAAAATAATGTTCCGAATATTCTAGCCGCTTCGGACGTATTTGTGCTCTCGTCAAACTGGGAGGGAAATCCGCTCGCAGTTATGGAAGCGATGGCGGCTGGACTGCCTGTCATTGCAACCCAGGTCGGGGGCGTTCCCGAACTCGTTCAGTCCGGTGACCAGGGCTTTTTGGTGCCGGCGGGTGATTGCATTCGGTTTACCGGGGCCATGAAGGCCCTAATCGACAGCGCCGAAACACGACACGCCATGGGCCGCGCCGCCCAGACGCGTGCGATGCGGGAATTCAAAGTGGAGCGCATGGTGGAGGGTTACGCGAATCTATACCGTGAAATGGTGCAGAAATCGCGCGGGACGCAGCTCAAGGCTATGACCCGGTGGGCCGCTTCACAAACTTAGCGCTCGATCAAAACCGAAATGAAATTGATACTTGTCACTGCTAACTTGCCGTATGGAACAGACGAGGCTTTCATTGTCCCTGAGATCGAACAGCTAATGAAGGACGGGCACCAGGTGTTAATCGTTCCTCGTTCTCCCAAGGGCCTGGTTATACACGGCAAGGACGTATTGAAGCACTCGAAATCCGAAGCACTCTGTTCGTCTACGGTGTTGAAAAAAGCAATGCGCGTGGCCAGTTCTGCGCCCGCGCGCGCTCTCCGGGCGATAGCGCCCGTCTTAACCAGCAGGACGCTGGGGATCGCGGTCAAGAATGCATCCATCGTGCCCAAAGCTCTATGGTTAGCGGACATCGCGCGCGAATGGGGAGCTGAGCATTTGCACTCACACTGGGCGGGAACCACCGCCAGCTTGACAATGTTCGCAAGCACTTTCTCTGGAATCCCGTGGAGCTTCACGGCTCATCGGTGGGATATCGTCGAGAACAATCTTCTGAAACAGAAAATAAGGCATGCGAGGGTGGCCCGTTTTATTTCCGAAGACGGTCTGAGAATGGCCACGGCGATAGGTATTGGAACGGCGCATAACGCGCGCGTCCTATATATGGGCGTGGCTCTTCCGGCCGAAATAGAGCGACGAATTGGCGAGTGGCCAATCGTGATCTGTCCGGCGCGTTTGGTGGATGTGAAGGGTCACCGTTTCCTGCTAGAAGCCTGGCGAATTCTGCGGAAGCGCGGCTTGCATGGTGAATTGTGGCTGGCCGGCGATGGTCCATTAAGATCTCAACTGGAATCTTTCGCGCGATCCTTCGGCCTGCATCATTCCATCAAGTTCCTGGGAACTTTAGGGCACGACGAACTGTTGCGAATTTACAAAGAGATTCCGATTTCGGCGGCCGCTCTGGCAAGCACGGACCTGGGCCGGGGCGTGCATGAGGGAATACCAGTGGCGCTGATGGAGGCGATGGCCTACGGAATCCCCATCGTCGCTACATCCACTGGAGGCACTCCGGAGTTAGTGAAACCGGGAACGGGGCTTCTGGTCCCGCCAGCCGATCCGCAGGCACTGGCGGACGCGCTCCAAACGCTTCTGCAAAATCGGATGCTGCTACGACAGATCGGCGACCGCGGCCGGAAGCACGTTCGCGAGACCCACGATATCGCGCGCGTAACTTCGGAACTTGCGAGTCTCCTGGCGGGACAGCTGGCCACGCACCCTCAAAATGCTTCGGCTGCGGCCTAAGGGGTAGTGTCTTGAAGGGAAATCTACCGCATGCGTAATGCCCTGCAAAGAAATCTCCGAATGATATCGTTGTTCGGCGCGACCGTCCTATCCTACGTTTGCGCACTACTACTACGCTTTGATTTCGCTCTCCCCAGCTCACAGGAATGGTTATTTCGACTTGGCTTGTGCATCTTCGTCATCGTGAAGGTACCTATATTTTGGGCGAGCCGGCTTCACGCAGGCGACTGGAAAACCTCGAGCCTGTTTGATTTGCACCGGATCGCATTGGCGAATATCACAGCTTCCGGCTTGAGTTCTCTCATTACGGCGGTAGTGGTTGGACCTGCGTTTCCACGTTCCGTATATATCATCGATGCCGCGCTCTGCTTCCTATTCACCGCCGGTATTGTCTTTAGCGTAAGGATGTATTCGGAAGTCTTCGTGCTCGATCCGCGAGAATCCGAAAGGAAACGAGTGTTGATCTATGGAGCGGGAGTCGCTGGATTCATGCTGGGGCGTGAACTTCACTCCAATTCTCGCCTCAAGACGACGATTGTGGGGTTTCTGGATGACGATCCCAAAAAGCACAACAGCTCCCTGCTGGGAGCGGAAATACTCGGCGCTGGACGTGACGCGAGGCGGTTAATTGCTGGGTTTGAGCGTGCCCGTAAACCGGTCTCCGAAATCATCATCGCCATGCCCTCCGCGTCCGGGCGGCAGATGCAGATGGTCACCGCTCATTGCCGCGCGGCCGGCGTTCCTTTCCGGACTCTACCCAGCTTGGGTGAATTGCTCGATGGGAAGATGAGCCGTCAGATCAGAGAAGTGTCCGCCAATGACCTGCTGGGTCGTGAACCCGTCCATATCGACGAGAGTAAAATCGCGGCGGCGATCGCCGGTGAGGTGGTTATGGTTACCGGAGGGTGCGGATCAATCGGCTCCGAACTGTCGCGGCAATTGGCCCAGTATGGTCCTCGCAAACTGGTGATTTTCGATCAGGCCGAAAGTGAGATGTTCATGCTGGCTTTGGACTTGCGCAAGCGGCATCCGGAGTTGAACCTGGTGACCGAAATAGGCGATATTTATCGTGCCTCTCGGGTGCAACAAGTTATGTCGCGGCATGGAGTACAGGTTGTTTTCCATGCCGCCGCCTACAAGCACGTACCACTGATGGAAGAGAACATCATCGAGGCCGTCGAAAACAACATCATCGGTACGTATAACGTGGCTCGGGCAGCTCACCGGAACGGAGTGAAGAACTTCGTTCTGATCTCCTCCGATAAAGCCGTAAACCCGACCAGCATCATGGGCCTTACAAAACGCATCGCAGAACTCATTGTTTCCGCGACGCCGCTGGACGGGGGCGTCAAGTCCGGCACGTTTCTGGCTGTTCGCTTCGGCAATGTGCTGGGCAGCTCCGGAAGCGTAATTCCGATCTTCCGGCGTCAAATCGCCGCCGGAGGGCCCATCACCATAACGCATCCCGAAATGCGGCGCTATTTTATGAGTATCTCGGAAGCAGTGCAGCTGGTCTTGCAGGCGTCCACCATGGGCGAGGGTTCAGAGGTGTTTGTCCTGGATATGGGTGAAGCTGTGCCAATCATCACTCTCGCTCGCAACATGATTCACCTTGCGGGCCTGGTGGAGGGAAAGGACATCGAGATTTCCGTCACGGGTCTGCGTCCCGGAGAAAAGATGTTCGAGGAGGTGCGATTGGATGGTGAGGATATTCTTCCGACATACCACGAAAAAATTCGGCGCTTCCGGCGACAGGGACCTGATTCCCAAGTGCTCATGGACTGGCTGGAGAATCTGCGTCTCCTGCTTGCCGGCGGGAATGTCCAGGCCATTAAGCTGCACTTGGCACGATTGGTGCCTGAGTACCAGGGGCATCTTCCCGCGAGAGACGAGCAACTGAGCGGCGACCTGAAGGCTGTCGGTCAACCTATTTGAGCGGAGGTTTCCTTGTCTAATTTAGTGCGGAAGTTTAGAATGCGATTGTCGAGCGGTTGCGTTCTCGCGTTTCATGACATTCAGCCAGATCGACTTGCGGAGCTCGTCGACTGTATCCGGCCCGCGCAAGCCATATCGTTAACTGAATTGGTGGATCGCAGCAAAGCCGGCAAGTCTACGGCCGGATTGTTCGCTATCACCGTCGATGACGGAGTGGGCGAAACCGTCAAGGGCCTCACTCAACTGTTCCGCGAGCGCGGCTGGCCTGCTACTTTCTACGTCGCAACAAACTATCTGGACTCGAAGGAGGGAATGGGATTTCAGTGGTGGCGAAACCTGATGCCATTTCTACCCCTGCGGAAAATCGAGCTGACGAGCGGGGTCATTGACCTCTCGCGGCCGGGTGCGATTCGGGATCTGTCGCGGAAGATGGAAGCGATGTGGCATTCCCAGCGGATAGAGTCCTACCTTCCGCTTACTCTGGAACTCGCTGAGATTGCGATGCGCGAAAGCGGTATGGGCCTCGATGCTATTCGACCGCCGGAACCGATTACATGGGACGAGGTTACTCAAATCAGCCGGGATGACCTGATCCGCTTCGAGAGTCACGGAGTTTCGCACGCCGCCATGTCCACGCTTACCGACGAAGAGCTTATTTTCGAGATGAAATACAGCCGGGACCTAGTATCCCGCCACACTGGGCGTCTCTGTCGTCACCTGGCATATCCGTTCGGAAGCAGTCGGAGCATTGGCCCGCGGGCCGCTTTTATCGCACAAAAACTCTACGACTCGGCTGCAACCATGACGCTCGGAAGCGTGGACTCGGCGAATCCGTGGCTCTTGCCGCGAATTCCGTTGTATCCGGAGAATCCAACCTGGTATGTAAACCTGAAGATCTTACTGAAGTGTAGCCGCGTTAATGGGCTTCTCGGCGCGCATGGTGGCGGTCTGCCTATCGCTGAGACCGCGGCATCCTTGGTTCGCAGATCACCCGTCTAATGGAGAGTGGTGGCATACAGGGAAGCCACATCAGTGTCACTTAGCACTCGATTGTAGATCCGCACATCATCCATATAGCCTTTATAAGATGCAGACCTACTGGGGTCAGTGCCAAGGTAGAGCCCGTACATCTGCAGGGGAAGGGTTGAGCCGGCCGCGAAGGTATTGGCGGTGAAAGCAACGGGTTTCCCGTTCACATATCCCTTAAGTACACCCGATGAAAACGTAAATACAAGATGCTGCCATTGGTTGAGCGCCAGCGAATAATTCAACCTGCCGTACATGCCGGTCGCAGAAAACTGCGGTGCGCGGCTGCTGCCGTTCAACTTGACATCCCAGCTGTACAGCTTGGATACGGTGCGCGGATCGACGTTTCCGTTGGAATTCGGCCGCAACCACATAGATACCGTAATTTGCGTTGCGCCCTCCAGGCTGGAGCTTTCGGACACGGAAACATAGCTATTGGAGCCACTCAATGAGATACAGCTGGCGCAAACATTCGATGCCCAAGAGACATTCTGAAGCGTCCCCGTGTTTCCATTGCCGGAGGAATCGGCAGTTGTGACGCCACGCAGCTCATTAAAATTCCAAAGTGCCATCAAGCCTGACGCCAAGTTGGTTGCCGCGCTAATGCTGAGAGAAACGGTGGTGGATGCAGCGAATCCAGATCCTGTGCCGCTGATCATGAGAGGGAAAACTCCTGTCGGAGTGCTCGACGACGTAGCGAGTGTGAGAGTCGTGCTGCATGTTGCAGTGCAATTGGCCGCGGAAAAGGCTGCGGTGACTCCAGCCGGCAACGATGACGCTGAGAATGCAACGGAGGCGGGTAAGCCTGATAGTAGGAGCGCCGTAACGCCGTCAGTAGCCGATTGGCCCTGCATCACAGAAAGAGTGGAAGTCGCGGCCGACAATGAGATCGCGGTCGATAAGGCAGCCGTCGTAAAGGTGGAGTCAGGTGACACCGTGACGCCCCCACTGGAGTTTGTGGAACTCACTCGAAAATGATATGAAGTCGAGGCCGTGAGATTGAAAAGGGTAACCGAGTGTTGGGTGACAAGCGTCGCATCTGTTGGCGTGTTCATCGTGTAACTACTCAGCCCGTATTGGACGGAGGATGTCGATGGCTGATCGGTGGTCCAATTGATTACGACCGAAGTCGGTAGAACCGAAGAAGTGAATACTCCGGAGATGACGGGCGGCGGTACGATGACGGGGGGTACATACTCAAACGCGCCAATGTCAGCGCTGGAACCCTGCGGTCTGGCGTTAAGATCGAAATCGGTGCCCACAGCGGCAATATTCATGCCCGTATCAATCCCGGAACCTCCCGCTTGCACATGAAAATCGAACGGCGCCGACGACGCGTTAGTGAACATGGGATTCGCCCCAATCTGGTTTGTACCCAGTGTGCATCCGCTCGCGTCCGCCATCATGCCGGATGCCCCGTAAACGAGGTTATGGTCGATCGAACAGCTAGCGATGGAAGAGGTGTAGCGAGTAATAGCGTAGTTCTGCGGCGTGTAAAAGATATTATCTCGGATGGTCAAATTCGATTGTGTATTCCACAGCATGATCTGACCGTCCTGCCCTCCGCCATTTGGAAACGCAAAGGTGTTGTTTGCGATCAGAACATTGCTCAATCCGTCCGCCGTCTGAATCGACCAGCCGTGAGGAATGTTGTAGAAGAGATTGTTGATGATCGTGTAGTTTGACCCGTGAAGGTACAAGCCGTGATCCAGCCAATTCACGTTGGTTCGGCCGATGTCGTGAAACACATTCCCATCGATGAGGAAGTCATGGCAGTTGGGGTTGGCGTAAAGTCCGTCCAGCCCCAGCGTGGTGGACGTAGAACGATTGGCGATGTATTCAAATCGGTTGCCGCGCAAGGTGATGTGGTGCGCGGAATCATTGCTGTGGATCGCTTCCTTATAACCCCGCGTGATTACCAGGTCTTGAATCACGATGTAGGAGGCATTGCCGAGATTGATGTATGCATCGCACAGCATCTCGCAGTCCAAAACGGCCGCACCTTTGTGTTCGGCTTTAATTGTGATCCATGCTCCAGCGGTTCCGGAATTATAAAGAACGACTGGAGCATATTCATTCCCACTGCTGTCCCCGCCCGTAACGGAGTTGACATGGCCGTACGTGCCGTCCCGGACGATGACGGTATCCCCCGCGACGGCGCGATTCACGCCCTGTTGCAGGGTGAGGAAAGGTGCCGCCAGGGTACCGGGATTCGAATCGCTCCCTGCCGGGGCGACGTAATAAGCCGCGGCGCCGGCCAGTCGTGCCAAAAGAAGCACTCCCAAGGTCAAAAGTAGGGTCCGGCTATGGCGGGATGGGGCGGAAGCGTGCGTTGCAAAAGTGAAGTTCAAAACTGTCCTCGTATTGGGGCGAAACAATTCGCCATTCGAGCAAATCAAACTCTTGGCGCAGATCGTGGGCTAAGCGCGCTCCTGGGCGCGCGGATCTGCGACATTTTGCCTGCGTATCATGAGCATCATATCGGCGGCGCCGGGTCCGCAGCCATTCGGAAGGGACCCTAGCGTCCGGGCCTTTTCGCCCTACCGAATGGGAGCTGCCAGCCAGGGTGGCGCACGCGGCATTGAAGGAAATCGGAGGAACAGTCGTGAAAATATCGATCGTCATACCGTGCCGGAACGAAAGGCGGCACATTGGAGAATTCCTGGATTCCCTCTTGCGTCAGAGCTTCGACCGCAATTGGGAGGTCGAGATCCTGGTGGCGGATGGGATGAGCGATGACGGCACTCGGGAAGTGTTGCGGCAGTATATGCAGAAGGCGCCCAGCGTTCAAATGATCGATAATCCCGGGCGCATCGTCTCAATGGGGCTGAACGCTGCGATCGCTGCCTCGACTGGCGACGTCATTATTCGCATGGATGCCCACACCGTTTACGCAACGGATTATGTTCGACAGTGTGTAGATGTACTACGGCAAACCGGCGCCGATAACGTAGGCGGGCCCTGGATCGCGCGCGGCACCGGATTGATCGGACGGGCTATCGCAGCCGCATTTCAATCCCCCTTCTGCGCCGGCGGCGGTAAGAGCCACAACCCAAGTTACGAGGGAGATGCCGACACCGTCTATTTGGGCTGCTGGCGCAGATCCGTGTTCGAGCGCTTTGGCCTGTTCGATCCCGAATTGGTTCGCAATCAGGATGACGAACTAAACTTCCGTATTCGACGCGGAGGCGGACGGCTGTTTCAGTCTCCCCGGATTCAGTCGTATTACACTCCGCGATCTTCGCTTGTCGCGGTTTCCAAGCAATATCTTCAGTATGGCTTCTGGAAAGTGGCGGTCATGCGGAAGCACGGTTCAGTAGCGTCATGGCGGCACCTTGTTCCGGCGCTCTTCGTCAGCTCTATCCTGCTGGGTCTCTTGTTGATCACACTGTCGGCCGCGTTTGGTTGGAGCACGTTCGCGCTGTTTGCCGGCACTCTCCTGAGTGCTGAATTGATGTTATATGCGTTAGCCTGTGTGACTGCGTCACTTCCTTACCTGGGCTCACTCGAATTGCCATCACTACTGGCGCTTCCAGGCGTGATTGCCGTCCATCATATTGCCTACGGCGTTGGGTTTCTGATGGGATTGCTCCAGCCGGCGAGGTCCGGGGTCAATAGCCCGCAACCATCCAGGTTCTTTACCGCTTTGACTAGATGAGCTTTCTCGTAAATCCGATCCTCTCTAAGGAACCGCGGGAACAGGGCCACCTACGCGACAAGAAGCGTCCGTTCATTCGGCTCGCTACATTCGCGGATTATGATCAAATCGCAGCGGTTGAATCCAGGCACGGACTGACCGTGAAAACCCGCGATCAATGGCTGGCGCTTTGGCTCGACAATCCAGCTTACTTGGAATTAAGTGACTGGCCGATCGGTTGGGTGATCGAAGACAAGTCGGGACACATCGTCGGATCGTTGGGTAATGTTCCGAGCTTTGTCTATTTCGGCGGCAAGAAGTATACTTCTGCGGCGGGTCGAGGGTGGGCGGTGGATGTCCAGTTTCGAGCATTTTCTGTGATGCTCTTGGCGTACCAACTCAGGCACAGTGGAGCTGACATTAACGTGATCACAACGCCAAGTCCAACTACCGCAGCGCTCTGCACTCAGCTAGGCTGGTCCAAGGTCCCGGTGGGAGAATGGGATCGCTCGCAGTTTTGGGTGGCGAACTACGCCGCCGCAGTGCAAGGCTACTTGGAAGGCAAGCTCCCTAAGCTCATTTCAAGAGGGCTTGGCGCGATCCTCTCGACGCCGCGACGATTGAAAGATTCTTCGCTAACCGCGCGGCAGTCGCTAAAGAATGACTACCGCTTTGACTGGTGCACGTCCTTTGATGATCGCTTCCATGGGATGTGGGCGGAATTGAAGGAACAGCGTCCGGACCTGTTACTTGGTTCTCGAGACCCGGGCACATTGAACTGGCATTTTAAGCACTCTCTCAAGCAGCATCGTACATGGATTCTTACTGCGAGCCGGGGCTCGCGCCTGGTGGGCTATGCGGTTTTCGAGCGTCGTCAAGTCCAGTCTTTGGGTCTGGAGCGGGCACTTCTCATCGATTTTCAAACTCTGATCAAAGATCCCGATCTATGCCGGGCGATGATCGATCACGCCCTTGCGCGCTGCCGCCGCGAGGTCGTCCACGTTTTGGAGAACATGGGATGCTGGCTGCAAAAGCTTCAGCCGATCCAACCTCCTCCTCACCATCGCAGCCTGGAAACCTGGTGCTATCTATATCGCGTTACCAACCCGGAGTTGGATGGCTCTTTACGGAACGCGGATTGTTGGTACCCCACTCAATACGATGGGGACGCCAGTCTTTAAAGGGAATGCAAGAGATGCCGCGCCTTGGTTTACTGGCTTTGCTCGCCTATTTATCCGTGGTTCATTGCGCCGCCTCTGTCTACTACGTGGCCACGGACGGCAAGGACTCCGGCCATGGATCGCGCACCGCACCTTTTCGCACCGTCATCCGCGGCATGCAGGCCGCGAACGCCGGGGACACAGTTATCGTTCGTGATGGTACATACGGTCACGAAAGGTCTGTGACCGGCGGAGACGGAAACCAAGACAACCACTCCCCCGTAGTTCTCCGCAGATCCGGCAGGCCCGACGCGTGGATCACTTTGCGCGCCGAAAGAAAATGGGGAGCCATCTTAGATTGCGAAATGCGTTGCGATTCCTACATCGATCTCTTTAACGCTTCCTACATCGTTATCGAAGGATTCGTTATCACGAGGGGCTTCAAGGAAGGCATCCACAGTAACGATGCCGCCCATCACATCACGATTCGAGGCAATCGAATCGAATACATTGCCAATCGCCCCTCATCCACCGGCCGCGGGCTCAGCGGCATGTACACAAACCAGGCGTGCCACGACTTTATTGTGGACGGTAACGTATTCCACGACATTGGCCGGTCGAATCCATCGCAGCTCGATCATGCCTTATATCTTCACGGCTCGGGCATGACCGTGGCCAACAACGTCTTTTATAACATCCATCATGGGTGGTCCATTCAGACCGCCGAAGGCCTGGACGGAGCGCTGATCGCCCATAATGTATTCGCCTTCGAGAATACACCGGGTAAGACCGGCCAAATCATGCTGTGGGGGCGGCAAGCGAACTTGATCGTCCGGGATAACATCTTTTATGAGACCGAGAGGTTCGCGATCACTCGCTACCAAGCTTCCATAAGTTCTTGCAGTATCGATCACAACATGATCTACGGCACCACTGCCCCTCAAGTGATGATGGATACCTCTGGCTGTTCGGTGCACGACAATCGCATCGGCGTCGACCCCCTGTTTGTGAATACAATACGGGAACCCTATGACTTTCATCTACGGGCGAATAGTCGAGCGATCGGCGCCGCTGCCGCTACCTCCGTATCCATCGACTTCGACGGACTGGCTCGCAGCTCTACTCATTCCGACATTGGCGCTTTCGTTTTTCACTCTGTGCCATGAAAGCTATATCGCCTGGATAGCTGACCCCATCAAGAGTGGCCGTGGTATACAATCTCCCCATGGCTCGATCTCTTTATCCGGCTCTGGGCATCGTTGCTCTGCTTTCGATTTGCGAGAGCAGCCCTAGTCAGACGCCAAGCGGGCCTGTCGTTTCCATCAGCCCTCGCCGAACCCCCACTGCTGGCCTCAATCCGGAAGCAGTTCCGAGTGAGCATCTCCGCGTGGATGCTTCGATGGTTCTGGTGCC
>DATJHT010000043.1:0-8892 GCA_035493765.1 Terriglobales bacterium
TTGGTGGCTTTGACTTCGATCACGCCTTCGCCGACTTCGAGAATCGAAATGTCGAACGTTCCGCCGCCGAAGTCGTAGACGGCGATGGTCTCGTCTTTTCCTTTATCGAGTCCGTAGGCGAGCGCGGCCGCCGTCGGCTCATTGATGATTCGCTTCACGTCGAGCCCGGCAATCTGGCCAGCATCTTTGGTGGCCTGGCGCTGCGCGTCGTTGAAGTAGGCAGGCACAGTGATGACGGCTTCAGTCACCTTTTCGCCGAGATAGTCTTCCGATGCCTTTTTCAGCTTCTGCAGAATCATGGCGGAAATCTGCTGCGGGGTGTATTCCTGCCCCTGCGCAACAATCGCCACGTGATCGCCCGACTTCACGACCTTGTAGGGGACCATCTTCATTTCTTCGTTGACTTCGTCGAAGCGGCGTCCCATGAAGCGCTTGATCGAATAAACGGTATTTTCGGGATTGGTGATTGCCTGCCGCTTGGCCACCTGCCCGACCAACCGCTCCCCGGTCTTGGTGAACGCCACGACTGAAGGCGTAGTGCGGCCTCCCTCTTCATTAGCAATGACCTTGGGCTCTCCACCCTCCATAACGGCGACGCAGGAGTTGGTGGTACCGAGGTCAATTCCGATAATCTTGGCCATAAAATTCTCTCCTTGGATAAATGCTGCTTAGCTCTCAGCTCTCAGCCTCCAGCTCTCAGCTTGGCCCCGAAGTTTTCTGAAAGCTGATGGCTGACAGCTGATAGCTACATAAGTGCTTTAAATTCAGTGTCTCACGATTGCGCTCTGGCTTATTATCAGAGTTGAGTGAGTTGCTGTCAATGTTTAGATGCGGAAAGGGAGGGGTGGGGTTCAGCAGCAACGCTTTGACCAGGAGGAGGTGGCTGGCTAATGCGAGGACATTCACCTCAGCGGCTAAAGCCATCCCTTCACGCCTAGCCTCTATCGCAGCGCTGAAAGCGCTGGACCACTCGAAGGCTTTGCGATCCTATAACCAAAATCGCTCTGTCATCCTGAGTGAGAGAAAACTCTCGAGACATCTGCTGATTTATTTTTACAAACAGTTAGCACACCCGCGAAATCTTCGGACTGTGGTTCGTCGTCCAACCATTCAGAGAGGCCGAGGCCTTTAAGAATCGGCGAAAAGCGCGCAGGCGCGCCTCAAGGAGAACTTTATGTGGATGCGGTGTTGTGCGGTGTGCCGCCGAGTGCTCAGGAAATCCAGACTGTGCGATCGCATGCGGTGCGAGTGCGGTTGGGAGTGGTGACAGTGTGGCCAAGATAATCGAATACTACATTCCGGAAAGCTTTCGAAAGAAAGCCGAATGGATTCCCCCCGATCAGCGCGGCAAAGTCATTCAGTTTCCCGCACCAGGAGAGATCGTGGTGCCCACGTCTCGCAAAAGCGGCGAGACATGGGGCACCCACGCCACTGCTCCGATCTTGTGTTCGTGACTTTTCCCTTCCGGAACTAACCTCACCATTCCTGCGTACCAACGTCTATCAAGTGGTATTGGTCTGCCCGCAAGAGCAAATAAACGAGGAGCGACAACAATGAAGAGATTTGGCCTGGCAATTCTGGCAGTCGTCCTGGCGCACGCCGTCACCGTCCACGCAGAGCAGTGGACGAAGACCTACACGATTTCGAACACGCCCGATCTGCGCGTCGAAACCAGTGACGCGAACATTCATGTCGATACCTGGGACCAGAAGACCATTGAGGCGACTATCACCAGCTCGCACTTTAAGTTCGGATCAGGCGGATTGACGGTCGAAGAACGACAGTCCGGCGACACCGTCGAAATTAATCTCCGATTTCCGCATGAGTTCCACATTGGGGGCTTCACCAGCCATCGCGTGGACATCGCCATCCACATGCCGCGGCAGGGCCGGGTCAATTTGCATACCGGCGACGGCAAGATTGAACTTGCTGACTTCAACGGTGACATGGAGCTGAGCAGCGGCGACGGTGGAGAAGAAATTCACCATGTCGAAGGCAGGCTTCGGGCCGGCACCGGCGACGGCCACATTACCGCCGATGGCCGGTTTGATGCGCTAAATCTGAAAACAGGCGACGGGCGCCTGGAGGTCCGTGCGGCTGCGGGATCCAAGATTACCGACGAATGGATGCTGCACACCGGCGACGGGAGTGTGGATATGGAACTGCCCGAGAACATCGCTGCGGATCTTTATCTTCATACGGGCGACGGGCACATTGACGTGAGCCTTCCTATGACGACCGAGGGCAGAATTCGGCAGAACGATGTTCATGGCAAGCTGAATGGCGGCGGCAGAACGATTACAGTTCAGACGGGAGATGGATCAATCAACTTGCGTAAGGGGTGAGCCAGAGCGGCCTGGGTCTCGCCGGTTTGCGACCAGTAAGCATCCCGAATCCGCGAGGTCGAACTCAGTGACTCCGCGATGCAACTTGAGCATGCGCCTGATTCTCCCGCCGCCACAGAGTTCCTCCAATGGCGAACGGACCCGGCCCTCCAAGGACCATCGCCCCCAGGCAGGCAAGGTATAAGAGATCTACTTCATAGCCCGGAGGACCGAATTGCGCCCCGGCTGCAGTCACAGCCTGAAGTTTGATCGAGCTGAAACCGTACCGCAGATGCACAGTAAACATGGCGCTCAGCAAAACCACGGCCATCGGGATGCTAGCCAGCTCTACATACGCGCCCAGCAGCACTGAGGCTCCGCCCACGAGTTCAGTAAGAATCGTCAGCCAAGCTGCGAGCCCGGGGGCTGGGACCCCAAGCGCATTTAGAATCGCCGCAAAATGCGCGGGGCCGTGAATCAGTTTCGCGTATCCGTGGGCGACGAAGCCATAACCCACTATCAACCGCAAGGGGATTGCTAACCAGCGACCGGAGTCCGAGGAAATACCCGTGTAGCTCTGCATGTCCGTCAACATAGGTTTTGATTCGAGGCACGCAAGGAAGTTACAAACGCGCCAGGTATAACCCACCAAATAGACGCACGCGCGTGCCGAGCTGATGTATTTTGGTTAGAACATCCGGCCATGCACAGCAACGTTCACGCCGTCGAATTCGTATTCCTGCTTCTGCTGCTTTTCGTCGTGATCTTTGGGATGGCGTCGAAGAAGCTGAAGATACCGTACCCGATTGTTATGGTACTGGGTGGCTTGTTGCTGAGTTTCATCCCGGGCATTCCGCGCATCAATCTGAATCCCGACGTAGTCTTTTTTGTGATTCTTCCGCCGCTGCTTTACAGTGCGGCGTGGCTGACCTCGTGGCGGGACTTTTCTTACAACCTGGTCAGCATACTGCTTCTGGCCTTCGGACTGGTTACGTTCACGGTACTGGCCGTAACCGCTTTGGGGCATTGGCTCCTTCCCGGCTTCGATTGGCGTGTGGGCCTGGTACTCGGCGCTGTGGTTGCGCCTACCGATGCAATCGCCGCATCCGCAATCGCCAAGCGCATCGGACTGCCCAAGCGCGTGGTGGACATTCTGGAAGGGGAAAGCCTGCTGAATGATGCCAGTGCGCTGCTGGCGCTCGAATTCGGACTTGCGCTGCTGGTCAACGGGCAAAAGCCGACATTCACCTTCGGTTTATTCCGGCTCAGTTATTTGATTGCGGCTGGCATTCTGATCGGATTGGCGATCGGCGAAGTCGTTCATCAGATCGAAGATCGAATTGATGATGGTCCAATCGAAATTGCCCTCAGCATTCTGACGCCGTACGTGGCATATCTCACAGCCGATACGTTGCATGCTTCCGGGGTACTGGCAGTTGTGGCTTGCGGGCTGTATCTCAGCCGCAAGAGCTCGCATTTCTTTTCGCCGGGGGTGAGGCTGCAGGCCTGGGCGGTTTGGGACTCGCTGACCTTCATCCTTAATGGATTGGTGTTTGTGATGATCGGGCTGCAACTGCCGTATGTTTTCGATAATATCCGCGATCACAACCTGGGGACACTCATCGCCTATGCAGCCGGGTTCAGCGCCTTTCTCATTCTTTTACGGCTGATCTGGATTCTTCCCGGCACTTTCGTCGCAAATCTGATTCGCAGGCACATACTTCATCAGAACGAGCCATTCCCAGGCCTGCGCCGGATCTTCGTGGTTGGCTGGACGGGAATGCGAGGCGTGATCTCGCTGGCCGCGGCCATCGCCCTGCCGCAGACAATTGCCGCCGGCGCGCCGTTTGTACAACGCAACATGATCATTTTCCTGGCGTTCAGCGCGATTCTGGTTACGCTGGTGCTTCAGGGACTCACCTTGCCGCCGCTGATCCGGGCGTTGGGGCTGGCCGGGGCCGCGGAATTGAATGCCGAAGAAGAAGATGCGCGACGCGCGATTCTGCAATCAGCGCTGCAATATCTGGACGACAAACGTGAAGGATCGAAGCCAGAGCTCATCGAAGTCTATGACGACATCGCGCAGCACTATCGTTCCCGCCTGGCAAGCCTGAGCAATGACGAGAGTCTTTCTGCGGATGGGGTTGGGCCGGAGTTTCACAAGCGATACGTCGAGGTTTCCCGCAAGCTGCTGAAGGTCGAGCGCGAGACTGCAGTGCGGCTGCGCAACGAGCGGCGCATCAGCGATGAACTGCTCCGCGAACTGGAACGGGAACTGGACCTGACAGACTCGAAGTTCGCAGCCGTGCGGAGGTGACCTCAACTGAGGCCGTGCTTCCCACAACGACCTTGTCGGACAAGAATGTCCGATCCACACGGACAATACCGACTTTTGAATCGCCTTTCAAGCAAGTGGCGCTCAGCGATGCGGCGCTTTGCACGCCGCCTCGTATTGGGAATACGGACCCGGTACGAATGTTATCGGAACGATTTCAGTCATGTAGGGCCGGTTGGCGCCGTGTCCGTGATAAACAGTTCCGTCCGGCTGGAAGGCCCGCGCGATGCTGCTGTGATCATCCATCACCAGGTTGGGATTCTGCCAGTGGCCGCGGAGCTCGAGGCTCGGGCTGGTGTCATTGATGAAGTTGGCATTCCATGGCCAGTAGTTCATGTAGAGGTGAATAGCTTCGCCATCAGTAGAAAGATTCAAGTGCTTTCGCATACCGCCTCCCATATGCAGGCGAATGTTCTCTCCCCGGGGAGTGCAGACGTAAGCAGTGCCAGTGAGGTTTGTTTCCAGGTGCATCCCGCTTCCGCGGGAGGTGGGCTCAATCTGAACGTACAAAAGGTAATCGCCGCTCTTGGCGTGCGCTTTTCCCCAGCCTTGCCAGTACGGAAGAATGTGAAATTTGCCGCCGAGATAAAAGGCCCAGGGAGCGAAGACGCCGATGCTCGCGATTACCAGTATTCCGCCCAGGACGAGTAGCACGGCCAATTGCCAGACCAGTGAACCGAGACAGCCGAGGCACCCACGGCGCAGGCGGACGGGAGACGGCGGTACGGGAGACGCGACAGCACGATCGGTTAGTCCGAAGCGCACGCCGGGAATTGTAAATCTTCCGGGTCAGCATTAGCCCCAGTGACCTTCGTGTCACCCTCAATTTCCGGCGCGTTACTTTCCTGCTATACTGTTTTTGACGCTTTTGCACGGTTTGCTCGTCACGCGGTGGTTCCTCTTTCCTTCTGGGCCAAGATTCATCTCCGCATTTCCTGCCCGCCGTTTACTTTTTAGCGTAAATCACAATGTGAGTGGCCAGAACTGATCGACACGTGTATCTGTGTGTTAGACATAAGCAGCCTCTCCAGAAAGAAACAAAACGAATGACAACATTTACCGAACTGCCCCTATCAGCGGCATTGCAGCAGAAGCTGGCGGCAGCTCAATTCATCACACTAACCCCGATTCAGGCGGGAGCAATCGCTCCAGCGCTAGACGGCAAAGACGTAATCGGCACCTCGCAGACCGGCAGCGGAAAGACGCTGGCATTTCTGATCCCGATGATCGAGATGTTGCAGCACGATGCTGCGCGTGAAAGTCGAAATCAGACCCGGGCGCTTGTTCTGTTGCCGACGCGCGAACTGGCGATGCAGGTCCACGAGCAGTACGAAAAGCTACGAAGCAAAGGAACTCCGAAAGCCTCACTGGTGATCGGGGGCGTCTCCGAGAAGGCGCAAATTAACGGTCTGCGCGCAGGCGCGGGCTTGGTGATCGCCACGCCGGGCCGGCTGCAGGATCTGATGTCCCGCAGACTGGCTGACTTGCGCCACATAAAGATGCTGGTGCTCGACGAAGCCGACCGCATGTTGGATATGGGCTTCTTGCCCTCGATCGAACGAATTCTGGCGGTGCTCCCGGAAAGCCGGCAGACGCTGTGTTTTTCAGCGACGCTGGAGCAATCAGTGGCCGGGCTGGTGCATGACTACATGCGAAATCCGGTACGGGTCGCGCTCGGGTCAGTGCTGAAACCAGCCGAAAGCGTGGATTTGAAGGCGTACGAAGTTCGTCCGGGAGAAAAACTGGATGTCCTACGGGAACTGCTTTACGAAGAAAAAGGGCAGACGCTCGTGTTCACGCGAACCAAACGCGGGGCCCAGCGGCTGGCCCAACAACTCATCAGGGACGGTTTTACCGCGACCATGATCCATGGAGACCGGAGCCAATCCCAGCGCAATGGAGCATTAAGCGGCTTCCAGGAAGGTGCATTCCAGGTGCTGGTGGCGACTGACATTGCTTCGCGCGGGCTGCACGTCGACGACGTTGCCCACGTGGTCAATTACGACCTGCCAAAGATGGCTGAGGACTTTATCCATCGCGTCGGGCGCACCGGTCGGGCCGGGCTGCAAGGACGTGCTACCACCCTGGTTACCGGCGCAGAAGTTCTGGAACTCAGGACAATCGAGCGCAAGTTGCAATTGAAAATCGAGCGGATGCAATTGAATGCGTCTATTTCCGACAGGCCGAAGCCGGTGGTTCAAAATACACTGGCATCTCGTACATTGACGGCTTTGCCAGGCGAAGTTTTCGTTTAAATTGCTGCTTACGGCTGCGTCGTTCCCGAGACGCGCAGCCGGACGATTACCTTGATCCGGCCCACAAGCGTATCCATATCAAGGGCCTGGCGTGCGGATGGCGATGTGGCGGGAATAGCTTAGAAACCTAAGACCCAGGTTCCAACGGCAGCAGCCTTTCTGCCATCCAAATATTGAGCTATGCTTGAAACTATGTATGTCCGCTGCACGCATTGCGGATACGATAACAGCCCGGAGTATCGTTTCTGCGGGATGTGCGGAGCTTCGCTTGCGCATCCTCCGGTCGCAACCACCACCACAAACCCCACAGCTGCCAAAGAACCGGTAAAGATTGAGACTGCAAGGACCACGTCGGTCCCAGCCCGGGACGACAACGGGAGCAGCGAAACCGTGCACGGGCCTTCCTTCCTGGGATTGGCGGAGGACCCGAAAACGGAGTTCCATTATCTTTACGAAGATGAGGAGCCACGCAGCTATGCGGGTCTTGTGTTTGGATTAATCCTGCTGATCGGGATAGGGGGACTTGGATACTGGCAGTGGAAGCACAACGGATTCCCATTTAATCGGCTGAACGCCGAGAACAAACCAGCGGAAACGGCGTCTCCATCGGAAGTGGCCCCTGCTCAAACGCAGGATCAGCAGACGAAAATTAATAAACCGATGACTGGCGCCGGAGATGTACTGCCGACCGCGCCTGATCAGAACGCGAAGCCGGCCGATACCGGAAAAACCCCTGAGGTCCCGTCGCAGGGCGATCAGAACGGCGCGAATGAAGCCAGCGGTTCAAAAAACCCTGATCAGAACGCTGCGACAGAAAAGACACAGGAACCTACTGAAGAAGCAAAGGCAACCCCGCCGGCTGATGTTCCGGAGAAAACCTCGAAAAGGCATAGTCGGACACCTGCTCCGAAACCCAAAGCATCCGTGCCGTCTCCGTCGGCGGCAGTGGCTGCTCCGGCTTCGCCCGACGCCGATCTTGAACTTGCGGGCGAGCGCTACTTGTACGGAAACGGCCTGCCACAGAACTGCACCCGGGCAGAGTCGAACCTGCGTACGGCCGCAACGCACGGGAATTCCAAAGCCCAAACCGTTCTGGGCACGATGTACGCGACTGGCCATTGCGTAGGCCGGGATTTACCGACGGCTTATCGCTGGTTTGCACGCGCGCTGCACCAGGAACCGCAGAATTCGCGCATATCCGCTGACTTGCAAGTCTTGTGGCGACAGATGACGCCGCAAGAGAAGCAGCTGGCAACCACCAGCGGACAGTAATCTGCTAACGCTTTAACCGCCAAGAGCGCAGATACCGCAGAGAAAATCAAGAAAAGTTGCGTGGCCTGAGCACGGGCGAGGACACGCCCACGCCTCCAAAATCGACGTCAAATCACAACTTGCTCCGATTACCTTTGTGCTGCTATCTTGCCGTGGCGCAGGAGCTTTGGGCCAATCCGTCCTGTGTAGCGGTTCGTACTTCCACTTGAGAGAGAAAACGGCGTTTGTCTTCGGCGACCAAAAATCACGGAATGAACGACGGAGCTTTGGTCGCAGCTATCCGCAATGGCAACCAGGAGGCAATGGCGGAGCTATATGACCGCTATTCGTCGGTGGTTTATGCCGTTGCTTTGCGAGTGTTGGGCGACACGAGCGCCGCTGAGGATATTCTGCAGGAAATTTTCATGCAACTGTGGCGAAAGCCCGGAGCCTTCGATGCGAGTCGGGGAAACCTGGCGCCATGGCTGGCGGTGATTACACGCAACCGGGCTGTCGATGTGTTGCGCAAGAGGCGGCCGCAGTCTGAGTTGGAAGACACGACACTCACAGTTGATCCCGACTTTGCCGGGGAGGCCGATCGCGGCTTGATCGTGGAGAAAGTCAGGTCCGCGCTGCAAGCCATGTCGTCGCAGCAGCGAAGCGCGCTCGAGATGGCTTATTTTGAAGGTTACAGCCATTCCGAAATATCTGCTAAGACCGGGGAGCC
>DATJHT010000044.1:0-30812 GCA_035493765.1 Terriglobales bacterium
GACCCCATAGGGAATGATCTTGTAAGTTTTCCCGGAAAAGTTCAGGTGATGGCCATGCGTGAGATGTCCGCCGTGGGCGAGGTTCAAACCGAGAATCGTATCGCCCGGCTGCAGCACGGCCGCATACGCCTCCATGTTCGCCTGCGATCCCGCATGCGGCTGAACGTTCGCATGTTCCGCGCCGAAGAGCTGCTTGGCGCGATCGCGCGCCAGGTTCTCGACCACGTCGGCGTACTCACAACCGCCGTAATATCGCTTGCCCGGATAGCCTTCGGCATACTTATTCGTGAACACGGAGCCCATGGCTTCGAGTACGGCCTCGCTGACGAAATTTTCCGAGGCAATCAGTTCCAGGCCTTCGTGCTGGCGGCGAGTTTCGTTGTCAATGGCTGCGGCAATTTCAGGGTCGGCTTCGGCAAGTGGGAGGTACATGGGATCAGGCATGGGTGTACTCAGCGGGATTATTGTAGCTAATGCTGACAGCTATCGCTTGAACGCCTTGCCCAGAAATGTCGCGAGGTGCCAGCCATCCATGTATTTGTAAGGTGTCTCGCCGATGGAATAGTGCCCGCAGGGCAGAGCGACGGCTTTGTAGTCGAGACCGTAAGCCTTGAATTGCTCGACTACCTGCCGCGAAAATTCCGGCAAAAATGTCAGGTCATACTTCGCATAAATGATCAGCGACATCCGCTTGAATCGCGCGAACTGCCTGAAGTACGACATCGGGCTGATGGCGGTAAATAATCCGCGCAGGCGTTCGAGATCGATATGCGGCTCGATCCCTTCCCGGACATGTCTTGTGGATTGCCCATGCCACAGCACATCCGCAAAATATGTTGACGCATGATTGAAAGCTGCGACCTCGATGCGGGCATCGTGCGATGCCGCCAGGAATCCGTAACAGGATCCGAGGCTGGTTCCAACGATGCCCAGTTTTTCGTAGCCTTGCTGCTGGAGCCAGTCAAGGCAGCAGCGCAGATCAATCACGCCCTGGCGCGCAGCATCGAGGGTGCGGCCGATATTGGCCGAAACGGCGTAGTCGGCGCGGCGAATCTCGGCCGGACGGCGAATGTCGTGATAGGGCATGCTCAGCCGCAGCACCGAAATCCCCAGCCGGTTCAAAATTCCGCACAGTGAATTATGGCTGAGCGCGTCAGAATTCCACTGCGGCAGCATCACCACCGCACTTTTCCCCCTCGCCGGAAACCATCGCGCATTGACAATATTATTTTCCGGATGTGGCGTGTGCACCGGGGACGTAAACCGCAGGAATGGCGCTTGCTTTCCGCGGATTTTTTCTTCCAGCCGGAGATCGGGAATATCGCGGGTACTGAATACCTGGACGGCGCGTGTTTCAAGCCGAAAATCCGTCGGGACCCGATACGAGAAGAACTCATCGCTCGCCGCCAGCGCGCGCGAGTTGTAGTCGCGAAGATAGCTTTCGCACTCGGCTGGAGTCCGGGTGAGTTGCGAGCCGTTGCGGCAGGGCCAGCCGCGCGTCCACTCGATGCCCCAATCCAGCGGACGAACCACGCGGTTGTTGTCCACCTGGGTCAGCCGGGTTTCCCAGTTGTACATCCAGCGCGAATAGAGGGAACGCATTGCGTCTAGGATAGCAAGGCTGAAGCGTGCGATTCGAACATTCAGCACTCAGCGGTTAGCATTGGGCCCTGAATGGTCATGGGAGCAGGACAGGAGGCTCGATCGTGTTACGCCGGTTCTGCCTGACTGTTGAGCACTGACTGCTAGCTCCCGTACCTTCTCGGCACTCTCTTCGATATCCCGCAGAGAATTTCGTAGGGAATGGTGTGTGCCAATTCAGCATGCTCGCGCGCATCCACGTTCAGGCCGTCTTCGGACCCGAGCAGTACGACTTCGTCGGCAACGGCAACGCCGGGAATTCCTGTCACGTCAACCAAGGTCAGATCCATCGAAATGCGTCCAACGATGGGCGCGTAGTGCTCGCGAACGATCACTCTGCCGCCTTCTGAAAGCCCGCGATTCAGGCCATCCGCGTATCCCACCGGCAGCACGCCAATTCTCGCCGGCGCTTTAGTCACGTAGGTTCCGCCGTAACCGAGCGGTTGTCCCGGCTTCATTTCGCGGATGGAAAGAATTCGCGTCTTCCAGGTGAGCACTGGCTGCAATGGGAGTTGCAAACCTTTGCCGCTCACTATGCGTCCGGCACGCTCGAATGGCAGATGATATCCGTAGAGCGCCAGCCCGGGGCGCACCATCGTGTTCCAACTCTCGTGGTGCGAGATTACGGCGGAAGTATTGGCCGCGTGCACCAGAGGCGGAGTGAAGCCGTTGTCGCGCAACATGCCGCGGGCTTCCGTAAAGATCTTCAACTGCTCGGCGACCGAGGGCGCATCGAGCACTTCTGAAGACGCGAGGTGGGTTGCAAAGCCTTCCACCTCTAAATTCGGCGAAGACTTTAGGGCCGCAAGCACCGGCGGCAATTCTTCTAACGTTGCCCCCAACCGTCCCATGCCGCTATCGAGTTTCAGATGAATTGCGTGCCGCTTGACGCCCACTCGCGTAGCAGCCTTTTGCAGTAACTCGACATGCCCGACTTCCCAAATGGTGGGCGTCAGTCCCAGCCTGACGATCTCTTCTTCTTCGCCGCGCCAGAAGCCGGTCATTAGCAGAATGCGGGTTTCAATGCCCTCTTCGCGCAGGGGAATGGCTTCGTCGAGCGAGGTTACGCCCAGCCATGTTGCCCCTTCCTTTTCGAGCGCCTGCGAACACTCCACCGCACCATGCCCGTAAGCATATGCCTTTACCACCGCGCAAACAGTCACGCCCGCGCCAACGTACCCCCGCACCGTGCGATAGTTCTGGCGGAGATTGGCCAGCGAGACTTCAGCCCAGGTCGGCCGTGTAGCCGCGCGTTTTGCGATTTCGATGGTCGCCACTGCTGCGATTATAATTTGCGCATCTCGGAGCCGCAGGTTACTGCGGTGCCACTCCCACAATCATCGATGCAAGACAAAATTGACCGTGATTTCTGTCTCAACTTCGACTGGCTCGCCGTTCAGGTAGTAAGGCCGGTACTTCCATTCACGGACAGCCGCCAGCGCTGCGGCCACCAAGAGCGGCTGCCCGCTTTCGACTTGGGCATGCTCGATCGTCCCGTTGCGGCTGATGAGCGCCCTGATTACGACCGCTCCCTGAATCCCCACCTGCTGCGCGATCGCGGGATACCGGGGCTCGACTTTGTGCATCAGATTGCCTTCCATGATGACCGACACGGGGGCGGTATGCTTAGGCGCTGCGACGGGATGCACGATCGGCGTTCCAACAATATTGGTGATCACATTATCCAATCCGTTTTTAATCCCGATGACAGATATTCCCGGCGGCCCTACCGCGGTCGGATCTGAGAGCCCGACATCGACCATCGGCGCAAGCGGCCCTCTCCTGACGATTAGCGGATAAACCGTGGCATGACCTGTAAAGCTGCTGGTGCTGTTTTGATTCACATGGGGATGCTCGACACCCGCAGACAATGGCCGGAAGATGGGACGACGGGCGAAGGCTTCAGGAAGGCCTTCGGGTTTGAGTAAGGGCAATACCAGCGCTGCACCAACCAGCGCCGCCTGCAAGGTGAATGAAGCGATTGCCGTCCAGCGGCGCGCGTGATGAGCTTGAACTACGTCCAGGCCAGCGAACATGGGTGCCTCCTCGTTAAAAGAAAAGTGCCTGGCGCGCTGAGAAACAGACCAGACGCGACCTGCTGCCGATAAAGACACCGCGAGGAATACGGCGAGAGGCAAGATCGCAAAAAATAAAAAGCCGCGATTTCTCGCGGCTTGAGGAACAAAATTTTTCCAGCGGTGTCGTTATTTGGGAGTAGTCGGCGCAGAAGTGGCCGGCTTGGTCGTAGCAGGCCTCGTACTCGAGGGCTTCGATCCCAACGAGCCTGCCGGACTACCCGCCGGCTTGGCCGGCGCCGGCACACCGGATTGGGTGTTGTAGGCATCGACCACCGGTTTGGTGATGTCCAGCGATGGGCCGTGCCACAGCACCGGTCCATTCGGCCACTGATTGTTGGTCGAAGTGTCGATGATCATGCCAAAGCCGTTTTCGGTGGCATATTTCACGATCAGCGGCGCCATCTTTTGCAGAATCCGCTGCGCGATCTCGTTCTCCTGATTGCGCGCGTCCTCCTGCGCATCCTGGGCGTCACGTTGCAGGATTTTCTGTTTGGAATCAATCTGCCGCTGCAGATCAGTCTTGTCGGCCTGCGGGGTAGCGGCGGCCTCAAGCTTCTTCTTGAGGGCTTCAATCTCGTCGTTCTGGCCCTTGAGCGTGTTTTGTTTGGGCTCAAGCTTCTTGCTTAAGGCATCAAAATCGCGCTGGCCTTCGTTGCTGGCAAAAATCGCCTGCTCGACATTGATCGCGCCGATCTTGATTCCGGTAGCATTAGTCGTGCCCGCGGCCGGGTCACTGGCAACGCCCGGCGCTGAAGGCAGGGCCGGGGAAGAACCATTGGTCTGGGCAAGGGCGGCCGCTGTCATCATCGCAGCGGCGGCTGAAAGTGAACACACAAACTTGAGTTTCATGAGATTAACTGCTCTCCTTGGAGAACTGCTCCTGATTTGTCAGATGCGAAATGTTCCAGAACTGAAATGTCCAAACTACACCACCATTCGCGCGCCTGAGATGTAATGACGATTTGTGCAACCGGCGCCGGTGCGCAAGTAATCACGATGACCGGCTGCCCTGGCGTGTAGTTGAAGGCATTATAGAAACAGGCTGCCGTCACCGTCAAATGTCATTAGAAAGTCGTCCCAACCGTGAATCGGAATGTCTTGCGCGGTTCGCGCAGCTGGTATTGCGGCGAGAATACGTTCTTGACCTGCTGGAAGGTGAAGTCCCCAGCGCCGCACAATGGCCCCGGGCATTGCGGGAACATGTTCCGGCTGACCGGGATCGGGGCCTGCGATAACTGGTCCAGGCGCAACGGGTTGTATGCCCAATAAATTCTGAATGGCGCGTTCACAATCGGCAGGAACATCTGGAGTTCGAGGCCGGTCGAAGCCCGCGGCTGCCAGTTTGAACTGCCCAATAACGTGAGATTTTGATTGAACGGGATATTCTGCGTCCCCAAACATTGCCCGCTGATCGGGTCAATAGAAGGGCAGCCGAACGGCAGCTGATTCAAAGTCGCAAGTTCGCCGTTATTGATCTTCAACTGCGATTTTCTAATGATGGGGTCAAGCCCAATGTCAAAGAATGGAGCAATTGAAACCGGGCCGGCAATGGTGATCCGATATTCGGTGTTCGAGACAATGCTCATGTCGCCGCCAGGGAAAGTAATCTGGTCAACTGGAATGCGGACTGTATAAGGGCCACTCAAAGGATTAGTTGGGTCTTTCGGAACAACGGACCCGTCCGGGTTCCTCAAGCTGATGGCCGAAGCTGTGGGCAGGAAGGCGACCGGAGAGATAGACCGAATGTCAAAGCCCCGCAGGTCGTTCTCGCCGCCCATGTAGAAGCGCTGGAACGGCGGCGCCACCAAGCCGCCGTAGCCGCTGAGGAACGAGCCCTGGACGTGGAATCCGAGCGCATTGTGACGGTTCTGGAGGGGGATCCAGTGCTGGTAATCAACCACCGGCCGTATGGTCCTTACGGTTCCGCCGATTCCCGAGATATCTGCCCCGAGGAAATACTTGGTTCCGGAGTGGGGATAGAGCGCAGCATCCAGCGTATTTTTGTCGTACTCCAGAAAGACCTTGCTGGTGATGATCCCATTTAACTGGTTTGGACCGCTGATTCCGCTGAACGCTAGGAAACTGAACAGGTTCTTGGAAGCCGTCGTAAGCGCAACCAATGAGGAAACATCGTAGGAATAGGTAATCCCAACTCGCTTGCCGAATCCGTACTTTCGGGGCAAGGGGTAGGAGGCACTGAGAGTGAATCCTTTGCTGGCCTGGGTGTAGTTCTGCAAGCTCTGTAGTTGTGCCTGGGATACGTTGAGCACCTGACCGGTCAGCAGCGCCGTCTGGCGCGCCTGATCATAGGTGAGCTTCCTGCCGTAAACCGTGAATCCCCCTTGAAGAGGGCGATCGAACATATACGGCTCAGTGAAACCGAAAGTGATATCGCGCTCCAGACTTCCGATATTCGCCTGCACGGTAAGCGTATCGCCCAGGCCAAGGAAATTGTTGGTGGTATAGCTCAGGCCAATGAATGAACCCGCCAGACCGCTGACCCCACCTGAAAGACCGATCTGGTTCTTGCCTTTCTCTCTCAGCTTCAGCGTGAGGTCAACCGTGCCTTCTTTTTCGTCCAGATGCCGCTCGGTAGTGCTGGGGTCTTCGGGTTTGATCTGATCGAAATATCCCAGCTGATTCAGCCGTTGCAGGCTCAACTTCCACAATTGCTCGTTGTAACGCTGTCCTTCTTCGAGCAACAATTCGCGGCGGATGACCTTATCGCGCGTCGTGGTATTGCCCTGAAACTCAATGCGGCGGACCGAGAATTGCTTGCCTTCATCGATGTCAATCTCGAACGAAACCGTTTTTTTGGCCTCGTCGAAGCTGGGCGTGGGAATCGAAGTGAAGTTGATATATCCCTGCGAACCGTAGGCGGTCTTCAGGTTTTCGAGACCTTTCGCGATCTTCTGGCGGTTAAAGACATCTCCGTCTTTTATCGGGAACAGATTCCGCAGGGCTCTTGCATTCGGCTGCGCCTTGGTTCCCTTGAAGGTGATGGCTCCGAGCCTGTAGCGCTCGCCTTCTTCGATAGGCACGGTGATGTCCATGGCTTTACCGGGGCCATGCTGGAGCAGCGGCACGTGAAATCCCTCGTGCCCAGTGTCGCGAATAACGGTCTGTGGCTGGCCTACGTTGGCTTTGAAGTATCCCCGGTTCTGCAAATCTTCGCGTACCAGTTCCATATCATCATCGAGCTTGGTAGCGTCATAAGTTTTGGCAAAAATGTTTTCCAGGAAAATTGAATGGGGTATGCCGATCGGCCGCGAAAAACGCATGGCATGGCGCAATTCACGGCTGCTGACGTGATGATTGCCTTCAAACTTGATCTTACCTACTTTGACCTTCGGGCCTTCGCGGACGACGAATGTAAGTTCGACTGAGGCTGGGGGCAGCGGTCGAATTTCGCTTCGCACATTTGCGAACTGGTGTCCGTGCTCGGCCTCAAGCGCCTTGATGCTGACTTCTGCCTTTTTCACCTTGGTAGGGTCGTACTGCGATTCCGGAGACAGCCCTACTTTGTCCTGCTTGAAGCGGTCCAGGATGTCGCTCTTGGAGATCGCATTGATACCCAGGTAATAGATCTGCTTAACTCGCGGGCGTTCCTTTACATAAACATGAAGGATCCAGCCTTTCGGAGTGGCTTCACGTTCGAAGCGAATGTCTTCAAAAAATCCGGTGTTCCACAGCGAATTGAAATCGCGCTCGATCGCGGCCTGGTCATACACATCACCTGGATGGGTAAAAATATGCGCTTTGACCACGTCCGCGGGAACGCTTCGATTGCCGTGCACCTGAATTTCTGTGATCAAATCCTGTTGCGCGAACAATGAGGGGATGAAGACAAACAGAACAATGGCACAGCCGAGAGAAGAAAATAAATTCTTGCACCAGGAAGTACTTAGAAATGAATAGGATGCACATGTCGCCGAGTGTGCCCAGCGGTGATTGCGCAAAATTACAGGCCTGTCCTGATGAATGCGAAGAATCGCTTCTTACCTCGGCTGACTGGGAGTATGGAAAACCGCAATTATACGGTAGAGCCGTGGAGGGCGTCCAAAACAGCTGCCGTTCGGCTATCGCCGGGACGGCTGGAAAAGCTCCACTTCAACCAAGACGGAATAAAACGTGGCAGAGTTGCCCAAGTCCGTGAGTTTTTCGGACGTAAGCACATTTATGTTGCGGTTTCCGGGTGTAAGTTTTGCCCAGTTGAGCTTTGCCGCCACCACTCCCGGCGAAACTGCACCGTCCACCTTGGCCGTCAGTTCAATCGCGCCGCGCCGATTGAACACCTTCACTCGATCTCCGTCGCGGATGCCGCGCCGGCTTGCGTCCGAAGAATTCATCTCTAACAGTCCGGTTTTCTCCATCGCCTGCACGCTGGGCAGGTTTGTAAACGTTGAATTCAGGAAATTGTCCGCCTTCCGCGCAAGGAGCTCAAGCGGAAAGGACTTGGCCATCTCGGTGTGACGCGACTCGTCCGGTGGGATGAACGTAGCAACCGGGTCGAGCCCCTGCTGCTTGAGGGCTTCGTTGTACAGAAGAGCCTTGCCACTCGGCGTTCGGAAGTTTCCCTGGGCAAAGGGCAGGAACGGCTCGGGAGTTTCAGTCAGCGGACCCGTTTCAGCAGTGAAGTTCAGACGAATATGCCCTTCATTCTCCAACCGCTCTCTCGTCAGCCCCTTCAGCCATGGATTCGAGGAATCGAGGGCCTGCTCGATCATTTCCTCATCAGAATCCCGGAGGCATTCGTCTTCTAACCCCATTTTGGCAGCCAGCGCGCGGAAAACGTCAGTGTTCGACCGGCACTCCCCCAACGGCGCAATCGCCTGATTCGACATCTGCAAATAGTAATGTCCGTAGGCCGACTGCAATTCTTTGTGCTCGAAAAAAGTGGTGGCTGGCAGAACGATATCCGCGTAATCAGTCGTATCGGTGAAGAACTGCTCGTGCACGACCGTGAACAAGTCGGGCCGCAGCAACCCCCTAATCACGTCATTGTGATTGGGACAGACCGCAGCCGGGTTCGAGTTATAGACGTACATCGCTTTGACCGGCGGGTCATCGACTTGGTTGAGCGCCTTACCCAGTTCGACCATGTTGATGGTGCGGGCTGGACGACCGAGCGATTTTTCCATCAGATCGGTGCGTTCGAGCTCGGCATTGTTCAATCCGAAGGCGCCGCTGGTCGAGAGCTGAAAACCTCCGCCTGCTTCCTTCCACGATCCGGTGATGCACGGCAGCATCGCAATCGTTCGTGAAGCCATGCCTCCATTTTGCGAGCGCTGTACCCCATAATTCATACGGATAACTGCTGGCCGAACCGTAGCGTAATCTTGGGCGAGCTTGCGAATATCGCCGGCAGCGATTCCCGTCCACTGCGCCACTTTCTCCGGCTGATATTCCTGGACCTTGTTGCGAAGTTCATCGAAGCCTTCCGTGTGGCACGCCACAAAGTCAGCGTCATAAAGATTTTCGTTGATGATGACGTGCATCATCGCCAGCGCCAATGCCACGTCAGTACCGGGATTGATCGGGATGTGCCAGTCGGCGCATGCCGCCGTCCGCGTGCGATACGGATCGATCACGACCAGCTTCGCGCCATTGCGACGGGCTTCTTCAATGAAAGGCCATAAATGAACGTTGTTGCCGTGAATGTTCGCGGCCCAGGCGATGATGTACTTGGAATGCCGGAACTGCTCCGGATCGGTCCCCATGTTCACGCCATAGACCGACTTCACACCCGTGGCTCCCGCCTCTGCGCAAATCGTTCGCGCGAGCTGAGAGGCACCAATCGAGTGAAAGAAACGCCGATCCATCGACGCAAAACCGAGTTTCCCGAGCGTCCCCCCATAGGAATAAGGCAGGAGAGCCTCACTGCCGAACTCGGCCATGACGTGCTTGAATTTCGCTGCTATTTCACCGAGAGCTTCGTCCCAGGAGATACGCTGAAACTCAGGTCGCGCCACAGGTTGTGTGGCTCGGACATTCTTGTCCGACAATTCTGATATGCCTCGCTCCGACAGGCGGTTCGACGGTCCCTTTGGAGCCACCCTTCGCATCGGGTACAAAACCCGGTCCGGTGAATAAACCCGGTCCAGATACTTCGCAACTTTGGCGCACAAAAATCCGCGCGTCACAGGATGAGCGGGATCGCCCTGAATCTTCGTCGCTTTGCCGTCTTGAACAGTAATCAGAACACCGCACGCGTCGGGGCAATCATGCGGACACGCGGCATGCACTACTTTATTCACGATGTCCATGATTATATCGGGGAGAAGGCGTCGTTGGTCGTCGGACCTTGGCCGTCGGTCATTGGTGACCCGAGCCACAAATTTTTCTGAGCCTCAGAGCACACGGCGGTAGAAGGCTTTCGCCGACGACCTATGACGGGGTTATCAGATTTCCATCACTTCTTTTTCTTTCGTCTTGCACATGTCTTCCATTTTCTTGATTTCGTCGTCAGTCAGCTTCTGAATTTCGCCGGTCGCACGCTTCTCTTCGTCCTCAGTTATCTTCTTGTCCTTGAGCGCTTTCTTGATGGCGTCATTGCCGTCGCGGCGAATATTGCGGACAGCCGTGCGGTGGTCTTCAAGCACCTTGTGCAGGTGCTTGACCATCTCTTTACGACGCTCTTCGGTCAGCGCCGGAATGGGGACGCGGATGACCTTGCCATCGTTCATCGGATTCAGGCCCAACTCCGCTGCACGAATTGCCTTTTCAATCGCACCTAACTGCGAGGGATCGTACGGCTGCACGGTAATCAACTGCGGCTCAGGCGCATGCACTGTGGCAACCTGGTTCAGTGGCATCTGCGAACCATATGCCTCAACCGTCACCGGATCCAGCATATGCACCGATGCGCGCCCGGTCCGGGTTCCAACCAGCGCTTTGCGGAAGTCGTCAACCGCTTTGTCCATGCGGGTTTTCAGCTGCACATACGTGTCGCGCAGTCCAGCTACCGACGCCATCGTAGGCTGAGCCATGTCAGTGCTCCTTTCGCACCAAATGATTGAGTCAAAACGTTGAATTATAAACTGCGCGGTAAATTCAGCGTGGCTGGCAGCAGATCAGCCAAAGAGTTGCTGAAAGGTTCCAAGCACTCTGCCCGGCAATTCCGCCGATTTCGTTTTTCCTTTAAACCCTAAATCGTGCCCGGCGCCTTCGACGGTGAGCAACTCAGTCTTTGCCGGGATTAACTTGCGGGCCGCTTCGATTTCTTCCATCGTGCCAAACGGATCACGTGTGCCTTCGACGAACAACGTGGAAACGCGAAGTCTGGGCAGATGCTCAGTACGCAACTGCTCGGGTTTTCCTGGAGGGTGTAACGGATATGAAAGTAGAAGCAGGCCATCAGCAACCGGCTCGTCGGCGAGCAGCATGCTCGCTTGCCGCCCGCCATAACTTTGGCCGCCCAGAAACACCCGACCGGACGCAAGCTTTCGCATTGCAGCAACTGCGTTCTTCAGGCCTTCACGATCGCGCACCGCATCTCCGCGTCCCGGCCCCCCGAATGATCGCTTCTGACGAAAGGGCAAGTTGCATCGGATCACCATAAAACCCGCGCCAGCAAAGGCTTCTGCCAGGGCAACGAGCAGCGCCATCTGTGCATTACCCCCGGCGCCGTGGGTGAGAATCAAGCCGTCGCCGGACGGCGACAACGGACGATGCAGAAATCCTTGAACCGGTGGGTCGACTGTGAAATTGGAAACTTCCTCGTACATACGCTGCACTAAAGCCCGATAAGTTTACAGCACGCAGACATCGTCCTCGGCATCTCAGTCTGGATATGATTAGCTGCCGTCTGCCAATTGTTGCGTTATTCGTGTCTGCGATGATGCTGGGACCACAACTGGCTGCCGAGCCTGTGCGCGTTCACCATCTCGAAGGTGTAACCTTCGGCTTTCTCACGCTGCAAAACAGCGAAGGGCACGTCATCGCTGACGGATACATCCAGCAGACCGCCAAACCGGGTAGCGGTCTGGTCCTTGCCGATCTCCAATTTCATTTTAAAGACGGATCCTTCTACCGTGAGATCACGAAATTCACCCAGCGCGGGACATTTCATCTCGTGAGCGATCAGGTCACGCAAAAGGGCCCGGCGTTCAAGCGAGATAGCGAGTCCTGGATTGATGCGGCATCGGGGAAAATCACGGTTCGCACCGTGGACAAAGGAAAAGAGAAACGGACCTCCAAGCTGATGAGCATCCCGCCGGATGTGGCCAATGGCTTGTTGTTCATCCTGGTCAAGAACATGGATCCTTCTGCGCCTGAAACTACGGTTTCAATGGTGGCGCCCTCCGACAAACCGCGCATAGTAAAACTGAAATTCACGCCGTCAGAAGAAAAGACCGTCAAATTCGGGCTGCTCACTTTCAAGGCGCAGCACTATGTGATGAAGGTGAAAATCGAAGGCGTGGCCGGCAAGGTAGCGCCACTTGTAGGCAAACAGCCTGCGGACGCCCACTTCTGGACCATCAAGAGCGAAGCTCCGACATTTGTCGAGTTCGAAGGACAAATGTACGAGGATGGCCCGGTGTGGCGCATCGAGGTCGCCGCACCGGAGTTCGGACCTGCGAAGTGACCGCCTCTTCCGCACTCTGGCGGAGATGAAATTCAGCAGCCGAAATCTCGGCTGATTTCCGCCGCCGCATTCAACACCTCAGGAACAATCTCCTCGACGTCCGCATTCGTCGTGAGATGGTTCACAATGCACGCACGCAGGCAGAATTTCCCTTCCAACTCCGTGTTAGAAAGGTAAACCCTGCCCCGCGCAATGATCTTTTTCAGCAATGCAAGATTGAAAGGACTCCGCGACTCCTCGGGCGCGCTCGCGCTTAGGCGATGGCGAAAGCACACTGCGCTCAGCTCAACCGGGGCCACCAGCTCGAGCTCCACAGATTTTTTGACTGCCTCGGCCAGCTTCTGGGCCTGCTTAAGGTTGCGGTGAATGGCTTCGCGAAAGGCGCTAACGCCGTGGTAGCGGAGAGAGAGCCAGAGCTTTAAAGCGCGGAAGCGGCGGGAAAGCTCCACCGACTCCTCAAAAAATGCGAACCCTTCAATCGGGTCCGAACTCAGCTGCTTGGCATAGCTGCCGGTGTACGCGAACGCGGTCCGCGCGACCGCTGGATCGCGGTAAAGCAAGCATCCGCAATCAAGCGGCTGGTACAACCACTTGTGCGCATCGAGTGACAAGGAATCAGCCTGGGCGAGTCCCTTGAATTTTTCCGGCACAGCGATCGCGGCAAGCGCTCCGTAGGCGCCATCAACGTGCATCCAAAGGCCATGTTCCTGAGCGATGGACGCGATTGCCTCCAGCGGATCGATGGCGCCGGTGTTCACGGTTCCCGCTGACGCAATCACCGCGATCGGCTTCCGCCCGGCGACCTTGTCCTTGCTGACTGCGGACGCCAACTCAGACGGAACCATGCGATACGACTTATCGCACTGCACGTAGTGAACGTTTTCGCGCCCCATTCCCAACATAGCCACTGCTTTGGGAATGGACATATGCACCTGCTCGGATGCGTAGACTATTCCCGCGCCGGCGCTCTGAATACCGCGCTCGTTGGCGGGGAGTCTGAATTCCCGCGCCATGGCGAGCGCCATGAAATTTGCAGCCGAGCCCCCGCCAGTAAGCGTTCCGGAGAAACCGCGGCATCCAATCGCCTCCCCCAGCCAGCGAACGACAGTTCGTTCAATGGTGGCGCCCGCTGGAGCAGACCGCCAAGCGGTAAGGTTCTGGTTCAAAACTGAGGCAAACAGATCGCCCAAAGCCGCGACTGGATCCGCCGATCCCAGCACGTAGCCAAAAAAGCGTCCGTTCTGAGCGCGGGAGTGTGCCGCCAGGTCTGTAAGCTTGGCTAAGGCCTGCTTCCCGATGCCCTGCTCAGGAAGATCACCTGAGAAGAGTTGCTCGGTTGTCGTGCCGCTGGTCGCGGGAAACGTAGCCTGGGAATCGAGGGCAGCCAGATACTCGGCACTGAGGGCAACCACATATTCCGCCAAATCGCGGAACTGCTCAGTGGAAAGCTCAATAGGATTCATCGCACGCCGATTAAATCACACACCGGAGCGACAATCACATCGCGCTTCTATTCTTTCACCACATGCAATCTCATGAAATTGGTTGAGCCGCTCGCCATCTGCGTCCCCGCGACCACGCCCAGCACATCTCCGGCTTTCACCCGGCCAGAACGTAACAGCTCCTGTTCAGCAGTCGAGAGCATTTCTTCCGAACTGAGCGCATGATCGCGCCTGACCGGCTGCACGCCCCACAACAGATTCATGCGATTGCAGACTGCCGGCATGTGGCTGAAAGCATAAATGCGCGAGCGTGGACGGTGCTTTGACAGCATGCGCGCGGTGTTGCCGGTTTCGGTGAACACCGCAATGGCCGCCATGTGCAGGTCTTCAGCAGCGTGCGCAATGGATTCGCAAATCGTTTCCGAGATCGACAAGGCGCGCTGCCGCCGCCTGCGGCGCGGCTGCATAAAATCGGCGATATTGTTCTCGGCTTCCATTACGATTTTCGCCATCATGCAAACCGCCTCGCGCGGATATTTGCCGCTCGCGGTTTCGCCCGACAGCATCACTGCATCTGTGCCGTCAAAGATGGCATTCGCAACGTCGCTGGCTTCAGCCCGAGTGGGACGCGGGTTTTCGATCATCGACTCGAGCATCTGGGTGGCGATGATCACCGGCTTGCGCCACTCGGCGGCGCGGCGGATCACGTATTTCTGGATGACGGGGACTTTTTCCGGCGGCATTTCGACGCCCAGATCGCCGCGCGCCACCATCACTCCATCAGCGGCTTCAAGAATTTCTTCCAGCTGATCGAGCGCTTGGGGCTTTTCCAGCTTTGCAAACACGGGAATGTCCGAGTTGCGCGCGGCAATGATTCCCCTGGCGGTGCGCACATCGGCAGCCGACCGAACAAACGAAAGTGCAACCAGATCGACCCCATGCTTCACGCCGAATTCAAGGTCCTTGCGGTCTTTTTCGGTCAGTGCGGGGATCGAAAGTGCGGCTCCGGGCAGATTGATCCCCTGATGTTCGGCCAGGGTGCCACCGTTGATGATCTCGCACTCGATGTCTTCGCCGCGAACCTCTTTGACGTGCAGCTCAATGCGCCCATCCGATAAGAGAATGCGGGACCCGGGCCGCATTTCGCGCGGAAGGTCTTTAAATGTAGTGGAAATCAAATCAGCGGCGCCTTCGACATCGCGCGTGGTGATGGTCACTACGCCGCCAGCCTTGAGCACGACCGGCACGTGCCCCTTCAACTTTCCGGTGCGTATTTTCGGGCCTTGCAAATCCTGTAGGATGCAGATTGTGCGGCCTTCCGAAGCGGCCGTCCGGCGCAGGACTTCGATTACCCGGGCATGGTCGGCGTGCGAACCGTGAGAAAAATTCAGCCGCGCAACATCCATGCCTGCGTGCATCAGCATGCGCACACCAGCTTCGGTATTCGACGATGGGCCAATGGTGCAGACGATTTTCGCCTGCCTCGTCGGAGCAGCTTTGGGAGCGCGTAGAGATGAAACTCCAGTTGAGTTTTCGCTCATGTGAGTAATGGATATTGTAAGGGAAAAGAACCGTGCGGCCGTGGGCGCGGCGGGTATCGCTAAACTCTAATCCGTATTTTCTTCGCTAGTAGCCCGGGCCCATCAGCCACCAGTCGCCCTGCATTCGCCCCGAAGCCCAGGAGCCGATCACTTGTTTAGCGATGGCCTGCTTGAGCATGTCTTCCAAGGTACTACCTTCGCTCGAGTTTGCGGACCACGTTCCGGAAAAAGGCTTTTGAGATCTGACCCGGGCGATCCATGTACCCTCCCATCCGTGGGCCGATTTTTTCGCCGACCAAGTGCCGTCCAGAAGAATCTGATTGCTGTCGCTGAGAAGCGTCCATGAGCCGTTGGCAGCGTTCCCGGTATTCCCAAGGAGCTCGGCCCACCAGCGACCGTGAAAAGTACGCGGCCCGGCACTCGCAGCCCACCTTCCGCGCCAACCTTGCTCTTTGCGCGTGGAGGTCTCTTCAGTGCCCGCAGAAGCGGCAAGCAATGCGGAAAGAAGAAAAATGCCAACGAGAGTACGTGGGCTCATTCGGTCAAGGAGAATAGCATGGGATGAATTGCGAATTGTTAACTGAGGAAGTTGCCCGCTGCCGCCCACAATCGGTGAACATGCGTGCACGAACTACTTCGCCACGCCGGCCTTCAACTCGCTGCCCAAAAGAGATCGCGGGAACAAAATTGCATTGAACTCGGCACCGATCAGAATGACCAGTGAGATCAGATACATCCAGACGAGCAACGCGATGGCCGCCCCCAACGAGCCATAAATCACGCTATAGTCGGCATAGTGTTGCAAATACCATCCAAAAAGTATGGTGGTGAAGAACCATAGAATAGTGGCCAGCATGGCGCCCGGCAGAACGCTATGCCAGGGCTGAGTGCGCGGCACCGCATTGTGATAAATGAGGGCAATCACCGCGACGCTGGTGGCAATGGCGATCAGCCAGCGGATAAACATCCACATCAGATAAATGTAGGGGCTGAATTCGTGGCCGATGTGGAAGAGAATGCGGGTTTCAATGCGATTGCCGAACGCAACCAGAATGGTCGCGCAACTGAGCGGAATGCCTGCCAGGATCACGAGCGATAGCGCAATCAGCCGCTCTTTCACCAGTCCCCAGATTTTTGGCAGCTCATAGCAGCGGCGGAAGCCGTCCATCCACGAGACCATGACGCCCGATGCCAGCCATAAAGTCAGCAACGACGTGGTGAACAGCAGCCCAAACGAGCGCCCGGCGCTGCCGCGAAGATAAGCTTGCGCGGTGCTGGTTCCGGCGGGAAGAATCCTGGTGAGGGCATCGGAAATCTCACGCGAAAAAGCCTGCGTGTTTCTGCGCGCCTGAAGCACTGAACCCAGGACAAGCAGGGTAGGGAAAAACGTGAGGATGGAGGAGTAAGCCGACGCCTTGGCGATGGCGAATGCGTCGTGCTGAAACGCGCGCCACACCGCCCGGCGCAGCAGATTGAGAAAACGAAAGATCAACGGTGACAGAGTAGAGTCGTCCGGCGTCTCAAGCAAGCGCAGAGTCGGCCCGGGTGCCTCATTCTGCAATCGTTGTGGGTTGGCGTGCATTCAGTTGTGGTTCATTAAACGATACGCAATTTAATCAGCCGCAAAATTTCCCAAAAAACCGCAATCAGCAACGCGGGGACCACCGGCCAAAGCCAGAACACAATTTGAACAGCCCACATGGGCGGGTGAGATGTTCCCCATGCAATGCCTACATTGAAGCCCCACCTGAATACGACAAAGACGTAAGCGGCCACAAAAGTGGCCATGCAAATGCCAAAAACTTTGGCGAAATGAAGCGCGACGTTCATTTCAATTGGCAAAACAAAAGGGCGGATCGCTCCGCCCTTCATAGCTTTGAAAATTACTCCGCTGCCAGTTCCTCGGTCTCGCCTTCAGTACGCATGAGTTCGAGCGCACGCTCGGCCTCTTCGTAGGCTTGCGAGACTTCTTCCTGCACCTTGGCCGCGGCCTCTTCCATCTCCGGAGAGAGGCGCACGTTACGGTAATACTCCATGCCGGTGCCGGCAGGAATGAGCCGTCCCACGATGACGTTTTCCTTCAGCCCGCGCAGGTGGTCCACCTTGCCCTGAATTGAGGCTTCAGTGAGCACTCGCGTGGTCTCCTGGAAGGACGCCGCCGAAATGAACGAGTCGGTCGCCAGCGACGCTTTAGTGATGCCGAGCAGCAACGGCCGGCCGGTTGCCGGTTTGCCGCCGTCGCGAATCACGCGCTCGTTCTCCTCGCGGAAGCGGAACTTGTCCACTTGCTCCTCGAGCAGGAACGTGGTGTCGCCGACGTCTTCGACGCGCACCCAGCGCATCATCTGGCGGACGATTACTTCAATGTGCTTGTCCGAGATGTTGACGCCCTGCAGCCGATAGACTTCCTGGATTTCATTTACCAGGTAGGACTGCAGTTCCTTCTCGCCAAGCACCGCCAGAATGTCGTGCGGATTGAGCGGGCCATCCATAAGCGGTTCGCCCGCCTTGACGCGCTCGCCTTCCTGCACGTTGATGTGAACGCCGCGCGGAACTGAGTACTCCTTCTCGGTCCCGTTGTCGGCTTGCACGTACAGTTTGCGCTGACCTTTGGAGATCTCGCCGAACTTCACCGTGCCATCGATCTCGCTGATGACCGCGGTTTCGTGCGGCTTGCGGGCTTCGAACAGTTCCACCACACGCGGCAGACCGCCGGTGATGTCCTTGGTCCGCGTAGTTTCACGCGGAATCTTCGCCAGCACATCGCCGGGGAACACCGTCTCGCCTTCGGTCACCATCAAGTGCGAACGCGAGGGCATCAAGTAGCGCTTGCTGCTCTTGCCTTTGATCACGATCGCGGGCTGACGCTTTTCATCCGGCGAATCGGCCACTACGTGACGCGACAGGCCGGTGACTTCGTCGACTTCTTCGTGCAGCGTGACCCCTTCCTGCAGGTCTTTGAACTGCACTGTGCCGCCGATTTCGGTGAGGATCGCGAAGGTATATGGGTCCCACTCGACCATGACGTGGCCGAGTTGGACCGGGTCGCCCTCGTTGACCTTGACCTTTGCGCCGTAAACCACCGAGTAGCGCTCGCGCTCGCGGCCCTTGTCGTCGAGTACCGCAATCGAACCCTGGCGGTTCATCACCACCAGATCGCCGGTCTTCGACTTCACCGTCTGCAGGCCGATGAACTTGACGCTGCCGTTGGTTTTGGCTTCCAGCCGCGACTGCTCGGAAACCCGCGATGCCGTACCACCGATGTGGAATGTACGCATCGTGAGCTGGGTTCCCGGTTCGCCGATCGACTGAGCGGCAATTACGCCCGTAGCTTCGCCGAGTTCGACGAGACGTCCGGATGCGAGGTTGCGTCCGTAGCACATGACGCAAACGCCGCGCTTCGATTCGCAAGTGAGCACCGAACGGATCTTCACCCGCTCGATACCCGCGGCCTGAATCGCACTTGCCAGGTCTTCGGTAATTTCGTTGTTGATGTCAACAATCACGTTGCCATCGTAGTCTTTGATCTTCTCGAGCGACACGCGGCCGACAATGCGGTCACGCAACGGCTCAATAATTTCACCGGCTTCGACGATTCCGGAGACGTAAATGCCGTCCACGGTGCCGCAATCGTATTCGCTGATGATCACGTCCTGAGCAACGTCCACCAGGCGGCGAGTCAGGTAGCCTGAATCGGCGGTTTTGAGCGCCGTGTCGGCCAGTCCTTTACGCGCGCCGTGGGTCGAGATGAAGTACTGCAACACCGTCAACCCTTCGCGGAAGTTCGCCGTAATCGGCGTTTCGATGATTTCACCCGACGGCTTAGCCATCAATCCGCGCATGCCAGAAAGCTGGCGAATCTGCTGCTTGGAGCCTCGAGCGCCGGAGTCAGCCATCACGTAAATCGGATTGATGGCGCCTTCCTTATCGCGCTGCTGCATCTGGCCAAACATTTCATCGGCAACTTTCTCCGTGATCGCCGACCAGATTTCAATGACCTTATTCTTGCGCTCGCCGTCGGTGATGGCGCCGTCCAGATATTGTTGCTGAACGCTCACCACCTGCTTCTCGGCGTCACGCACCAGCGTCTTCTTGTTATCGGGCACGACCATGTCGTCAATCCCGATGGACAAGCCGGCGCGAGTCGCGAAGCGGAAGCCGAGCTCTTTGATCTCGTCGAGCATCTTGACGGTCATTTCAAGCCCATACTTCAGGTAGCAGAAGCTGACCAGCTGCCCGATACCCTTCTTCTTCAGCAGCCCGTTGACGTACGGCATGCCTTCGGGAAGGTGGTCGTTCAGGATGGCGCGTCCCACGGTCGTGTTCAGGAACGACCGGTCGTAATTCACCGAATCGGTGTGAACTATGTCCTGATCGTCATACGCAGTGGTCAGGTCGACCACTTCACCGGTGTACCGCAGCCGGATCGGCGACAGCGTCTCGACCTCTCCTGCGTGCAATGCGAGCAGCACTTCTTCGATGTTGGCGAACGCACGACCTTCGCCCTTTGCGCCGGGCTTGCCTTTGGTCAGGTAATAGAGACCAAGCACCATGTCCTGCGTGGGCACGGTAATCGGCTGGCCTGAGGCGGGCGACAAAATGTTGTGCGACGAAAGCATCAGCACGCTGGCTTCAACCTGGGCTTCTGGAGACAGCGGAATGTGTACCGCCATCTGGTCGCCGTCAAAGTCGGCGTTGAACGCGGTGCAAACCAGCGGGTGGATCTTGATGGCCTTGCCTTCCACCAGCACCGGCTCAAACGCCTGAATGCCGAGACGGTGCAGAGTTGGAGCGCGGTTCAAGAGCACCGGATGGTCCTTGATGACCTCTTCCAGGATGTCCCACACAATTGCTTCCTGCTGCTCGACCATCTCTTTCGCCTGCTTGATAGTCGTGCAGTGACCTGTCTGCTCCAGCCGGTGATAGATGAATGGCTTGAACAGTTCGAGCGCCATCTTTTTCGGCAGACCGCACTGGTGCAGTTTGAGCTCGGGACCGACCACGATGACTGAACGTCCGGAGTAGTCCACGCGCTTACCCAGCAGGTTCTGGCGGAAGCGGCCCTGCTTACCCTTGAGCGTATCTGAGAGCGACTTCAGCGGACGGTTGTTCGCGCCACGCAGCACGCGGCCACGGCGGCCGTTGTCGAACAGCGCGTCCACAGCTTCCTGCAACATACGCTTTTCGTTGCGCACGATCACTTCCGGCGCGTGCAGGTCCATCAGCTTCTTCAACCGGTTGTTGCGGTTAATGACGCGGCGATACAGATCGTTCAAATCAGAGGTAGCAAAACGACCGCCGTCCAATGGAACCAATGGACGCAACTCCGGCGGAATGACCGGAATCACGTCGAGAATCATCCAGTTCGGCTTGTTGCCGCTCTTGCGGAATGCCTCAACAACTTTCAATCGCTTGGCATACTTCAGCTTCTTCTGCAGCGAGTTTTCATGCCGCATCTTCTCGCGCAGTTCCACACCCAGGCCATCGATGTCCACCCGCTTGAGCAGCTCCTTGATAGCCTCAGCGCCCATCATTGCGCGAAAGCCGGCGGGCCGATACTGCTGGTCGAGTTCGCGGTACTTGGCTTCGTCTTTGATTACTTCGCGCTCTTTTACCGGCGCGTCACCGGGCTCAACCGTAACGTAGGCCTCGAAGTAAAGAATGGCTTCGAGATCGCGCAGAGAAATATCGAGCAGGTGGCCAATGCGGCTCGGTAGACCTTTGAAGAACCACACGTGTGAGCAGGGCGACGCCAGCTCAATGTGGCCCAGGCGCTCGCGGCGGACCTTGGAGAGCGTCACTTCCACGCCGCACTTGTCGCAGATCACGCCGCGGTGCTTCATGCGCTTGTACTTGCCGCAGAGACACTCCCAGTCAGTGACCGGACCAAAAATGCGGGCGCAGAACAGGCCATCGCGCTCGGGTTTAAAAGTGCGGTAATTAATGGTTTCGGGCTTCGTCACCTCGCCATGCGACCAGCTCCGGATTTTTTCCGGAGAGGCCAGGCTAATGCGAATGGCGTCGAAATCAGCAATCGGGTTTGCCAAATCAAAAGGGCTTGAACGGAACAAGGTTTCCTCCACTTCCCACGGCCTTATCGCTGCCGCCAGCGGCTCCGAAATAATGGCCAGGGATCAGTTGTCAGTGGCCAGTAACTTGGCTGAAGTCGCAGGAGCTTGGCAGCCTCAGCTTTTCTTGAAATCATTTTTTCAGTTTCCGAGTGGTCCGCCGTCGTACCAGCTGGCAACGGACCACTGCCCACTGAATTTCAATCCGCTTCCAGCAGCACGCCGCGCTTTGAAGCTGCCGCAAATCCATCTCCTGGCGCCGCGCTCAAAACGGGCTTCTTCTCGCCCGCCTTGATCAGCTCGACATCGAGACACAGCGACTGCAACTCGCGAATCAGCACGTTGAACGATTCCGGCACGCCCGGCTCCATGGCAGCTTCGCCCTTGACGATGGCCTCATAAATCTTGGTTCGGCCATAAACGTCGTCGGACTTCGCGGTGAGGAGTTCCTGAAGAATGAACGCCGCTCCGTACGCTTCCAGCGCCCAGACTTCCATTTCTCCGAAACGCTGTCCGCCAAACTGCGCCTTGCCGCCCAGCGGCTGCTGGGTGATGAGCGAGTACGGCCCGATGGAACGAGCGTGAATCTTGTCGTCCACCAGGTGCGACAGCTTCAACATGTAGATGTAGCCGACCGTCACCGGCTGTTCGAAACGCTCGCCGGTCATGCCGTCGTGCAGCCACGTCTTGCCTGACTCCGGCAGATTTGCGCTCTTGAGCAGCGCCTTGATCTCGCTTTCGCGCGAGCCGTCAAATACCGGTGACCCGGTAAACACGCCCCGCGTGAGCGTCTCAGCGACCGCCATGAGTTCGTCATCTGGGACCTCGGAAATTTCCTGCTCCAGCGTGGTCCCTTTGAACAGAGATTTCAGTTCGCGGCGAACCACTTCCTCGCGGGAATTTTCCTTAAGGAACTCAGTGATCTTTTTTCCGAGTTCATGTCCTGCCCATCCGAGGTGGGTTTCAAGAATCTGTCCCACATTCATACGGGAAGGAACGCCGAGCGGGTTAAGAACAATCTCGACCGGCGTGCCGTCTTCGAGGTACGGCATATCCTCATCCGGCAGAATGCGCGCGATGACGCCTTTGTTGCCGTGACGGCCGGCCATTTTATCGCCCACACTCAGCTTGCGCTTCATGGCGATATAAACCTTGACCAGTTTGATCACTCCGGGCGGCAGTTCGTCGCCTTTAGTGAGCTTGTCTTTCTTTTCGCCTACGATCTTCTTGAGCACGTCGATCTGGCGCGAGGTCATTTCTTCGATCTCGTCGATCTGCTCATTCACGCGCGGATCTTTGTCGGCATATTTAATGCGCTTCAGGTTCCGCGTGGAAATGCGCTCGATGGCGTCGCGGTCAAGGACAGTGTCCTTGGTCAACAGCCGTTTGTTGGTGCGCTCGTCGTGCAGGTCAGCCAGCACTTCCTTACCGCCGAGAATGTTCTCCAGACGCTTCAAGCGCTCGTCAGTAAGAATTCGAATCTCGTCGGACAAGTTCTTCTCCAACTTGGCAACCTGCGTGGCTTCGATGGCCTTCGCCCGCTCGTCCTTTTCCTGGCCCTTGCGGGAAAAGATCTTCACGTCCACGATCACGCCTTCGATTCCCGGCGGGCAGTAGAGCGAAGCGTCACGAACGTCGCCGGCTTTTTCGCCGAAGATCGCGCGCAGCAACTTTTCTTCCGGAGTGAGCTGGGTCTCGCCCTTAGGCGTGACTTTACCCACTAGAATGTCCCCCTGCTTGATCGAGGCGCCGATGCGGATCACGCCGGCTTCATCCAAATTTCGCAGCATGGATTCACTGACGTTTGGAATGTCGCGGGTGACTTCTTCGGGTCCGAGCTTGGTGTCGCGAGACTCAATCTCGAACTCCTCAATGTGAACCGAGGTGTAGTAATCCTCTTTCACCAGCTTTTCGGAAACCAGGATGGCGTCCTCAAAGTTGTAGCCGCGCCACGGCATGAACGCGACCAGCACGTTGCGCCCCAGAGCGAGCTCGCCGTGATCGGTGCAGGGTCCGTCGGCAATGACTTCGCCTTTCACTACGCGCTGCCCCTTCAGAACCACCGGCTTCTGGTTGATGCAGGTGTTCTGGTTGGAGCGCTTAAACTTGGTGAGCTGGTAGATGTCGCTGCCCACTTCGCGCGAGAGCTGCCCCGGATGGTGTTCGCCCTCGACCCGCACGATGATGCGCTCCGAGTCCACTGAATCAATGACGCCGTTACGCTTGGCAAGAATCACGGCGCCGGAATCGCGCGCGGTAACGCCTTCCATCCCCGTTCCAACGATCGGCGCCTCGGCGCGGAGCAGAGGCACAGACTGACGCTGCATGTTCGCGCCCATTAGTGCGCGGTTGGCATCATCATGCTCGAGGAACGGAACGAGAGACGCAGCTACCGAAACCAACTGCTTCGGGCTCACGTCGACGTAATCAACCTCGTCTTTGCTTACAAGAACAAAGTTGCCGGCCTTGCGGGCATTGACCAGATCGCCTACCAGGCGGCCTTTTTCGTCGAGTTCGATGTTGGCTTGCGCGATGACGTGCTTGTCTTCCTCCCATGCCGAAAGATAGAACGAGAAAGGCTCCAATTCGGCTGGACGCTTCTTGCGATCTTTCAGGTCCGCATTGATCTTCTCAGCTTCGGATTTTTCAATGTGATCTCCGGCCTTGTATTCGCTGTCCCCGGCATTGACCACGCTAACGTAATCGACCACGCGGGCATTCTTCACCCGGCGATACGGAGACTCTATGAATCCGTAGTCGTTAATCCGCGCATAGCAACTCAAAGATGAAATCAGTCCGATGTTTGGACCTTCCGGCGTTTCAATCGGGCAGATACGGCCGTAGTGCGTGGGGTGAACGTCGCGGACTTCGAATCCGGCGCGCTCACGCGATAGACCGCCCGGCCCAAGCGCGGAAAGACGCCGCTTGTGGGTAATTTCCGACAACGGGTTGGTCTGGTCCATGAACTGCGACAACTGCGATGATCCGAAAAACTCGCGGATCGCAGCCATCACCGGCTTCGCATTTACCAGGTCGTGCGGCATGGCCGTGGACATTTCCTGGTACACGGACATTTTTTCTTTGATCGCCCGTTCCATGCGGACCAGCCCGATGCGGAACTGATTTTCAAGCAGTTCGCCGACCGCGCGAACGCGACGATTTCCCAGGTGATCAATGTCGTCCACCGCGCCGATGTTCTTGCGCAACTTGAGCAGGTAGCGAATGGTGCCGTAGAAATCGTCGGGATCAAGCGTGCGCTTATCGAGACTGCTGGCATCGCTGTTCTCGAACAACTTGATGTTGAATTTCAGCCGACCCACGCGGGAGAAGTCATACTTCCGCGGATCGAAAAACATCCCGTGGAAGAGCGCTGTCGCAGTGTCGAGCGTCGGCGGATCGCCGGGACGCAGCTTGCGATAGATCTCGATCAGCGCTTCCTGAGGCGTCTTGACCGAATCGCGCCGCAGGGTCTGGCTGATGACCGTGCCCACATCATCGCGCTCGGGAAAGAACAGGTTCATCTCTACCACGCCCGAGTCGAGAATCTTGGCAACTTTGTCGGCGGTCAGCTCAGTGTTGGCCTCGAGCATCACTTCGCCCGAAGTTGTGTCCACGATGTCGCCCGCCGCCCATGCGCCTTCGAGATCGCTGACGTCCACTTCGATCTCGCTGATCTTCGCCTTCTGAATTTCCTTCAGAGTTGCAGCGTTGATCTTGCGGCCGGAGTGCGCGACCTCATCCCCTGACTTGGACTTGATGCTGTGCGCCAGCTTCATGCCAAGCAGGTTCGTGGCCTTGTCGCTGGTTGGATCGAGCGTCCAGAACAGCTTCTTGTCCCGGACCACCAGCCGATCGACGGTATAGAACGTGCGCAGAATATCTTCGCTGGAGCGCAGCCCCAGAGCGCGCAGGAAAATCGTACCCAGGAATTTACGCTTGCGGTCAATGCGGACGTAGAGAACGTTCTTCTGGTCGTACTCGAATTCCACCCATGATCCGCGGTAAGGAATGATTTTGCCGAGGAAATAGGTGCGGTTGTTCGCCGTCTCAAAGAAAACTCCGGGTGAACGATGCAACTGGCTGACGATCACGCGCTCGGTTCCATTCACGATGAACGTGCCGTTCTGCGTCATCAGCGGAACGTCGCCGAAAAACACTTCCTGTTCTTTAATATCGCGGATGGAGCGGTTACCGGTCTCTGCGTCCTTATCGAAAATCGTCAGACGCATGGTGACCTTGAGCGGCGCGGAGTACGTCATGCCACGCTCTTCGCACTCAGCCACGTCGTACTTCAATTGCAGGCCAACCGGGTCGCCGCACTTGTTGCAGAAATCCGGCGTGTTGGCGTTATAAGTGCCGCACTTATGGCAGAGCACATCGCCGGGATGAAACGGATCGGTGATGACGGTGTTGCCGCAGTTCTTGCAAGTGGTGCGCAAGTGATGCAGACCTTTCAGGTGGCCGCACTTGCACTCCCAGTTGCCGATCGCGTAGTCCACGAACTCGAGCTGCGAGACGTTGCGGAAGTCGGTAATCGGAAACACCGACTGAAACACCGACTGCAATCCGCCGTCATCGCGCTCGCTGGGCAGACGGTCCATCTGCAGAAAGCGTTCGTAGGAACGCTTCTGCACTTCAATCAGATTCGGAATCTGGATGGTGGCTGGAATTTTGGAAAAATCGAAACGATGGCGGAATCCGTTCTTCTTTGACATTCGGATATAACTCCCAAACTTTTATGCGCAGCCTGGGGCTGCGTCACAGCGGATACGCGAGGCGGGGACTAGCAGCAGTCATTCGCATTCAACACGAATTGAACGCGTAAAATCCTGAACAAATCGTAGAGACACACCGACGCGCCCGCAGGGACAGCATCTCCCTCAGGCGCCGCACAGAGCGCTTGGCCAATTAAGTTTTGTCTTTTCCGCGCCAGTATGCCTGTTTCCCGTCCCGCCGCCCGCAGGACAGTCTGCTAAAACCGTTTGCGCAGCCTCCGTCCGCTCCCCGCGTAAAACCGCGTTGAGGCTGCTCACCTAGATGAATGGGAAGCGGTGCTGATAGTGACTATAATAACACCGCATTCCAGTTTTTGCCAAGCAGTGGTCAAAAAATTGCTAGACGTGCGCTAAGTCTATGATTCTGGAGGGCCGAGCGTCTCACCCGGCGTCACACGGGCGAGACGCCCGTGCCTCCACATCAATGATTAACGCCATCGTAACTACCGCTTATTTCACTTCTACAGTGGCCCCGGCATCAGCGAACTTCTTCTTGATGGTCTCGGCTTCTTCCTTGGAAACGCCTTCCTTCACCGTCTTGGGCGCACCGTCCACCAGGTCCTTGGCCTCTTTCAAGCCGAGGCTCGTGACTTCACGGACAGCCTTAATGACGTTGATCTTGTTGGCGCCCACTTCCTTCAACACCACGGCAAATTCGGTTTGCGCTTCCGCTGCCGGAGCTGCTGCTGCTCCCGCTCCTGCGCCGCCGGCCATCATCACCGGGGCCGCGGCCGCTGCCGAGACACCAAGTTTCTCTTCGAGCCTCTTCACAAGTTGGGCCGCGTCAAGCAACGACAGTCCAACGATCTGATCTTCCAATTGCTGCAAGTCTGCCATTTCAGTTCTCCAGTTATCAGATTTGGTAATCGAGTAATTTGTAATTGGGTTGAACCCGATTACGTTACTCAATTCGGGGGTTTCCCCCAATTGCGTTATCCGTGGGCAAGTTTCCAGTGCGCTTTGTCCTGACCTCACGCCAGACAACGTGATGTTCAGACTCGCGCAACCCTTGGCACTGATAACTAAAATTCAGCCATTAGCGCTCAGCCCTCAGCAGTTAGCTTGAATCTCTCGCTCCGCCGGTTCGGCTAAAAGCTGAGAGCTAACGGCCAAAAGCCGCTCACACGCCCGCAGGCGCGTTGTTCGCAAACTTTTCTTTCTCGACTCCCTGGTTGATCACGACCGCAATATCACGGCCCACGGCGTTCATTACCGTGACCAGGCGCTGCGCCGGAGCATTGATAAGGAACAGCAGCTTCGAGTAGATCTCTTCCTTCGACGGCATGGTCGCCAGCGACTCGATCTCCTTGATCGAAATCACACGGCCTTCAACCACACCCGTCTTGAAGGTGAACTCGGGATTATCTTTCGCGTATTTCGATAAAGCCTTCGCCAGCGCCACCGGATCGCCTTCGGTGTACGCAATCGAAGTCACGCCTGAAAGATCCTTCAGCGCGCCTTCAACTTTTGTACCCTTGGCCGCGCGTTCCGCCAGAGTGTTCTTCACCACGGCGTATTTCGCGCCGGAACTGCGCAGCAATTTGCGCAACTCGTAGTCCTGTGACACGGTCAGCTTGCTGTAAGTAGTGACAATGACCGTGGAGACGTTCTGCAGGTCCTTGCCCAGCTTTTCAACCTGCTCAACCTTCTTTGCTCTAGTAACCGCCATAATCTGTCCCTTTCACAACTCGTGTGGGACGGGCGCCCTCGCCCGTCCATCGGCCGTCAGGCCGAGTAGGAATTATGCCTTCGCCGCCGTCTCGATCGCCGTCGTATCCAGCGCGATTCCCGGGCCCATGCTCGAACTCAGATAGCAGCCTTTGATGTATTTGCCCTTGGCCACCGAAGGCTTCGCCTTGATCACGCTGGTTATCAGCGTGGTCGCATTGTCGATGAGCTTGTCGGGCGTAAAAGAAATCTTGCCCACGGGCACATGCACGAGCGCAGTTTTGTCAGTACGGAATTCAACCTTGCCGGCTTTCACTTCCTGCACCGCTTTTGCCACATCGAACGTCACGGTGCCGGTCTTCGGATTGGGCATCAGGCCTTTGGGGCCGAGCACTTTTCCCAGGCGCCCGACCGACTTCATCATGTCAGGCGTCGCGATCAGAGCGTCGAAGTCGGTCCAGTTTTCTTTGGTAATCTTCTCGACCATGTCTTCGCCACCGACAAAATCGGCGCCCGCCTGCTGCGCCTCGCGGAGCTTGTCGCCTGAGGTGATGACCAGGACTTTCTTCGATTTGCCAAGGCCGTGCGGCAGAACCACGGTTCCGCGCACCATCTGGTCGGCGTGTTTAGGATCGACGCCGAGACGCATCGTGACTTCAACCGTCTCGTCGAATTTCGCGAACTTGACTTTCTGCAAGAGAGGGACGGCATCGGCCAGCGTGTACGGACGCTGCTCAACCGCCTTCCTTGCCTTCTCGATATTCTTTCCTGCTTTTTTCATTTGCTCTCCGTCTCCCACCGCTGAACGCTGTTCCGATCAGCCGTGGTGAATTCGACTACACCTTCTACCCTTTAGCTGCCAGCCACTAGCAAACAGTGTTCGCTTAAAGCTAGCGGCTCGAAGCTAATAACTACCCAACCACTTCAATTCCCATGGATCGCGCTGTTCCGCGTACGGACTTGATTGCCGTCTCCACTGACGCGGCATTCAGGTCGGGCATCTTTTGTTTCGCGATGTCTTCAACCTGCTTCAGCGTGACTTTTCCGACTTTGTCTTTGTTGGGCGCGCCTGAACCCTTGGCAATTCCTGCCGCGCGCTTCAGCAAGATTGCTGCCGGAGGCGTCTTGGTGATGAACGTAAACGAGCGGTCGTTATAGACCGAGACCACCACTGGGATAATCAGCCCTTCGAGTTCCTTCTGGCTGGTGCGCGCGTTGAACTGCTTGCATAATTCCATGATGTTGATCTGCGCCTGTCCAAGCGCCGGACCAACTGGCGGCGCGGGCGTCGCCTTGCCCGCCGCAATCTGCAACTTCACTGAACCTGTAACTTTTTTCGCCATGTTCCCTCTACCTTGAACTTTGTGGGGACAGCCGCCCTCGGTTGTCCGGTCGAGCAAAGCTCGACAGTGCTACGACGCCTGCTTTTCCACCTGCTTGAATTCCAGCTCCACCGGAGTCGAGCGCCCGAAAATTGTGACCATCACCTTCAGCGTCTCGCGATCATCGTTCACGTCGTCGACAATGCCGGTAAACGTTGCAAACGGGCCTTCGGTGATGCGCACGGTCTCGTTCTTCTCGAACTTGACCTTGAGCTTCGGCTTGTCCTTCGACTCGCCGGCTTTATAAACGATGTGCTGGACTTCTTCTTCCGACAGTGGCGTGGGCTGCTGCCCGGTGCCGACAAATCCGGTAACGCGCGGCGTTGACTTCACCACATGCCACACGTGATCGTCCATATCCATTTCAACCAGCACGTAGCCGGGATAGAACATGCGCTCAACGGTGTACTTCTTGCCGGCGCGAACTTCAGTGACCGACTCGGTTGGTATCAGCACCCGGCCGATCTTTTCTTCAAGGCCGAAGGCGTGCACGCGGGACTCCAGCGACTCTTTCACCTTACGCTCGAATCCCGAATAGGAGTGGATGATGTACCACTTCATGTTGGGATTGCGCGGCTTTTCTGCTACCGCAGCGCCGCCTTCAGCGGGAGGAGCGCCTTCCACTGACCCGTTTACGTTTTTTTGCTCATCCTGCATAGTTGAACCAAACCTTATTTCGAAAACGTACGGAAGAGCACATCCACGCCTCGACCGATAACGTAATCAATTACAAAAAAATAAACTCCAAACAGAAACACGGTGACAATCACTACCACAGTGGTGGCCTGCACTTCTTTGCGCGAAGGCGTCGTCACTTTGCGCATTTCGGTGCGGACGTCGTTATAGAAAACCTTAATACGCTCGGGAAAGGATTTGACCTTTCCACCAAAACTATCGTCGTTGGGCGCCGCAATCGAATTCGCCATTTTCTTCGTTCCTACTCCCATCACTGCACCTGGCTCTCTTCGCCTTCGTGTTCCGCTCGTTCCAAAACTCTGGCAGGGGCGGAGGGATTCGAACCCCCAAGTTCGGTTTTGGAGACCGACAGTTTAACCGTTGAGCTTACGCCCCTGAAACCTGGTTATCCTGAGATTCTTCGCTTCGCTCAGGATGACGCCTGCGGGCTCCCGCTTTCGCTCACGCCCGCAAAACGGCGTCACTTCACTTCTTTATGCGGCGTATGCTTGCGGCACCGACGGCAAAATTTCTTCATCTCCAACCGCTCCGGCTTCGTTTTACGATTCTTCGTAGTCGAATAGTTCCGGTCTTTGCAATCACCGCACTGCATTGTAATGATTTCTCGGGGCATACAAAAAAGCTCCTAGCTCTTAGCTTCTAGCTCAAACTCACGACCGCTCTTGCTTTAGGCCAACGACGTGCGACCAACGACGTGCGACGACTCGCCCTACTGAACAATCTCCGAGATCGTGCCTGCGCCCACCGTGTGTCCGCCTTCGCGGATGGCAAAGCGCAAACCCTTCTCCATCGCCACCGGCGTGATCAGCTCAATCACCAGCTGCACGTTGTCTCCCGGCATCACCATCTCGGTGCCCGATGGCAGTTCGGCTACGCCGGTCACGTCCGTCGTTCGCAGATAAAACTGCGGACGATATCCCTTGAAGAACGGCGT
>DATJHT010000045.1:0-2642 GCA_035493765.1 Terriglobales bacterium
TCCGGCTTATCGATGCCCGTGATTACAACCGAAGTCGGCAGGCTCAGCGCGTAGTGCAAACATTCAACCGGCGACACGACCTTGCTCTTCAAAATGACGCTGTCTCCCATCGACTTCATACCCAGCACGCCGATTTTCTCCCTTACCAATTCCGGTAGTACCATGTGCGCGAAACTTCGAAAATGCGCGTCCATAACATTTAAGGGCATCTGCACGGTGTCGAAATGGAAACCGTGTTCGGCCGCGACTTTCAGCGTGTACAGATGAATATGCGGATCCTTATGGCCTGTGAATCCGATGTAGCGAATTTTTCCGGCCTGCCGTGCCTCGAGGAGTGCCTCGTTGGCCCCGCCTTCAGCAAAGATGCGATCTGGATCATCGAAGCGAATCACTTCATGATGCTGCACCAGGTCAATACGGTCCGTCTGTAACCTCTTCAGAGAAGTCTCAAGCTGTTGCGCCGCTGACTCTTTGGTTCGGCCATCGATTTTCGTCATCACAAAAACCTTCTGGCGATATCCATCTTTCAGCGCCTTGCCCATCCGTAGTTCACTCTGGCCTTCGTTGTAGTCCCAACTGTTGTCCATGAAGGTGATGCCGCGATCGATGGCCGAGCGTATCAGCCGAATGCTCTGTTCGTCCGTGAGTCCATGCTGGCCGATGTGAAACCCTCCCATGCCGATCGCCGACACCTGCTCACCTGTGCGTCCCAGCGTGCGATACAACATTTCGCCTTTCCGAGTGCCTGGCATTGTGGTTAGCGGGACTCGGTCCGTACCCTCATGCGTCATTGCATCTTTCTCCTGCGTAGCTCTCGATTGCGTCTGCGCCAGTGCTGCGGAAACGGCACTGCCTGCGCTACAAATTCCACCAGTTTTGAGGAAATCCCGGCGTTTCATGCAACCTTCTCTGGATTCTAATTGCAGCCTTGAGATGTGAATCCAGACGTCGTCGTTGCCGCAGGAAGATGTTCAAACGCAAATACGAGAATATGTACAAAGCGGCTTAGTCTCCATCTGGGCTGCTCGCCAGAAATCCGTTCGCCTCTTCTGCCACCGCCACAATTCCCTCGGGTAAACTTCCCCGGTTATATTCCGCCATGCGGTTTTTCCACTTCAGGAAATCAGTGATGGACTGTGGCTCAATTCGCACCTCCACGCGCCGCAGGCTCGCGAGCAATAGGTTCATTTCGTAGCGAAATCCTCTGCCGGACCGCATCTTACCCGCGGAAGGTTGCATGAGTTCGATTTCCCTGCCACGCAATTCCAGCAGCCCCCACCCCGAAGGCAGTTCGCCCGGCTTCAGCAAGCCAGCCGGAGCCAGATAGAAGCGTTCGCATCCCATGGCAGTTTCGGGCTTTTGCCGAAACGTTTTATCGCGATCCGCCAGAAAATCCGCCCGCGAGATCTTGCATTCCACGACCACCGAATGGCATCCTCGTTTCCATCCGATTGCGTCCGGAGTCTCACCGCTCGCACAACTCTGCTCGGACAACACCAAACCGCAGCCATAGCTGCGCAGCCAATTCACCGCCCTCGAAACCAGCTTTCCGTGCGTCATGCAACTAGGTTCGCCTGCGGGGCCGCGATAGCAAAGTAACTTCGAGGTGTCTCTCCAGCGCTCGGTCCATCTTCACCCAAACCGGTAATTGCGATATTCCGGCAACCTTGTCACACTGATACATTGAACGTCCTCGCATTCACATTCCTGCTATGGATCGGCTCTCTGTTCGCCGGATTCCTTGGCGCCCTCACCGGACTTGGTGGCGGCGTAGTACTGGTACCGCTGCTCACCATCTTCTTCCACGTGGATCTGCGCTATGCCATCGGCGCCTCGTTGGTGTCTGTGATCGCGACCTCTTCCGGCTCAGCGGCGGCGTATTTGAAAGAGGGCTTCTCCAACATACGGATCGGTATGTTCCTCGAAATAGCTACCACCCTGGGCGCGCTCCTGGGAGCGTATCTCACCGCGAAAGTGCCGGCCAGCGTGATTGCCATTATCTTCGGCGTCGTGCTCCTCTATTCGGCCTACATGTCTCGACGCACCCGTCCCCGCGAGCTGGCCGTTCAAGCGCCGGATCCAATTGCCACCAAACTCAAAATGAACAGCAGTTTCCCAGACACTTCGGGCCTGCGGCATTACAACGTTTATCGCGTCCCTGCAGGGTTCGGGGTCATGTTCGGGGCTGGCGCGCTTTCAGGATTGCTGGGCATCGGTTCAGGCGCGCTCAAAGTAGTTGCGATGGATCAATCGATGAAGATACCCTTCAAGGTTTCGACCACCACCAGCAACTTTATGATCGGCGTTACAGCCGCCGCCAGTGCGGGTGTGTATCTGAGCCGCGGGTACATTGACCCGTCTCTTGCTATGCCTGTAATGTTGGGCGTTCTGATTGGCTCACTGATGGGAACACGCGTTCTGGTAAAAACCAAAACTAAGAGTCTGCGGCTTGTATTCAGTATTGTGATCGTCCTGTTGGGCGTAGAAATGTTGATCAAAGGAATCGGTGGCAAATTCTGATGAATCCTCCAGATACTCACAAACTTTCGCCCAGCGAAATGGAGTGGTACGAAGAGCAGGTAGAGAACACCATAGCCCAGCTTCTGCGCGGCGGCGTGCTGCTGGCGGCACTGGTGGTGATC
>DATJHT010000046.1:0-15291 GCA_035493765.1 Terriglobales bacterium
CCTAAAGGGCGTTACTACAGAGAACGCAGAGGATCACCGAGGTTGTTCTGCGGTGCTCTTCACTGTGACTCTCAGCGCCCCTGTGGCAAAGCTTTTGACTTTGATTTTTGCTCTGCCTGAAAGGAAGCCATGCGCAATAAAATCAGCATCGTAGGTTCAGGAAATGTGGGCGCCACTGCCGCCCACTGGATTGCATCGAAGGAACTTGCCGACGTCGTTCTAATTGACATCATCGAAGGTGTTCCGCAGGGCAAGGGTCTCGACCTGCTCGAAGCCATGCCTATCGAGAAGCGCGATTCTTACATCATTGGCACCAACGACTACGCCGACACCGCCAGTTCCGACATTGTGATCATCACCGCCGGCATTCCGCGCAAGCCTGGCATGAGCCGCGACGACCTGCTTAATACCAACTACAAAATCATGAGCGATGTGGTCGGGAAGGTGGTGAAGTATTCGCCCGACTGTATTCTGATCATTGTTTCCAATCCTCTCGACGCCATGGCCCAGGCCGCGTACAAGCTCAGCGGCTTCCCCCGCGAGCGCGTGATTGGAATGGCTGGTGTCCTCGACTCAGCCCGCTTCCGGGCATTTATTGCCGATGAGTTGAAAGTCAGCGTCGAAAACGTGACCGCCTTCGTTCTCGGTGGACACGGCGACACCATGGTCCCGTTATCTCGTTATTCGACGGTCGCAGGAATTCCGATCACGGAATTGATTGCGCCGGATCGCCTGGCGCAACTCGTGCAGCGCACCCGTGACGGTGGCGCGGAAATTGTGAAGTATCTCAAAACGGGCAGCGCCTATTACGCGCCGTCATCTGCTGCGACCGAAATGGCCGAAGCCATCCTCAAAGATAAGAAGAAAATACTACCCTGCGCCGCGTATCTCGAGGGCGAGTACGGAATCAAGGGCCTCTACGTCGGCGTGCCTTGCAAGTTGGGAGAGAAGGGAATCGAGCAGATCATCCAGATCAAACTCACCGCCGAAGAGCAGGCCGCGCTGAACAAAAGTGCCGATGCGGTGAAGGAGTTGTGTGGAGTGATTGGGGTGTAGCGAATTCTTTCGAGGAGGGCAGATGCGAAAAGCTGTTCTGGTACTCGCGATCGTTGTACTAGCAGCTGGCTGTCTATTTGGTGTATTCCATGGAAGATTTCATCATAAGTTTGAACTGGTTACATATCTTGCCGACGCAGAAGGGTTACGCCGAGGAGCTACTGTTCGTATGACAGGTCTGGATGTCGGGAGAGTTGCGGACATCAAACTCACTCCCGATCGCCAGGGCAGCCCAGTGAAGGTGATTATGTTGCTAGACCCCGAATATCACCAGAACATTCCAAATGATTCCAGAGTAAGGCTCTCGACTGCAGGTATTTTAGGCGAGACTTACGTCTTGATAGACATCGCTGGTGCATCTGGAACGCCGGTAGTTAATCATGCTGTGTTGAAAAGCGAGGAAGCTACCGCCTTGTCCTATAGCGATGCTCTGGAGAAGATAACCGAGGCTTTGAAGCACGTGAACTGCGACGATCTTTCGCCAGAGAAAAGCAAGCTCGGTGGCAAGAAGTAGCAAATTTACACCCTCTCAATCACCACGCTCTGCACCCTCACATCTTTATTCGGCCGGTCGTTTCGGCCACGTGGGACTTTCACGATCTTCTCCACCACATCCTGGCCCTCAACTACTTCGCCGAAAATGCTGTGCTTGCCGGTGAGCCATTGGGTCGGCGCAACCGTGATGAAGAACTGCGAGCCGTTGGTGTTCGGACCGGCGTTCGCCATCGCCAGTTTGCCGGGCACGTCAAATTTGTGCGGCGAGCCCTTGGTCTCATCTTCGAATTGATACCCGGGGCCGCCCATGCCGGTACCTTGTGGGTCCCCGCCCTGGATCATGAAATCCGGAATTACGCGATGAAAAATCGTTCCATCATACAAACGGTCTGAGCTTTTCTTGCCTGTGCTCGGATGCCGCCATTCGCGCTTGCCTTCAGCCAGATCGGTGAAGTTCTGCACTGTCTTGGGCGCGTCTTTTTCGAATAATCGGCAAACAATGGTGCCCTCGGTGGTGTTGAAGATCGCGTAAGTTCCGGGAGTTCTTGCCATGTACAAATCCTTTCGAAGTATGCGATATCGCGAAAATTTGTGGAGAGGTTCGGACCTCTTGCCTATGCAACCTCAATCGTCCTCTTTCACTTCTGCGGTTGGGTGTGAACCCCCGGCGCCGGTTTCGGCTTAGGCGTGGGGTGATGCGCCGGAGATGCGTGAGTCGCTCGACCCGCGTGCAGAATCGTAATCTTATTGATTTTTACCGGGGTATTCGGCTTGTCATTGCCATTGCGCGGCATGCGCGCAATCTTCTTCACCAGCTCGACGCTCGGCTCATCGCATTGGCCAAAAATCGTGTAATTTCCATCGAGACTGGGGTAGGGAACTTCTGTGACGAAGAATTGCGAGCCGTTGGTATCGGGTCCTGCGTTGGCGTAGGCCAGGCGACCGGGCCGGTCGAAGCTCAGGTCGGGCGACGTCTCATTCTTGAATTTGTAACCGGGGTCACCCTGTCCACTGCCCAGGGGATCGCCACCCTGAATCATGAACTCGGGAATAACGCGATGAAAAATGGTGCCGTTATATAGCGGAACCCCGTGCATTTTGCGCCCGGTGGACGGGTTCGTCCAATCCTTTGTGCCGGTGGCCAGGCCTATGAAGTTGGCCACGCCGATGGGCGCCTTTTTCGGAAACAATGTGCAAGTAAGCTTGCCGGCTGTGGTGTCGATGATTGCTTCTGGGGCGGGCGCAGCCGCAGAAGACGCAGTGGCCGGCTTCTTTGCAGTTGAGTGCGCCCCTGGTTTTGTCTGCGAAATTGTCGCGATTGATGTGAGCGCGATAACAGCCACTAATAATTTGCGCATGTGAACTCCTGATTCCTGATGATGGTTCGAGTGTGGAACAAGCATTGTACGATAAAGTGGACGCCAGCTTTCAGCCCTCATTCGTCAGGACGGCCGTTACCTGGCGCAGGCACTCTGTCAAAGCGAGGTCTGTGTTCACAATCGTTTTCGGCAAAGTGATTTCTTCGAACCTGGCTTTGACTTTCAAGTACAAACTGAAGTTACGGTTCGCCGCCAGGTGCGAGTCGTCCGCACTTAAGCGCTTCTTCGCGCTCTCCTCACTACAAATACATTCGATGATCCGCCAGGGCTGACCAATGGCTTCTGAGTATCCGGTGGCACGATCCAGCTGATAGCGTCGCGAAAATGTGCGGCCATCGAGAAAAACATATCGTGCCGGGTCTTTCCTGAAAACATACCCGGCCACTTTTAACATCACCCGCATGACGAACTCATCCTGCTCGGTCGAGTATTCGATATCATTTGGCGGGAACAAGGCCGCGCGGATGACATCTTTATCGAGGACGGTGCCGCCCAATTCCTCGGCCACAGCACGGCTCAACGTGCTCTTGCCGGTGCCGGGGAGGCCCGCCATAAGAATGAGCATGGATTGAGGATAACGCAGGAACATCCAGGACTGAGCGCTGGATACACAAGCTGGGCCTCATGCCCGAATCAGTTTAGAGGACCGGACGTTTATTGGCTGAGTGGCGGCTGCTGAGCGCTGACAGTTTCAACTTCCGGCAGCCCAATCGTGGTAATTTCGTGCAGCGTGTCATCGCCGGAACCAGTGTGCGCCGCGAGCATGTGCGTCATACGCCAGTCGCTGTACGCACCTGAAACCATAATATGGAAGCACCATTGCCGGCGCTCTTCTTCCGGCTCGATCAGGCCCAGGTCTTTCAGCGGCTTCATATACGCTTCCATCCACTTAACTTGTGCTTTGGTCATTCCCCGGCGTTGGAGGTCAACTGTCAATCCGGCCAGATGCGAGGACGCTGTCTCACCCGATTCTGGAGCGGCGTTGCGATTGTGACGGCGAAGCTTCTTCTGCACCAGCACGGTGCGTACCGCAGAGTTCACCTGGATCTGCTGATGGAATTCTTTGTAGTAAGCGGTACTGATATCATCCACGAAATCGAGGGTCCAAGGGCGGCAATAACGACGTCCTGGATCGAGCGACGGCTGTATACGTAGCGCCTCACCGGGAACGATCGGCACCAGATCTCCGCTGGCCTTGAGCCGTTCAAGCTGCACATCGTTATAAATGCGCGGCAAGCTCATGCGGTCAATTTCCTGATTTTGCAGCAGCAGCGACTCGTGCGAAGGCTTGAATACGGGGTTCCAGCGCACGCGATGAAAACGGTGCATGCGATGGTAACGGGCCGGAACAACCGGCCTTACCGCAAATGCGTGGCAACTTAGCGCCAGAGTTATGAGAAGAAGTGTGCTGTTCTTTCGCATTCGGTTCGTACGACCAGCAGAGCGTTTATTGTAAGCCAGAGAAGGAAAAAGCCAAGCTGAAAAATTTAGAAATTTTCGATTACTTCAGTCCCTCCATGCGTAACGCCTGCTGGTTACCTCCTGTTACTGAGCGCTGCGAACATCTACTTACCTTGCAGCTAGGATGCCGTTTCGAGGCGCGATGCTGGGCAAAATATCTCGTTTGAATTCAGTACGGTTACCAGCGCTGGCGAGGGAAAAAGTGACAACTTTTTTCCTAGGTGACGATTCTGGGCAGATCAGATATGGAAACCGGAGGTAAGCGTTTTACCGCCGAGTACGCCTAGGTCACAGAGAGAACAATTGCGTATTTCTCGGGGAATTTCTACGCTCTCGGCGGTTAATAGTTTCGAGATCACCGCTTGAACAGGTCGCCGATCGCCTGTTTCATGACGGATCCGCCAACTTCGGAAATCGATCGAGTGAGCGGGATGTCCTTCGGGCAGGCTTCGACGCAATTCTGCGCGAAGCCGCACTCCTGAATTCCTCCATCGCCCATGAGCGCCAATAGGCGGTCGCGCTTCAGTGCGGCTCCGGTCGGATGAGTATTGAACAGCCGCACCTGCGAGATCGTAGCAGCGCCCACGAAGCCGGTATCTTCGTTGAATTGGGGGCAGACTTCCATGCAGCAGCAGCACGAAATGCAGCGCGATAGAGGATAAGCCTCCTCCTGCTCGTGCATGCTGACGCGCGGCCCAGAGCCGAGATCGTAAGTTCCATCCACCGGAACCCATGCCTTCACGCGCTTCAAATTTTCAAATAGCACGCTGCGGTCAACCGCAAGATCACGCACAACCGGAAATTTCGACAGCGGCTCAAGTTTGATCGGCTGCTCGAGATTGTCCACAAGCGCCGAACACGCCATCCTTGCCTTCCCATTAATCAGCATGGCGCACGAGCCACAAACTTCTTCCAGACAGTTCGAGTCATAGGTGATCGGCGTAGTCTGTCTGGCATCACGGGTGACGGGGTTGCGTGCAATCTCCATCATGGAGGAGATCACGTTCATACCAGGGTGCCAGGCGAGTTCGAACTCCTCCCAGTGCGGCTTTTCGTTGGGAGAGCCCTGTCGGCGGATTTTGAAGAGAACGGATTTGGTCTCTGCCATCAGTACTTCCTCGCCCTCGGCGGAATCAGGCTCACATCCACTGGCTCGAACTCAAATTTCGGTTCGTCGGCGTCGGGCGCGAAATAAGCTTTAGTCGTCTTGAGCCAGTTCTTGTCGTCACGCTCGGGGAAGTCTGGCTTGTAATGCGCGCCGCGCGATTCATCCCGCATGCCCGCGCCCTGTGCGATCACTCGCGATAATTGCAGCATGTTATAAAGCTGGCGGGTGAAGGCGAAGGACGTGTTCGCCCACATGGAGCGATCGCTCAAATTAATGTTACGGAAACGTTCGAGAAGTTCGACGAGCTTGGCATCCGTTCGCACCAAATTCTTGTTGTAACGGATAACGGTGCAGTCCTTGGTCATCAGTTCGCCGAGTTCGCGCCACAGGCGAAAAGGATTTTCGTTGCCCTCAGATTTCATCAGTCCGGCATTGATTTCTTCCTGACGCTTGCGCTCCGAGTCGAAGTGTCCGCTGCCCGGAGCAGTTTGCTGGTTCTTGGCGTAACGGATAGCGTTGGGTCCGGCGGTGAATCCGCCGAAGATGCACGACACCAGCGAATTCGCCCCCAACCTATTTGCGCCGTGATATTGGTACTCGCACTCCCCGGCCGCAAAAATCCCTGGGATATTGGTCGCCTGGTTGAAATCCACCCAGAGCCCGCCCATGGTGTAATGCATGCCGGGGAAAATCTTCATCGGCGTGGTGCGCGGGTCGTCGCCCACGAACTTTTCGTAAATTTCCAGAATGCCTTCCAATTTGCGGTCGAGCGTGGCGCGATCTATGTGAGTGAGGTCGAGATAGACCATCGGCTTGCCGTCGATACCGAGGTTGTGCTCGTAAACTACTTTGAAGATGGCGCGGGTCGCGACATCGCGCGGAACCAAGTTGCCATACTTCGGATACCACTCTTCGAGGAAGTACCAGCGGTCTTTTTCCGGAATCGAATTCGGCTCACGCTTGTCGCCCAGTTGCTTCGGAACCCATACGCGTCCGCCCTCGCCACGCGCCGACTCTGACATCAGCCGCAGCTTGTCTTCCCCTGGAATCGACGTCGGGTGCACCTGGATGAACTCGCCGTTCGCGTAATAGCATCCCTGCTGATAGAGCGCCGATTGCGCCGAACCGGTGCAGACGACAGAATTCGTGCTCTTGCCAAAGATCGCCCCGACACCGCCGGTTGCCATGATGAGCGCGTCGGCGGGAAAGGTGCGCACTTCCATCGAGCGCAGATCCATCGCGCAGATGCCGCGGCAGGTGCGATTTGAGTCCAGCACCGCGGACAGAAATTCCCACGACTCGTACTTGCTAACTTTGCCTTCTGACTCGTACCTTCGCACCTGCTCATCCAGCGCGTAAAGCAGTTGCTGTCCCGTAGTTGCCCCGGCAAATGCTGTCCGGTGATGCAACGTTCCGCCGAAGCGACGAAAATCGAGCAGACCTTCCGGAGTGCGGTTAAAGGGAACACCCATGCGATCGAGCAGATCGATGATCGAAGGGGCCGCCTCGCACATGGCCTTGACCGGAGGTTGGTTGGCGAGGAAATCGCCGCCGTAAACTGTGTCGTCGAAGTGCTGCCAGGTTGAGTCGCCCTCACCCTTCAGATTTTTCGCTGCGTTAATCCCGCCCTGCGCGCACACTGAGTGCGACCGCTTGACCGGCACAATGGAGAAGAGGTCAACGTGCCCGCCCATTTCGGCGATCTTGATGACCGCCGCCAGTCCGGCCAGGCCTCCGCCAACAACGATAATTTTTGGATTAGCCGCCATTAACTTATTCTTCACAACAGAGGCACAGGGACACTAATTCTTGATCCCTCTGTGACTCTGTATGTTCATCGCATCGTAAATGAATCCAGTTCGGTGCTTGTGGGCTGAAACGGTTGTTGCGGCATTGCCCTGAACGAATATAGGGTCGCGAAACCCACGGCCACGAAACCGACGCCGATGAGTGCGCAAACATATCCCCAGCGTCGGCGCGCGATAGGGCCTTGCGTGATTCCCCACTTCGCCGCGAAAAGCCACAGGCCGTAAGCAAAGTGCCACGACGCACATACAATCCCGACCACATAAAATGCGAATGCCCACGGCACGAACAACTCGTGTTGTACCTTTCCGAATGCCGACGCTGGGTATGTCAACAGATGCACGCCGCTGAAGCGCAAGTGCCAGGTGTGCCAGATCATGTAAAAGAAAGTGATCGCGCCTGTCCAGCGCTGCGCCGAGTACATCCAATTGCCTGCCCAGGGATACTCGGCGACGTTGCTTTCGCCGCGTGCCCAAATATAAAACCCATACAAGGAGTGGTAGAGAATCGGCAGCCAGATTCCGAACAACTCCAATCCCACAACAAACGGAAAACTGCTGAGGAACGCGACCTGCTTGGTATAGGCTCCGGGACCTTTAGTGGCAAACGCGTTTGAAACAAAATGCTCAATCAGAAACAGTCCGATTGGAATAATTCCGCTGAGTGAGTGCAGCCGGCGCCAGAAAAACGAATGCCCTTGTCCCGCGCGCAATGGAGCGACGCCGGATTTGACGGTTGGAGTTGTCGTACTCGGAGCCGATACCAGAAGGGTTCCTTGTGAGATCAAAGATGACCAGCGAACTAATTATTATGTTGGTCAGAGAGAAGGGAAGTCAAACGTCGATTGTCGATGGGATTCATTGGTTGGGTGCAGCCCTCGCTTCGTCGAGGACCATGCTGCGGTACATGCGCTCTGTAATTTGTTTTTGGTACGGCGTCATGGGACCATCTTCGGTTAGTCCCATTGCCGCCAGCGATCTTCGATAAATCTCCAGCCGTTCTTCGTGCGTGAGAGTTTTCGCCTGTTCCGGATCCAGCAACTTCATGCCATTTTGCTGAATTCGGGCATCGTCTTCTGCCTTTTGCTTGGAATCCTTCTCAATTCGAGCGCTCTCCTCCGCGTTCAGTTGCCGCAAACTCTCGTGCATAGCAAGGGCCTTTGCACGTGAATCCGGGCTACATTCGTGAAATTCCGCCATCAGGGAAAGCGTGTCCTCAGCGTCCAGGAAATCAATCTGGTGTTTCACGGCTGCGTCGTGCAGCGCTGGAATAGCCGGATCACATTGGGCCGCCAGCGCAAATTGAGCGCCCACCGCCACATCACTCCTACCAGAGGAGAGAACTATCAGAGCTGGAATATCCTCAACAGAAAGACTCACCGAAAGCTTCTCCATAGATCGCGTGTTGTAACCGATGCCGTGAGCGCCGAGATGCCTGGCATTCAAAATTATCGATCGGATTTTCGCTGGTGATTTAGCCGCATCAGCGTAGGCGCATACAAGCGCCAGGAACGCGACCAGAGCTTTCGTTTTCATGCACAGATTGTAGAGTTATGGAGCACACGCGGCAACATTACGAGAAGCACCGCTCTTCGAGCACTTTCATCCATTGCAGAAACTTTCGAAATGCTGCTCCCCTGTGGCTATAGTCTGCTTTTTCTTCGGCAGTAAGTTCGGCAAACGTCTTCTGAATTGATGGAAAGAAGAACAGCGGGTCATAGCCAAAGCCGTTTCGTCCTTGAGGCCGTTCAAGAATAATGCCCTCGGCTTTGCCTTCGAAAATTGCGACTGTTTTTCCGTCACGCGCCACGGCAATCCAGCAGACAAACCTTCCGGTTCGCTTTTCCGCTGGCACGCGCTTGATCTCACGGATCAGTTTGACGTTGTTTGCATCGTCATCGGTGTTCGACTCAGCCGCATGCGGTTCGTCCGCCGCGTACCGTGCGGAGTGGACGCCAGGAAGGCCACCCAGTGCGTCGACTTCCAATCCAGAGTCATCAGCGATGACAACCTCACCCGGCACCGACAGACTATAAGTTTCAGCTTTCTTGCGCGCGTTGGCCTCGAATGTCGCGCCGTCCTCAACCACAGCTGGCATCGATGCAAAGTTCGGAATCACCTCAACCACTATTCCGTACTGAGCCGCAGCGCCGGCGAAGTCACGAACCTTTCCCGCATTTGAAGTCGCAATAAGGACCCGTGTCATAAAGAAGTGATCAGCGATCACCGATCAGGAAGCCCGAGTGTTTTCGGGTTCTAAACCACAAACAGAAGGTTGCCATAAGCGCCAGCGATGAGATCAATGCACCGACCTTCCGGTCCCACCCTTCGACGAACCTGATCTCGACGCGATCCTCACCCGCTGGAATTGGAACAATCATCAATCCGGTATGCTCGGTAGTCTCTGTCTGCACCGTACGGCCGTTTACTGCGACCTTCCACAATGGATAGTTGAACAGCCGCAAAACCAGCCTTCCCGGAGCGCTGGCATGGGCGACGATCGTCCTCCGCTCAGCTTGCCATTTTTCGATTCGCACCTTGGCGTTTCCACTTCCTTCGTATGCTGCCTGGGGGGCATTCTGATCGACGTCGTAGGAGTCGGCAGCAATGGGAACATACTCGTCAGCCCCATCATTGCCGATACCTTCTTGTTGGTTGTCCGCCATTTCCTGCAGGTCGGGCGTCTTATCCCACCAAGGCGGCTGGATTCTATGCCAAACGATCGGCACCGAACTAATCGCAATTGCGCACACCAGTACCCGCAACCACCACCGCTTGAGCGCAAGCGTGATCACAATGGCCAGTGCAGCATTGAGGCAAAGCAGCCATCGCCACGGAAACTGCACATATTGGAGCTCCGGCAGGTGATTCCATAAAGGCAGCGTCCATCGGATCATCAGGACGGAACCCATCGTGCCCCATAGCGCCAGCGGCCACCACAATCTCATCGGAGATTTGCGTCGGGCGATCCAGAGTGAGAACGCCAAAATCACCATTTCCCAAAGTGCGACTACTGAAACAATGCGGTTAAAACGGTTGTGATCTTCATCGCGCGTCACATAAAATAAAAAATTTTCCAGCGGACGCACTCCCGGCGCCAGAACTTGGCCCAGCGCAACCCAGCTCTGCTGATGCCAGACCGGCAACAGATAGACTGCGGCGATGGCTAGTCCCAAACCCACCGAGGCTCCCGAAAACACTAAAACTCTCCACGATCTCCTCGACCAAGCCAACCACAATGTAAGCAATCCCAGCGAATACATCATCATTATCGCGGAGGGAATATTCGTAAGCCATCCAGCTGCGACAAGCAGGCTCAGAGGTGCAATCGCGCGCGGACCGTCCTCATCGATGCGCAGCACATACACAAACAGCAGTGGTAGATACGCCGCAGCCAGCAGTTCCGCCATTGCACTGCGCCAGTAAACAATGACCAGATGATAGGGATTGACCGCGTAGAACACCGCGGCAAAGAGCGCGTCGCGTTGCGATATCCATCTCCGCGCGGCCACGAACATCGAGATACCGGCAAGTGTCAGGGCGAGCCAGTTGTATGCGTGCGAAAGCATACTCCAGGGCAAAATGGTCCCCAGCGCTGCACCTAGCGTCCACGAAACCGGAGGATAGAAGATGTATCGGGCCTCCCCGAATCCGAAGTGCGCCAACGCCGACCAGTGTGGATAGAAAATGCCTTGTCTCCACTGGCCAATCACTTCAATCCAGGAATTAAAGTGATACTCAAAGTCATGGCCGGACGGTATCCCAAGCCAGAAACAGGGAACCAGGGCACAGAATGCGGCGAGACCAATGACCACCGCTTCCAGCCATGAACCTGCCCTCGAATCCCGTCCAGCATCCATGCAGATGAAAAGAGCATACAGGAAGGCCGACAGTGATCCTTGCCGATCACTGTCGACGAACCTGGTGTGATTCTGATCACAGCGCTTTTAATTTGGCTCACGTAGATTTGTGCTGCCCGGTGGCTTGTTTCCAGACATCGCCTTGAACACGCCTCAAGGAGCGTTTCCGATGAGCACACGCAATCAAAACGACCGCGCTGCGTGGCTGCAAGGCGCAGGGGCAGAATGCTCGACACCATTGCAGAAGCAGGGAAGGGCCTGGCGTCTGATTCTTATCGGCGCACCCGGCGTCGGCAAGGGTACGCAGGCCGCAATGCTAAGCGAGCATCTTAGAGCCTGCCATCTCTCCACCGGCGACCTGTTCCGGTCCGCCCTGTCCAACAACACAAACCAAACTCTCGCCATGCTAGCGGCCCTCGATTTTATGCGCCGTGGCGATCTAGTGCCCGACGATATCGCATGGGGGATGGTGCGAGAGAGAATTGACTGCCTGCGTTGCAGGGTCGGATTCATACTCGACGGGTTTCCCCGGACTCTCGCGCAGGCGGATTCTTTGAAACGTCTGATGGAGCGGGAGCTCCTGCCGCTCGATGCTGCACTGAATTATGTGGTTCCACTGGAAGAAACCGTGGCTCGGCTTAGCGGACGCCGAGTCTGCGAAAGTTGTAAAACTGTTTTTCACCTCACTGCTCGACCGCCCATGCATGCGGGCATGTGCGATCACTGTCGCAGCCGGCTTTGTCAGCGTGAGGACGATCGTCCGGAATCGATTGCAGTTCGCCTGGAGGCCTACGACAGGAGCACCGCCCCGCTGATCCAGTTTTATGAAAACCTGGGCGCTCTCGCGACAATCGACGCTACGGGATCACCTGCGGAAATTTTTTCGCGCACCATGATTGCATTGCAGGGTCGCAGGATAAACGACGAGTCGCGGGGCACTACTGCGAGGATCGCTGAAGCAACGGCGGGCTCGTAACGCCCGAATCCGAGCGCACCTCTGACATGAACTCGATTCCATAAAGGTAAAGCGCTCGATGACGAATTTTGCCTGAGACCCGGACCGGTTCATGGCCGCGCCGCGGCACGAATTCGATGTCAATGTGCGATCCTACGGACAGATTTGCCACGCTGAACAAGCACATTCCGCCCTCGCTCAGATTTACGCCGAGCGCATCCATGTGAGCGGATGGCGTTAACACCCTGACGGTGGTATTGATCCACTGCCGCTGGGTGCGGCGAGTGACTGGGAAACTGCGTTTGAAAATCATGACTGCCTTGAGCCCAAGGTAACGCAGTCACAATGCAGTTCGAAGATAACCAAAGGACAATGACCCGCATACAACCAGCCTTCGCGCCGGACTCACATCAAAAAAGACAACGCCAATTCCGCACCGATGGATCAATCGCGCGTTAACTCGCGGCGATGGAACATGAAAACAGCGAGCAGAAAGCAGACCAATGCATAATCCGCAGCGTAACTCAGTGCGATGAGGTGGCTGGTCCAGGTGAAGGACTTTAGAGGAGCCCGGCTGATGACCATAAATCGATCTTCGGACACCAGGCCAGTCAGGGGCAAAACCAGGTGCACCGGAACACGAATCCAAGCAGCGATGTGGTTCGAAGTCGACCCAAACAGCTCGACCAGAGCCATCATGATGAGGATGATACCCATAACCAGAACAGGGTGGACCAACGTGACGAAGAGAATTGCCAGGGCAGCCCACATCGCGTAACGAGCCAGCGGGTAGATCAATAGCGCCCACACAGAAGTTTGAATATGCTGGCCGCCCAGCCAGGACAGAAGAATGGTGATTCCCAACATTGCGGTTACGTAGATCGCCATGAGCATCAGAACGCCCAGAAATTTGCCGGCGAGAAATTCCCAACGCCGCAAGGGTCGCGCCATCACCGCCAGAACAGTTCCTGATTTCATTTCTCCGGCTACGGAATCAGCGGCGGCCCATGCAGCCAGCAAACTTCCGAACGCGCTCACCAGAGACATCACACCTGAAACCGTACTTAAAACGAATCCCTGCATCTGTTGCGCATTGGCGGCGTTGGTCATGGACTTGTAGGTCATGAGCGGGGTCATCATCAGGAGGACAACGCATACAAAAAGGCTGCCGAAGAGCAATATCACCTTGTTGTGCAGGAAGCTGCGCAACGCGCCAGTCGCGATGATCCGGATATTCACTCGCCGCCTGCCTTTCCAACCAGTTTGAGGAACGTATCCTCCAGCGATGTTCTCACCGGCGCGAGACTGATGACGTCACAGCCGTTTGCCCAAAGTGCTTCTGTCAATTCTCGTTTCAAACCACTGTCGCAGATAATGCGGACACGGTTGGTTTCGCGCAATGACTGTGCACCTTTTTCAACCAGCAACGTTTCCAGTTCGGCAGACAGTTGATCCACCACGATTTCCGTCTGGTTGTTCTCCACCAGCATCTGCTGCATCGTACCTGCACCGGCTACGCAGCCATGATCGATGATGATTACCCGATCACAAACCTGCTCCACTTCCGAGAGCATGTGCGAACTAAGAAAGACCGTCTTCCCCTCAGCCTTAAGTCCCAGGATCAGATCGCGAACTTCCTTTCGTCCGGCGGGGTCGAGGCCTGACGTGGGTTCATCGAGCACCAGGAGATCCGGATCGCCGAGCAGGGCCTGCGCGATTCCAAGCCGTTGCATCATCCCGCGCGAATACTTTCCGATTTTCAAGCCCTTGTAGCTGTCTAATTTCACTTTCGTCAGCAGCGAGGTGATCAAGCCGGCGGGGTCGGGAGTCTGCCGCCCACTGAGACGAAGATGAAAACGAAGCAATTTTTCAGCCGTCAGATAGCGGTAAAAAGCAAAATTCTCCGGAAGAAAGCCAATCCGTTTTTTGGCCCGGACATCACCAGGCTGAAATCCGAAGACGCGGGCCCTTCCGGAGAACGGAAAGATAAAGCCCATCAGGATGTTCATGCTCGTAGTTTTGCCGGCACCGTTCGGACCCAGGAAAGCACACACTTCGCCTTGCGCCACTTCAAATGAAACTCCCGAGAGCGCCGCCGTCTTTTCGCTGCGGAACCGCCGACGACGATAGAATTTAGTGATTCCGGAGAACTCGATGGCGGGCGTCATTCGGTATCACCATGTGCGTCCTCTTTAAGCCCGAGCTCTGACGCCAGTCTGTATTCCATCGCGTCGCTGTAGCCGGAATGTCCGTAAGTAATTTTTCCATTTTTATTGATCACGAACATGGTCGGAATCGAATAAACCCCGTAATCATCAGCCATTCTTTCATTGGAATCGAGCAGTACGGGAAACCTCAGCTTCTGTCCAGCAGCAAACTCCTCAGCATCTTTGGGCTCATGGTCTATGCTGACCGCCAGAACTTCGAAATCGCTGGAATCGGTGTGATGACGTTTATAGAATCTTGCGAGATCCGGCATCTCCAGGCGGCAAGGTCCGCACCAGCTAGCCCAGAATGCCACCACAATATTCTTTTGCCCGTGGAAATCTGCTAGAGAGACAGTACGTCCGTCCGGCGTGGTGGCGGAAAAATTTGGCGCCGGTTTGTCGACCAGTTGAGGCTGTTCGCTTTCGCCTTGCAGCGTGAGTTCAAGCAGGTGTGCGCGCCAGATTATAAAAATGGTAAACGCGGCCAGTACGAGAACGCCCGCGATCACTTTGGTCGAAAGCCGGGGCGGGTCACTACTGTGATAGCCATTAACAATGTCTGAGCCGGCTACTTCCTGGACGTCGCTTTGCAGAGAGTTCCCCTTTTTACCTGCTGCGTTTCAGTTCCTAACTCCGGATGCCGACAGCCTGATGCGGTAAATGCTGGTGCTGGCCGTTATATAAAGCGTCTTGCCATCTTTGTCGCCCCACGCGACATTGCTGACCACTTCCGGAACCCGAATTGTCCCCAGGTGTTTTCCTGCGGGCGAGATGATCCACACACCACCCGGGCCAGCGCCGTAGATGTTGCCCTTTTTGTCCACGCGTATTCCGTCGGGGCCGCCGGGTTCTTTTTCGCCCGAAGCATCAAGCAACACTGTCCCTTCCCCAACCGTTCCATCTGCCTTTACCGGATACCGCATCCACGTTTTCTTGCCGGAGTCCGCGATATACAGCGTCTGCTC
>DATJHT010000047.1:0-8595 GCA_035493765.1 Terriglobales bacterium
AACTGCTCAGTGATTCCAGAGTTTAGGCTTTCGGTGACCAATACTGTGTCACCCTTCACGGCAATGACTATGTCGCCTTCTGGCGTTTTCCAGGTGTGGTCGCCTCCGAGGGTGCGCAAGTCTTTCAAGTTCGCAGGAAGATTGTTGCCCGGCGCCGCTTCCAGATTTTTGTACCGCTCGGCCATGCCATGCGCGTACACACCAGCGAATTCTTCCGCGGCCTTCGCGCTCGCCCATCGGGAAACGAAGACCAGTCCCAGCATCCCCTGCGGATCACCCTTCGCATGCACCGAGTAATAGTATCCGCCGCGCCAGTTCGGATAAATGTGGTGCGCAACTTCCTTCCCGGCGTACTGCTCGGCGAGAATATCCACGTCGAATTCGCCGATGGCCCCGATGTCGAAGCGCTCGTAATCCTTAAAAATCTTCTTGAAGTCTGGCAGCGGTAGCGGCGGAATGTGCTCTCCGGCCAAATATGTCTTCGGCTCCATGATTTCACGGCTGGTGCGTGGCGGATTCTGAAACGGTCCGGTGAAAGCCTTCTGCTTGCCCTGCGCGCGAAGCACCTCGGCCTCGAACTCCACGCCGTAACGGTAAGGGAACGTAAGCGATTCTTTCAGGAAGATTGGCGCATTCTTGAACTGAACTGAATCAGGCGTGCCCGTCTGCATATCTTCGTTCAGCATATCCACTATTTCGGGGGAGTCAGACACGTTGCGATGCATCGGCGCAAGCATGTAGTCGAGCAGAGTCACCATGGCCTGGCCTTCAACCACCGCCTGCCGCGCTTCACTGTTTTCATCTTTGGTAATGTCGTCGGGTGTCAGATTGCGCTTGCTGTCGAGATCGTCCGAGCCCTTCTTCAACCATTTGTCCAACCCGAAGTTCTGATCTTGTAGCGCATGGGTCAGTTCATGCGCCAGCACCGGGCGTTGCAGTTCGGGCGAAACCCAGTCGAGCAAATTTACCGTCTTCGTTTTCGCGTCGTAGTATCCGGCAACTTGCTCTTCCAGCAGATCAACTAGAAAACTCTGCAGATTAAAATCTTTAGGCAGCAAACCGAATTTTTTCAACACCAGCTCGGTGCGGCGGAGGCGTTGCACGTCTTTGTCCTCGGCCATATTCTTTTTCAAATAGCTGACTACTTCGTCGCGATTGATCAGTCGCCGCTTGACGCCATGCTTGATCGGCAGGTCGGTATCTTTACTGGCGAAATCCAGAATGGTATCCACTTCGTGAAAGAGTTGTTCAGCCTGCTGCGGAGTGATCTTGGTTTCCGTTGTTTTGGAATCAGGCTTGGCAGATTTGTCATCATCCGGCTTTTCTTGATCGGACGAATTGTCTTGATTGGATGACTTGTCCTGACCAGAGTCCGCGTCATTGCCGCCGGCTGATGGTTTGGCTTTATTGTTGTCGTTTTTGGAATCGGGGCGGACGCTGGACCCCTGATCAGGCTTTTGCTGGGTCGCCGCCGGAGCTGATGATGGCGGCGCTGATTGTGCCTGCCCCAGCCCAACGTACGCGAGCGACAAAGACAGCAGCAGAAAAGCGAAAACCCGAATTATGCCGGGACGCGGCGGACGGAACATCCATCAACGATACTGGGGAAACGGGGAATGAACAAGAAGGCGCTTTCTCTTCACTTCACCCCTTTTTCCGGATTCCAACTGCCCTGCTCCTTGCGCACGAAGACAATCTGGCCGATGTGGTAGGCATTGTGAGCGCCGATATGAGCAATGTCGGACGACCACTCTTGCAGCTTGGATTCATCCGCGGACTCCACAATTTTTTCTAGATCTGTTAGCACTTCGTCCAACTGCTTCACGGTGTCGCTCCACTTTTTGGTGTCGAAGTTGTTGAAGGTCTCGTCGTTGTTGCCACTAAACTTCGCTTGCGGCTCGCCCTTGAACTTTGCCAGTTCGCGACGGTTCCAGAAGACCAGGTGATTGGCGAGCTGGCCGACGGAGTGATTGCCCTTGCCGTCGGTCCAACTGGCCTGCTCCGCGGTAAGCCCCTCAACAGCGGTATTCGCCGGGACGAACCATTCCGCTTTGTTGTGCGTCGAGCGCAGTTGCTCGAGCAGAATGCTCTTCAGCGTCGGCGCAGGTTTCTGATCTACGGCGAAAACGGGTAACGTCAGCACAATGGCCAGAACCAAATAAAGAAATTTCATGTCAATCTCCTTCTTCCGTCTTATTCGCCTTTGCGTGCTTTGCGATCTTTGCGTTTTAAGATCTTGTTTTTGGATCAACACAAGAGCTTTTAATCGCCGAGTCCGCAAACTCCCAAAGAAACAATCGCAACTTGAAACACTAAAAGCCGCCAACTACCGGCTGGCTTTGGTCATGCCAATGGTCTGCAACCAGCTCTCGACCAGCTCCGGCCAGCGTGTCACCGGTTGGTCGGTCCGGCGTAGTCCATAGCCGTGGCCACCTTCCGCATAGATGTGCAGCTCAGCTGGAACTTTGGCCTTTTTCAATGCGGCAAAGTAAGCGAGCGAGCTGTCGATGTAGGAGTGGTCATCTTCAGCCTGCACCACAAACGCGGACGGCGTCTCCTGTGTGACACGAATTTCGGGAGCAATCGCGAGGCTTCCTTCTGCAGCCGAAAGATACGCCGGATAGACAAGCACCGCAAAATCTGGACGGCAGCTCTGTTGGTCGGCGGAATCAACAGGGTCGTAAACCCGCTGCTCAAAGTGTGTGCTTAGCGCGGCAGAAAGATGTCCGCCCGCGGAAAATCCGAGTACCCCGATACGATGCGGATCAATGCTCCAGTCCGCCGCATGCGTCCGCACCATGCCAATCGCGCGTTGCGCATCCTGCAATGCAGCCGCTGATTTTGGATATGGCCCACTATCAGGAACCCGGTACTTCAGCAGCACGCACGTGACGTTGATCGAGTTCAGCCACTCGCAAACTTCGGTTCCCTCAAGGTCGAAGGCCAGAATGTTATATCCGCCGCCCGGAAAAACCACCACCGCCGCTCCCGATGGATCGCTCTTTGCTGGGTACAGAGTTATGGTCGGCTTGGAAACATTACCGAGCCGGATGATTGGTTTGCCGGCCACCAGGTAATCGCCGGGCTTGCTGATGTCGGCCTCCGCTTCCGCGGTTGGCTTCGTACCAGGCGCACCATGCGGCCAGAGATTGAGAGTGATTTGCCCGGAAGCAGGCTGCGGCGCTGGATCCTGTGATGACAATGCGGACGATGCTACCAGAGCAATCCCCAAAACGAAAAAACAGTGACGGTAAAAATGCAATCCGCTCATAGGGCAGCAATGATCGCATATTTCTTGCTTTCGTTCCTCGTGTCCTCTGCGAATTAAGAGCCTTCTGTAGAACTATGAAATCACGATAGTCAATGGTGGCTTCCGTGCGCCGTCCTTCAATTCGCGTTACAATACCGCCTGAGGAAGGGCATGCTGAGGCGCTGTTTATTGCTCGCATTTTCGCTTTTGCTTACATTCGCGGTGGCCGCGCCATGGGCTAGTTCCCAGCAGGAAGAGACGCGGGTTCCGGCTTTCCATCAGGCTCCGCCGGCCAATAGCGCAACCTTGCCGCCGATCCTGGGCAAAGAGCAACTATGGGGAGACAATGATCAGTATCCCTATCAGTCGCACGCCTATGAACTCGCGCCCAAGGTGCAGAATGTGCTTTATCAGCAACCGTGCTACTGCTACTGCGACCGCATGGGACATAAAAGTCTGCGCAGCTGTTTTGAGGGCACACACGGGGCCCAGTGCTCCACGTGCCTGAAGGAACTTTATTACTCGTATCAGATGACCAAGCAACACAAGACCGCGGCCCAGGTTCGCAAAGGGATCGTCGCCGGAGAGTGGCGGCAGATCGACTTGCAGTCAGCGGCCACAATCAATTGAGCATTGAATCATTGAGTGGTTGAATCACCAGGGAGTTGCATGCGTTCAATGTCCAGTGATGCAATGATTCAATGAGTCAATCAGGAAAAATTCTTCAAATGGCCCAGAAACCTACAGCCAAACACACATTGGTAGCCGATCCTCAGCTGACGCAGTTGCTGAAGGACTACGAGTCCGGGTTGCGCGCCATGCAGGAACACAAATACGACAAGGCCAAGACCCATCTGCAAAAGGTCGTTTCCGGCAATAACCGTGAACTCGCCGACCGCGCCGGCGTTCACCTGAGCGCTTGCAGCCAGCAACTTGAGCGCGGAGCTGCGCAATTCAAGACCACCGAGGAGCACTATGATTTTGTGGTGTCCTTGATCAATACCGGCGATTATGTGGGCGCGCGCGAGCACCTTGACAAGCTTTCGAAGCAGGTCCCCAAGGCCGACTATGTTGCCTATGGCCTTGCCGCTCTGGACTGCCTGACCGGGCACGCCGAAGATTCGCTCAAGAATTTAGCCCGCGCCATCAGCCTGAATGCTGCCCTGCGCTTTCAGGCGCGCAACGATTCGGATTTCCAGAATCTCTCTGAAGACCCGCGTTTTACCGAGTTGCTCTATCCCGACCCGGGTGGCGAAATTCCGCTTCCTCCAGAAGAAGAGGTCGGGGAACTCGGCTAACTGCACATGCCTCACGTCGCTTCACGCCCGCATATAGCCGGCGCGCGCAATTTGCGCGTGGTGGCCATCGGGGGCGGCACCGGACTATCCACTCTTCTAAAAGGCTTAAAGAAATACGTCGATGGCCACTCATTCGCCGCGGATTCTCCTCGCATCTCCGAACTCAGCGCCGTAGTAACCGTGAGTGATGACGGCGGCTCCAGCGGTCGGCTCCGCAAGGACCTCAACATGCTTCCGCCAGGTGACGTGCGCAACTGCATTGTGGCTCTTTCGGAAGATGAAGCCCTGCTTTCAAAACTTTTCCAGCACCGCTTCGAAAAAGGTGGAGACCTCGGCGGCCATAGCTTCGGAAATTTGTTCCTCGCCGCCCTCACTTCCCTGACCGGAGATTTCGGCGAAGCGGTTCGCCTTTCATCCGAAATTCTCGCGACTCGCGGCCATATTTTTCCCTCGACTACAGCGAACATTGAACTCGAAGCGCTGATGCAGGATGGCACCCGTGTCCGCGGCGAAACTCGAATCACCGCGAGCAAGGGCCGGATAGAAGAACTTGTCCTGGTTCCACCCGATCCGGCTCCGCTTCCGCAAACCCTGGAGGCCATTGCTCGCGCCGACCTGATTACCATCGGCCCCGGCTCTCTTTTCACCAGTTTGATTCCGAATCTGCTGGTGCGCGGAATGTCAGCCGCAATTCGGCAATCGTCGGCGACCAAGGCCTATATCTGCAATTTGATGACGCAGGCAAATGAAAGCTTGGGCCGTACCGCTGCCGATCATATTCGCGCTTTGAACGATCATGCCGGATGCCAGATTTTCGACTTTGCGCTCATCAACCGCACCCCGCTGTCTGACGATCTCAAGGCAAAGTACGCCCTCGAAGGCGCATCGCAGATTATAGGGGACCTGGACGCCATCGAAGCTACGGGAGTGTGTCCGGTATTGGGAGATTATCTCTGTGAAGATGGCGTGGCTCGGCACAACACCGATAGCCTGGCAAAAGACCTGCTTGAACTGCCCGTGCAAGCTTCACCTGGAATCAGGTCATCGCCGGCTTCGTCATAGTTTTCTTTTGGATGCTTCGTATTTTGCAGCATGACCATGAATTCGCTGGAGGTTTTTTCATGAAAGATTGGTTTGCGAGATTGGCATGTGCTTCTATTCTGCTCGCGGTCCTGACACCCGGCTTCGCCCAGACTCAGCAAGACGCAGGGTCCGAACACGGCGTCATCGCCGGCGATATAGACCGTTCGGTCAAGCCGGGGGACAATTTTTTTGAGTATTCCAACGGCGGGTGGCTCAAGCGCACCGAGATTCCGGCGGACCGTGGCAGCGTCACTGTCTTCTCGCTCCTGAACAATATGGCAGTCAAGCGCACGTCGGGATTGATTGAGGATATCGCCAAGTCAAATCCGGCTGCTGGAAGCGGCAATCGCAAGGTTGCCGACCTGTATGACTCCTACATGAACGAAGCAGGAATCGAGACCAAAGGTATGGCGCCCTTGAAGCCGCATCTCGACCAGGTCAGCGCCATCCGTAATCGAACCGACCTGGCAACGTTTTTTGGAGAGAATCTGCGCGCCGACGTCGATCCTCTCAACAACACAAATTTCCACACCCCAAATGTGTTTGGAGTATGGAGCGCGCCGGATTTCAGCGACTCGGACCATTACACCGCTTACCTGTTGCAGGGCGGAATCGAATTGCCCGACCGCGAATACTACCTGAGCAATAGTGAGCACATGAAGGCATTGCGCACGCAATACCAGCCCCATGTGGCAGCTATGTTTAAACTGGCGGGATTTTCGGATCCCGACGCCCGTGCCGCACGTGTCGTGGAACTGGAACATGCGATAGCGGAAAAGCACTGGAGCTTGTCGGAAGATCAGGATGTTCACAAGGCGAACAACCCCTGGAAAAAAGCGGATTTTGCGGTGAAGGCTCCAGGGCTCGATTGGAAAGTATTTTTCCGCTCCGCGGGTCTGAATAAGCAGGCTAACTTCATCGTATGGCAGCCAAGCGCAGTAATCGGCGAATCGGCATTGATAGCGTCTGCGCCGCTCGATAGCTGGAAAGACCTCCTCGCCTACCACCTCATCGAGCAATATGCGGCCGTGCTGCCGAAATCTTTTGCCGATGAGCACTTTGCTTTTTTTGGCAAGGTGCTATTGGGCACCCCGCAGCAGACACCGCGTTGGCAACGTGCAGTGAATATGGTTGATTTCATTCTGGGCGATGAGGTCGGTAAATCCTATGCCCAACACTATTTTCCGCCCGAGGCGAAAGCCAAAGTTCAGGCTATGGTTACGAATATCATCGCGGCTTTTCGTAAGCGCATCGAGGCATTGACCTGGATGAATCCTGCGACCAAGGGCGAAGCTATAGCCAAGCTCGACGCTCTCTATGTCGGAATCGGCTATCCCGACACCTGGGAGGATTACGCCGGTCTTGAAATTACGCCCGATGATATTTTCGGAAATCTGTGGCGAAGAAACGAATTTGAATACAAGCGAGCAACTGCGCGCTTAGGCAAGCGGGTTGATCGTCGTGAATGGTCCATGACCCCGCAAACCGTCAATGCGGTAAATCTGCCGTTGCAGAATGCGTTGAATTTCCCGGCAGCAATTTTGGAGGCGCCATTCTTCGATCCCAAGGCTCCGGACGCATTCAATTACGGCGCGATTGGTTCGATTATTGGACACGAAATAAGCCATACCTTCGACTCCGAGGGCAGCGCTTTTGACGCCAAAGGGGCGCTACGCAATTGGTGGACGCCCTCCGACCTCGAACACTTCAATGCTTCTACTGAGAAGCTTGTTGCGCAATACGATTCCTATCATCCTTTCCCCGATTTATCACTGAACGGAAAGCAGACGCTCGCGGAAAATATCGCCGACCTGGGCGGACTGGCCGCGGCCTATGATGCGTATCGCGCTACCCTGGCAGGAAAGTCAGCCCCAGATCAGGACGGGTTTTCCTCCGACCAGCAGTTCTTTCTAGGCTACGGCCAGAGCCGGAGAGGCAAGTCTCGGGAAGCTGCGCTCCGTCAACAAGTCGCGACCGACCCCCACTCACCCTCAGAGTACCGCACCGACATGGTGCGCAATATCGATGCCTGGTATAGCGCCTTCGATGTTCAGAGCGGAGAACGGCTTTATCTTGCGCCAGCTGACCGGGTGACTATCTGGTAAGGGTGAGCGAAGTCACACGCGCACCTGCTACGGTAGGGCGTTCGTGTAGCACGGCCCGTTCGTGGGCTGGGTGGGCGGCGTCGGCGGAGTCAAGTTCGGCTTCCCGGCGAAATCGAAAAAGTAGCTGATGTCCGGCTCGTTCTTATCTCGCTCTGTCAAGGGTTGAACCCCAAACCGCTTTTCGATGAATGTAAGGATGGCCGTCGTGTCCATGTTCGTGTGGTCCACATAATGTGCTTTTGAGAACGGAGACACCACAAAGTTTGGCAGCCGAAAACCAGTGTAAACAAAATCGCACATGGGGCCGGGCGTCGCCGTGCATGTGTCATTTGTTCCAAGCACCGGCGGGATTCCGTCGGGTGACACCGTTGCAACCGGCGGAACATGATCGTAGAACCCGCCACCTTCGTCATAGGTAAAGAAAAACACCGAGTCATCCCAGTTGCTGCTCGCCAACAACGCGTCGATAACCGTTTTTACATACGCAGCGCCCTTTTGGACGCTGATTCCCGGCCCTGGATGTTCATCCAGTCCCGCTTTCGAATCCCGATCGATAAACGCCACCTGCGGCAATGTCCCGTTCTTCGCATCGGTGAAGTACTGCGACATGGGTACGATCTTCGTACCGGTGAATTTCGCAAAAATTGGAAAAGGCTTCAGCGAGCTGCCATTGGGGTAATCCGGGACATAGTTCTTCCAGCTAATGCCCTTCTGCTCAAGTTCATCGAATATGGTGTTGATTTTGACCTGCGTCAACGGCTTATTCACTACTCCGTGCGACGTTGCCGCCATCGCATAAAGACGGCTGGACGGAGTGTTGCTCATGAGCGGCGAGAACCAGGCGTCCGACATGGCGAAC
>DATJHT010000048.1:0-5502 GCA_035493765.1 Terriglobales bacterium
ACTTCTAGCGACCATTCGCGTCCCGTCTTCGGCGTCAGCAGAAAAATCGCGCGGAGGCTCTTCGGCGCCAGTTCAATAGTCCAGTTGGCATACTCGTCAGAGGCACGCGGCGCCAGCTCATCGCGTTCTTCGCGCGAGAACTCAAACGCTTCGTTGAAGCGGTGTTCCAGTTCCTCAAGCTTACGATCTGCTTCTTGAACCAACTGCCGTGCCTGTTGGAAGATACCGGATCCGTTCTCCATCGCGCGCTCCTTATTAACTGACGTGAGTCCGAGTATCAATGGGAATACGTGCCTTTGGGCATACCACTAAAGCTGAAGTTTCCCAGAACGAAACAGGTAACATCACTCTGATCTACGACTTCGGAAGCATCAAATGCGGAGACTGAAATGAAGATCACCAGCCTTACTTTGCCTCTTTTTGCACTCTGCGCGGTTACCATCTCGGCGCAGCAAACACCACACCATACGAGCACCACAGCGACGCACCGTCGACCAGCAGCTCCGTGTGCGGCAGAAAATCCGGCGCCCCAATTGCCGCCCGGTATTCCTCCGGCGAGTGGGGGGCTGGAATCGGCATTTGCTCTTCGCTATATCGATATCAAAGCCGGTGATGGAACAGAGGCTCAGCCCAATCAGTTCTACACCGTCCATTACACGGGATGGCTGGCTTCAGACGGATCGAAGTTCGACTCGTCGGTCGATCGCAACGAGCCGATTACCTTTCAACAGGGTGTCCATCGAGTCATTCCCGGCTGGGACTACGGCTTCGCCGGGATGCATGTAGGCGGAAAGCGTCGGCTTTTCATTCCCTATCCGCTCGCGTATGGCGAGCGCGGCCGGCCACCTGTGATCCCGCCAAAGAGCGATTTGATCTTTGATATCGAACTCCTTGCGGCCGGCGACACGGAGCCGCCGCCACCACCTCCGCCGGCAGCACCTCCACAGCCAGAGCCGCCTCCGCAATCGACTCCGCCTCCACCATCTAAATAGCCGGTGCGATTTTTTGGTGGTGGCGCCGAAACAGACGCCAAGCCACAAAGACCAGGAGCAAGAGCACAAGAATGACGGCGATAAGGAACGTGAGGAATGGATGGGTGCGCTGCACCAGCCCGAGGCGATCGGCCACTGCGACGCGTTCCAGATCACCGGCAAGGTCGGGAATCACCATGTCGCTATAGTGCACCGTCGGCAATGCGCCGAGCACGCGATCGATAGGGGGCAGTCCGGAGCCGCGATCGGAAGGCAATGCATTGAAAGTAGCCAGAAACTCGCGGTCGCGTGGATCGGTTGATCCGGTCTGCGGAAAGTATGCGGGATCGTGGGTTATAGGAAAGAGATGCGTTTTGCCGCGAAGATCCGATTCCACCGCGGCGCTCACGTCCTGGCAGACTCCCAGCCGGTAGTAGCCGCCGAATGGTAAGTCCGGATGAGCGCGGCGCGCACCGTAATAGACGCGTACAGCCGCGCTCAGCAGCCTCATCGCGTGGAGCTGCTGGTTTGAGTCGTCGTACACGAAAAGGATGCGGTGCATCACCCAGCTCTGATTGAGCGAATCATTGGTGCGAAACTCTGCCTTGCCATCGATGCCGAAGTAAAAAGCAAGATCTGCATTCCACTTCGGCCCTCGTATGTGCAGCTCCTGTTCGGAGTGGCTGACTGGCAGCAGCAAGGAGCGCTGGCTCGCGGGAACAGCAATCTGCGTGTCAATCCAGAACGGCATGATGACCTCGCGACCGCGGTCGCGGAGATGACCGAAGTTCGCAAAATAGACATCATCGGTGATCGTCACCTTGTGCCCCTTCTGCCTGACCTCCTGAATGAGGGCGCCGCCATCGACGAAGCGCTTTCCGTCAAGGACAACCGCGGCCTCGGGCTGGCCCGGTCCATTCATAGCGAGGCGATTCAATACCGCCGCAAACTGGCGGCTCTGGGCATGCATCGGAGCGAGCACCGGGTCGGGTCCATCGCCCATGACTAGATCGAAGCCGATATTTCGAGGCGCTGTCGTTGGATCGTCGGTGTAGGTGGGCGCTGTAGCCGGATGATCGAGATCGACCGTCACCGAATGTCCAAGAGGATACTCGGCTGTGTCCAACAGATCCGCGGCGTCGAGCGGTGCAGCTGACTTCCCTGCCATCGCGCTGGCCGCATCGACGCTTTTGTTGAGAGCAGCGACAGTCAGCGCAGGGAAATGATCCACGCGTTGCCAGTCCTTGCCCAGAATGAGAACTCGTAGATGCTCGACAAGATTGGGAGAAAGAAACTCGCCGGCCTTCGGGACATCATGAATGCCCTGAAGCACGCGCTCGCGGAACTCCGGCTGCGCCGAAACGCGCTGCATCACTGTGGAGAAAAGTACCGGCGATGTATCGCTCTCCTGCCCCGGAAGCCCAACTGCTACAAGGAGCAGGAAGACGAGACAACTCAGAGCCGCACGGCACGGCCGGCATATGCGCGGGGCAGATGCAATTCTTGGCATCTCGTAACTCCGCTCCTTAGCGGCGGGCAGACACAGCGTACAACACAGCGTTGATTCACGAGAATTGAATGAAGAGCCGATTCGGATACGATGGTGGTGAAGGGCCCGGATGGCGAAATCGGCAGACGCAGCGGACTTAAAATCCGCGGACCGGAAACGGTTGTGGGAGTTCAAGTCTCCCTCCGGGCACCATAGAATCAGCCGCTTGACTGAGGAACGGCCCCCATGATCACGGGTGGCTATTTCGCTGGAGGTTGGTCTGGTGGTCCCTAGGTTTTGAGTTCCGCGAGCCACCGTAAGGCGGGGAGGCTAGGCATGAAGCAATACTCTCCGCCGCGTGTGATCACGAACCGGGGCAAACCTTGGAGGCGCATCCGAATCGGACGCCTTGGCACGTCGAAGCCTCCTGTACCATCGCCCGCGCCGGATATGGGGTCCACCACCCCCGATGTTCCCCCGAAAAAAGCACTGTCGTTCATCCACTCAGATTGAACGAACTCGAATTGGCGGCCGATGTGGGCGCCGACGAAGGCAAACATCAACCCGCGGTCCGCGCCATCATCTTCGAGTACACCCGGTGGGAGAGGTGGGCCATAGGCAGTTCCCCTACGTATCATTCGATGGATTCGTACCAGGCCGGCGACATCAGCATCCCGCGGGTTCAGGCGGCGGATGTGCGAGCCTAAAGGAGTCTTGTAGCCTATCGCATCGTCCGCCTTGAACAGGAAGTCGTTGTTGCGCCGCGAGTCAACTCCAAGCTCGGGATCATCGTGCATAGGACACAAAGCAAGGGGAGCCCCACTCCGCCAGCGTCCCATCATCTTGGCCGCCAGGAATTCCTCGGCCTGAGCGTCGGAAGCGTTGGCTTTCAGGTATTGACGGAAGGCGGCGACGCGCTGATGCAGTTTGCGAAAAACCACAAAGCTTCCATTGCGTCCCAAAGTTTCCGGTTGCGGGATTTGTGGCGCCTCGCTGATCTCGTCGGGGTATCCCAAAACGAATTCGCCCGCCTTGAACGGTCTTTCATGGGAATTGGATCCCGGAATGCCGCTACCCTCGATCGCGGGATGACTCATGCCGTCTTTGAAGCCGAATGGTTCCTTTTCATCTGGCAGAATATGGCAATCTTGCCGCCAGATTGTTGCGATTCCAGTCAACTCCCGATATGCTTTTTGGGCACGTTCGAGCGCAGATTGAAGGTGTTCCGCGTCGGGCGAAAGTGCGGTGACGACAACGTGGACGTCGGGCGATCCGAGCGGCTTTTCCCAGTTCTCAGGACTGCTTTCACCGCGATCCCCCAGCACTTTGGCGCGGGCCGCCATTCCCTGTTGAAACTGCGGGGGAAAGCTGTCGAGCGAGCTTTGGGGAACACCGAGCGCCTTGAGACCCTGAAAGCTGAGGCTCGCACTTACCCAGGTGTCGCGTGTCGGGCTTGCCAGGTCAGCGGCCGAAGCTACTGCCGTGCTCAAGCGGCGCATCAGTTCTCGTCCCGCGGTGCGCTCGTCAATACGAAGCAATATATAAGTCGCCACATACGGTGTAGGCCGCGGACGCAGCACTCCGCTCTGGATCTGATCGAGTTCAAGAACAGCTGCGCTCATGATGACCTCTCTTGGTCGGAATCGAGTTACGCCTAGAAACTGAACGAACCAGAAAACTGAAACGAGTATCCCTGAAAGGTAGAACGATCCAAAAACTCCTTGAAATACTTGAGGCCCAAACTCGCTTTTCGCTTTGGGAAGGCCGCATTGGTAGCAAACCCAAGCGAGTTGATGGAGTAACGGTCATCTGACGCGGCCGGAGAAATCATCGGTCCTGTCTTGGCAGTCGTCTGCCGTTGCTCGTATCCCGCAACGCCGATCTGCATCTGAACATTCCCATGAACAGAAGTCGATCGCATCAGCGAGTAGTCGAGGTCGAATGTCTCCCCTGGATGGATGGCAGTGTCTTCCTGGATGGTATGAAATTCGTACATCTGAAATGCAGAGAAAACGAGGCGTTTGTTACCCGTCAGATAGAACGTCTGCCCTGAAGAGAGAGTGTGTGTCCAGTAGCCTGAACCGACGTTGTCACTTCCGTCCGCGGCGAAACGCCCAGTGGGAGCGAGAAAGCCATACATAGCGCGGATCGCGACGCGCTCGCGGTTCCAACCCAGGAGGAACGGCAGGTAGTATGAGTCGGCAAATCCTGCACCGCCACTGATCTTCCCCTGGATATCTGAGGTGAGGTCATTCTTTGCAAATGGGAGGGTCGCAACCGCAGAGAAGCTCGCTCCACCGAAAAGTTTCTTCTTGCTCACCCACGCCAATGAATTCATATCCATAAGGACGTAGTTCGCTCCGATAACCGGCAATGTATTACCGGAATTGTCTTTGACGTGGTCCCGCGAGTAGAAGATCAGCTGATTGACGTAAGTAAAGCCGGGCTGAGGCGTTACTCCAGAGTTGGTAGCACTCATTCCCAGCGGATAGACCCCTCGATTCTGAGCTTGTGCTCGCATCCCGATAACCAACAAGCCAATCGCCGCCAGGATCCAACCCTCGGTCTTGTTACAGCCACGTCCCGTCACTTGTTCGCGAGGTTCTTCCAAAAACGCTCCAGGCTCTCGTCTCCTCCGAATAAGGTAGTGAAAATCGTCGAGTCTGCCAGCAATATGTCGCCAGCCCGCTTAGCGTTTGGCGGCATCCAGAGAAACATGTTGAATTCACGGTTCCCGGCTTCGATGAAGGGATGCGGTCTGGACATGTCAATCGGTTGTCGCGCCAGAACACGAATGGCTTTGGGATCGTCGGTGGTTACTGCGTAATGCGGCAGGTGCATATGAAAGACGAAAGTATTGACATCGGTCAGCCAACCTCGCGTGTCCAGGTCCTTCGCGGTGGAAAGGGGCACCGTGCGAGTTGTTCCGTGAACAGTTGCCGGGCGAAGGCCAAACTGATTTTCGACAGGCACGCCAAGCCCTTTCATGAGCGAACGGGTGTACCTGCCAAAACGCTGCTGGCGCGGGACCAGCGGATCGCC
>DATJHT010000049.1:0-33902 GCA_035493765.1 Terriglobales bacterium
ATGGGTCGAGCGCGGTGGTCGATTCAAACTCTATTGTGCGCTTTCAGGCCGACGGGTTTTCGCTTGACCGGGGTTCGATTTCCGTGGCCACGGGAAAAGGCATGAGCGTGTATGCCCGCGACTTCAAGATCTCGCCGGCTAGGGGCGAGTGGACGCAGTTCTACGTAACGCGTTCGAGCGGCACGATAGGAATTATCGCCCGCAAGAATTCCATCACCGTAACCTGCGGAGCCAATACTGCGACGGTCAGAGAAGGCCAACAAATATCAAGAGAAGATGCCCCCAGTTGCGGCCTGATCACGAAAGGCAACGGAGCCCCGGCGGCTGTGAAAGGCCCGATTCTGACCTCGGACAGGATGGCCTGGGGTGCACTGACTGTCGGCGGCGGCTTGCTGCTCGGTCTGGTTTTTGACCACGGCGACGATCCGGTCAGCCCGACACATCCGTAGAGCAACCTGTCCGCTCTGCAGGGCAAATAAACCGTCTACTCTGGTTGGTAAGATTCAGACCCAGGGGTGGGTGGTCGGAAAAATGTTTCGTGGCGTGTATCGCCTTCTTCCTGTTCTTATTTCCAATTTAATACTTGGCGGCTGCCAGGCGGAGCAACTACGCAACGGGAGTGACATCGCTGACGGTGACGGGAGCAATTGGCGGCATTCCGGTAAGCGGAACGGTGCCGGTGCAGTGGGGCAGTTCGTTTTTCTGGCTTATTCGGTGCGTAGAGATCGTTACCACTGCTTGCCGGGGATTTGCGACCGCCGGCGCGCTTAGACAACACCACCCAGGGGCAACTCCTCGGCTGTTCTGCATGAGAACCTCTTAATCCGCACTCGGCACGCGGCTTGCACTGTCATTTTCGAACCAGGAACAAACTGGCACAGGAGACCAGAGGAATGCGCGTTCAATGGATCATGTGGGCATTGATAGTGTGGTGGCCGTGGAGTTTCGTGGCGGCGCAGCAAGCCTCCACGACACAGTTTTCGGGCATAGTACCGGCGTCTGAAATCGGGCCCTATGTGGCGAGCGCAGCTCCGGCGACGCCAGGATCATTTGACGAAGTAGTGGACCGGACGATCGAGCGCGAGCATCAACTGGTGTCGCAGCTGAGCGCGCTGCGACCAATGATTGAGACCTATGTACAGAGCATGAAAGCCGATTCCGAAGACAGCGCGAGACCGATCCGGGACCAATATTTTCTGCGGCGGCTCGACCTTGCCAGTGGCCCGGGAGGGATCGCTTTTGTGGCTGACCGGGAGCCCGTCCGGAAACGTGAGGCCAAGCTGATCAGCTTGTTCGCGCAACCGCTGCAACCCGCGGGCATCGCCCGCATGCTGGTGCTGGATACGGCGCTTTATAAGAAGGACTACAACTTCATTTTTGTGCGACGTGAGTTTCTGGGCGAAGTGCGGTGCATAGTGATTGACGCACAGCCCCGGACCGACGCAGCCCCGGGAAGGTTCGCCGGGCGGATCTGGGTTGAAGATCATGACTACACAATCGTGCGCTTCAATGGCACGTACTCAGGGCATGCGGCGAATTCACCGTACGTGCACTTTGATAGCTGGCGACTCAATCTTCAGCCGGGAGTATGGTTACCCGCCTACGTCTACAGCGAGGAATCGGATTCCGATCGAGGCTGGGGACGAGTACACATGAAAGCGCAGACGCGGCTTTGGGGTTATGACCTGAGTGCCGCAGGGAACAGAGGCAATCAGGAATTCACCCGAATTATGGTTGACGGAAGAGTGGCCAAAGATCAGAGCGGCACGTCAAGCGACGCAGCGCCGGTCGCGGCCGAACGGATGTGGGAACACCAGGCGGAAGACAACGCGCTCGAGCGTCTGGAGAAAGCAGGGCTACTGGCTCCGAGCGGCAACGTGGACACGGTGCTGCAGACTGTAATCAGCAATCTCGTGATCAGCAACAATCTGACGCTCGCATCCGACGTGCGCAGCCGGGTACTAATCACGGCTCCGCTGGAGTCATTCTCGGTCGGCCACACCATTGTCATTAGCCGGGGTTTATTGGATGTGTTGCCCGACGAAGCGTCGCTGGCGATGGTGCTGGCGCACGAATTAAGCCACATAGTGCTGGGTCATCGCTGCGATACGGAACTGGCGTTCAACGACCGCATATTGTTTCCGGATGAGCGCTTGTTTCAACAACTGGATTTCAAACGGCCACAGGCGGATGAGGACGCAGCCGACGTCAAGGCGCTCGATCTGCTGAAGAACTCTCCCTACAAAGAAGCCCTGCCTTCGGCTGCACTATTTTTGCGGGCACTGGCCGTGCATGCGCCCGAGCTGCCGAACCTGATTCGGCCGCACTTGGGCGATGGTTTTGCGGGAAGACCTAATCCGCGAATGGAGGCATTGTTATCCACCGCTCCTCAGTTGGATGAGCAGAGGATCGATCAGATTGCGGCTCTGCCGCTGGGAGGCCGAATAAAGCTTGACCCCTGGAGCGACAGCGTAGAGATGGTCAAAGCGCAACCGCTTACTCTGACTCTGGCGCGGGAAAAGATGCCGTTTGAAATTGCACCGTTCTTCCCTTACCTCACCAGGATTGCAAGCGAACCGGCGGAGAGAGTGGCAGCGGTCAGCGGGACGAAATAGCGCGGGGATGTGGAACAAACGATAAAACCCTTCCAGCAAGCTGGAAGGGTCTGCAAGTGGTCCGGAGCGGTTTAGCCGCGGCTGACGTTGGCTGCCTGAAAGCCTTTCGGCCCTTTGAGCAAGTCGAACTCAACCGTTTCGCCTTCGTTCAGCGTGCGATAGCCGTTTTCCTGGATTGCGGAGAAGTGAACGAAAACATCTTCGCCAGTGGAGCGTTGAATGAACCCATATCCCTTGGCCCCGTTAAACCACTTTACTGTACCCTTCTCTCTCACAAAGTACTCCTTTCGCCTCTGGTAATAGAATTCGCCGCCATTCTCCGCGAGGCTTGCGCCTCAACTGCCCCCTCGAAGAATTTGAGCGTAGTTGCCTCAGGTCATTTGTATTGACCGCGGGTCTTCCCTAAAAAAGGAAAGGCTCCGGAGCGCTCGGATAACGATTTCCCGAGAGTCCAAAGCCGCACGACTTTTTGCGAGTTCGACGACGTGGCACAACACATCAACCTAAATCGGAGAAACAACACACCGTATTAAAACGTTACAGTGCGCTCGCCATATTATTGAGGAACTTACCCTGATGGCAAGAGAAATTTGCTGTCCTTTAACAGGCGAACTCTGAGGGCATGTCCGCTGGCTTTAGAGCAGCGACTTCAGGAACGAGATTGATCTGCAAGTCTTTGATAATATTCAGCCATCGTGACGCTACTCAGTATCTCCTCTGCAACCCAGAAAACACGGCCTAAGGATTGGTCACGATTGCGTTATTACTACCGTCTGATCGCTTCGACCACAAAATATCTGTTACACACCGAAGTGCACACATTTGCTTTTTCGGTTGCGGCGAATGCAATTCTCTCCTTTTTCCCCTTTGTTCTGCTGCTGATGACGCTGGTGCTGCGAGTGTTTCACTCGCCGGCGATGTACCGAGTGATCGTGGAACTGCTGCGTGACTACCTGCCGGCTGGACAGGACTTTGTCATCCGCAACCTTAGTGCGCTGGCCACGGCGCGCAAGCAGGTTCAGGTGCTGTCATTCCTTATCCTGCTAATTACCTCGACCGGAATCTTCATGCCACTGGAGGTGGCGCTGAATCGAGTCTGGCGGTTTCCCGAGAACCGGTCCTATCTCGGAAATCAGGTTATCTCTCTTGGGCTGGCGTTCGCGTGCGGAATTCTGGCCTTGATCTCGATCGCCCTGAGCGCAGGCAACGCCGTGCTGTTGCGGGAACTCGCATTCGGGCATGATTTCTTTCTGGTGCGGGCTTTGGGCTTCTTAACTGCTAAAGTATTCGCGACCGCCACCAGCATGGCGATCTTCTTCCTCGTCTATTGGCTGTTACCGAATGGCAAGGTACCGGCGAAGGCAGTTCTCCCCACTGCGGTAATCATGGGGCTGCTTTCGGAAATACTCAAATACTCGTACATTCTGGCTCTGCCGCGGCTGAATTTTCAGGAAATTTACGGCCCTTTCGCCCTTTCAGTCAGCATGATGTTCTGGGCATTTCTCTCCGGGCTCTTACTGCTGACCGGCGCACATCTTTCCGCGCAGAAGATCTTCCTCAAAGAGTCGTGATGTTCAGCCATCACGCGAGTGATGTTCACTCGTCACAGGCTGCAGCCGAACTCGAAGATTAGACTGGCGCCGCTCCCGTCAGAGTGCTGGCCTCGCATCGAGGCTGGAAATGCGATTGTTATGGCTGTTAGCAGTGGCTGCAACGATATCCGCTCCGCTGTGCGCTGAAACGCAACTGGGAACTCCCACCCGGAGCATAGGCCCCTCACAGCCGATGTTGCGTAATTCAGGACTCATCTTCTCCGGCACTGCAGTCGAGGTGGAGCATTTCAATGCCGCTGGATCAGCAGGCATTACACAGATCACTTTTCGGGTAGAGACTGCGATTCGCGGTGTTCGCCAGGGGCAGTTCGTCAAAGTGCGCGAGTGGGAAGGCCTATGGAGCGCCGGCGAACGCTATCGAGAGGGTGAGCACGTGCTGCTGTTTCTTTATCCAAACAGCAAGTTGGGACTGACCAGTCCGGTTGGCGGTGCCCTGGGCAGGTATCGGGTCGACAATGCCGGACGGGTGCTGGTGAGCAGTCCGGGCACGCGACCAAAACCGGTGAATTTGCGCAAGTTCGTCGCAACTATTCGGCGCGCGGCGGGAGAGTAGATATGCGCAAATTTCTGGCACACATATTCCTATGCCTGGCAGTCGCGTTGCCGGCATGGGCTGGGGGACCTGAGTTTGTCGGCGGCGCCAGCTTTTTTGATCCCGCAGTCAAGGGGGAACCACTGACATGGGCAAACGGAACGATTACCTACTTTACCGATCAGGGGAGCCTCAGCGGAATTTTGGCGCAGTCGAGCGCCGACGCACTTGTGGCAGCCGCATTCAACCAGTGGACGTCGATTCCCACCGCGGCAGTTGCGGCAGTGCGCGCGGGACAATTAGCTGAAGATGTTAGCGGAGTGAACGTTGTCCAAGTAAATGGGATCCTGAGTTTGCCTCAGGACATTCTGCCCTCTGCGACCCCCAACCCTGTGGCAATCGTTTATGACGCGGACGGATCTGTCACTGACGCACTACTCGGCGTGGGTGCAAGTAATGCCAGCTTTTGCGCGAATGACGGCGTCTTCGGCGGCATCGATAATTTTTCCAGCAGCGCACAGTTGCTGCATGCGGTCATTGTCTTGAATGGAAATTGCGCGGTTAACGCAGCGCAGCTTCCTGATCTGCAATACCATCTGGTCCGTACGATGGGCCGGGTATTGGGACTCGACTGGTCGCAAGCCAATCTGAATGTAATCACTCGCAATCCGGTGCCTGGCGGAAATGATTACGTCGGCTTTCCGGTGATGCATGAGATTGATCCCACGGGCTGCATACCGGTTGCGCTTTGCTATTCGAACAATGGCACCGTGAATCCATCGCAGCCCAAGACGGATGATCAGGCGGCACTGTCCAGGCTGTATCCGGTGACCGCACAAAATGTCGGCGGCTTCCCTGGAAAGCAGATTTTCGCGCGGCAAACGGCGCGTATTCATGGCAGCGTGTATTTCAGCGACAGTTCGGGTTCGCCGGCACAACCGATGCAGGGCGTGAACGTAGTGGCACGATTCATCGACCCAGTTACAGGGCAGCCATCGCGCAATTTGGTCGCAAGTTCGGTGTCGGGATTTTTGTTTGCCGGCAATGCTGGAAATGTGATCAGCGGATTTACTGACAGCACCGGCCAAAACTTTGACCGCTTCGGGTCGGACGATGCAAACCTCGAGGGATTTTTTGATCTTGCGGGGCTGCCCATTCCGAATGGGAGCAGCGCCCGGTTTCAGATCACGATTGAGCCGCTCGATCCTTTATGGTCGGAAAACGTTGGTCCGTATGGATTGACCGCGCAGGTAAATCCGTCGGGGGCATTGCAACCGATCACGGTAACCGTGACTCTGGGCGGCGATGTGCAACAGGACATCGTGATGCAAGGCAGCGCGGTGCAAAGCCCGGAATGGTATGGGCCGACCAGTTACGCATCACCTGCACCTCTGCCGCCGAATGGCAATTGGGCCGGAGTTCTGAATAGCTATGGGGCGGTTGATTTTTTTCAGTTCACTGCGCAGACCAACCGGACACTATCGGTTATCGTGAACGCGCTCGATGATTCTGGGAAGCTATCGGAGAACAAACTTTTACCGGTGGTCGGCATATGGTCACTGGCAAATCCGGGGCAGTCGCCGGCGCCTGCGAATACTGCGTCGGCATTCGACACCTCTTATTTCGCGGAGAGCAGGCTGGACGCGCAAATCCAGCAGAGCACGAAATTCCGTTTGGGCATTGGGGATTACCGTGGCGACGGCCGCCCGGATTATCGCTATAACGCGCGCGTGCTCTACGGTGACAGCCTGCTCCCGGCACGCGCCAGTGTTGCTGGAAACACTCCGCTCAGCATCCGGGGGCTTGGGTTGCAACGGGACACCCAGGTACAAGCCGCAGGCTCGTCGGTGCCGGTGCTCGCGTCCTCGGCAACACAGTTGCTGATCGAAACGCCGCCGCTGGCCGACGGCATTTACGACTTTCTGCTCAGTGATGTGAATACGGGCGGCAGTTCAGACATGACGGGTGTCCTAACCGTGGGCGCGGGGCCGAGCGACCAACTGAAACTGATTTCCGGATCAAATCCTGCCACGCCGATTGGCGGACAGGCGCCATCGCCGTTTGTGGTGCGCGTTGTCGCGGCGGACGGGGTGACTGCAGTCGCGGGAGCCAGCGTTCAGTTTGTAGCGTCGCCAGCCGTGGCATTCTCAGCATGCGGCGGCGGAACCAATTGCACGGTGCTGAGTGACGCGAGCGGGAGGGCCTCCACCTTCATGACCGTGCTATCAGCGGGAGTAATGACGATCACTGCAAAGCTTGCTCCGGCAACATATCCGAACCCTCAGCAAGTGGTAACTACGTTACTTGGAACCGCGTCACAACTGGATTTGTCATTGTTCACACCGCGGGTATGGATTGCGCAGGGGGCGAGCATAGTACTGCCGTTGACCGCGCGATTGCTCTCGAATGGAATGCCGGTAGTTGGGTCAGGGGTGAATTATCAGATTTCGCAAGGAGCAGGCACGTTAACTTCAAAATCGGCGCAGACAGACGCAAACGGATTCGCGAGTGTGGACCTGCAGGTGAGTTCCGCGAGTACAGGAATTCAGGCGAGCATATGCGCTGCGCCGAACAACAGTCCATGCCAGACATTCAACGCGTTTGTCGTACCAGTTTCGTCGTTGCAGATGCAAAATGTGGCGGGAAGCCCGCAGGTTGTTCGGGCAGGGCAACGCTTTCAGCCAGTGGTGGTCCGTGTGACCGATGCAGCGATGCCGCCGGATCCGGTGCTCGGTGCGAGTGTTCTGTTTCAAAGCTACGTTGGCCGCATGCCGCAAAATGAACCGATCATATGGACGGGAGAAGGAGGAATATCCCAGCCGACAATGCCGGTAATCCTTGCGGCGCCACAGGCGACGATCGTGTCGGATGTGAATGGGCTCGCGAGTTTTGTGATTTCGAGCGCCGGCATTTCGGGAGACGTGGCGATCGTGGGCTCAGCGACGGTAGGGAGTGCAAGTTTCCAGTTTGCGGGGCAGCAGTTGGGGCCGTGATCGACCAGTCACACCAAGCATTGCCTGATCTCGGCCTCGCTCAAGGTGTGGTCGGAAGCCTTTGCACGGATATAAATTCGCTCGACCACATCTTCAGACGTTGGCAGCCCGCGATGTTCGAGCCAGAAGAGCACATTTGATTTGCCGCTCATAGGGCCGATATCGATCACCTGCTCGAGCCCGAAGAGATGCGAAGGTACACCGGAATAGACGGCATTGGCGAGTTCGATGTCGTTTTTCTTGTAAGCCTTGATGACTGCGGCGGCGTGAACGCCGGTAGCGGTGCGAAACGCATCTTCGCCGACGACAGGATAATTCGGCGGAATGGGAACGCCGGTCGCGTGCGATACGGCGGAACAATAATTTTTTAATTTGGTGAGATCTTGTTTGTCCCAGGGCGAAATGCCCATGAGTTTCAGGTTGACCAGCATCTGGTCCATCTGGGTGTTGCCGACGCGCTCGCCAGTCCCGAGCGCACAAGCGTGAACGCAATCGGCGCCCGCGGCCAGGGCGGCCATCGAATTGGCGATGGCAAAACCGCGATCGCAATGGCCGTGCCAGTCGACGCGAATCTGTTCGCCGGAAGGCTTTACCACTTCGTCGAGCACGAACTTCGTGAGCGCATACGCACCCATGGGTGTAGCGTGGCCGGAGGTATCGCAAACAACGATTGCGCGGGCTCCGCAGTTGATGGCTGTCGAGTAAAGGCGTTTGACCATCTCTGGATCACAGCGCGTGGTGTCTTCAGTGACATACATCACCAGAAGACCGAGCGAGATGGCAAACTTCACCGCCTTTTCTGAAGTCTGGAGCAGAAAATCGTCAGTCCAGTTTTCCGTAAAACGGCGAAGAGGGCTTGAGCCGATAAAGGTCGCGGCTTCTATGGGCAATCCGGTGCGCTGCACGATCTCGGCGATGGGCCGGATGTCGTTCTCATGCGTACGAGCGGCGCAGTTGGCGGTGATCTTCATTCGCTTATCGGCGATTTCGCGTGCCAGAGCTTCAACGTGTTCGACCGCGCGCGGCCCAGCGCCAGGCAAGCCGAGGTTCAGCGAATTGATACCCAGGTCTTCCATCAGGTGAAGGATTTCGATCTTCTGTTCAATGGATGGATCACGGACGGAAGGCGACTGCAGGCCATCGCGGAGAGTTTCGTCGTTCAGCAGCACAGGTCGCGTGGGAACGAGATTCGTCGGTAGCGCCTGGTTCCAGTCGTAAATGAGTTCAGAAGGCCTCATGCCAAAACGCCGTGCTCTCCCGCGCTTCGTTTGCGCAAAATAATGAAGCGAGAACGGCGCGCAAGTCACGCGAGAGAACTCAATATTGTACGCAATCCTGAGGTGTGTAAAGCCGTCCGAGTGATGCACAGGTCCCTCGCTGCGCTCAGGATGACAAGTTTGAGATTACAGTGGTTCAGATGGGAGCTGTGGCGTCGCCCGACGCTCGGCGTTTGTTATCCTCGGTTGATGTATGCGGCTTTTTGTTGCGCTGGAGATTGATGAGGCAATTCGCGAGCGTATTCAGCGCTTTGCGGACGAGTTGAAGCTGCTGACCTCGAATGTACGATGGGTTAGTCCAGAGTCGCTGCACATTACTTTGAAATTCATCGGCGAGCAATCTGAATCGAAAGTCGGCGCGATCGAAGGGGCACTGGGAAAGTTATCGGCACCCAGCATGCAAATCTCGTTTCGCGGCTGCGGTTTTTTCCCAAACGCAAAGTCTTCGCGAGTCTTCTGGATAGGGGTTGAAGCAGGAGCGGGATTGGCGCAAATTGCAAAACAAATCGATGAAAAGCTTGCACCGCTTGGAATAGAGCACGAAAAACGCACCTTCAGCCCGCATATCACTGTGGCGCGAGCCAGAGGCGGCTCAGGCGCGCCTGGACGACAGAGAGGCGACAGGCCCAATCAGAGTTTCGCGGCGGTGCAAGAACGTCTCGCCGGAATTCCGTCGCCGGAATTTGGTACGATGACGGCCCGCGAGTTCTTTCTCTACCGTAGCCAGTTATCGAGCGAGGGTTCGCGTTACACAAAGATTGCGCGGTTTGCGCTGTCCACGCAGGAAGCATGAACGCACATCCCATTTTGACCAGTGCCGTCGTTGGATATCTGCTGGGTTCAATCCCATTCGGGTATCTGCTGGTTCGAATTTTCCGTGGCGGGGATGTGCGCGCGACAGGAAGTGGCAACATAGGGGCCACAAATGTGTCGCGCACTTCTCCTGTGCTGGGAATGGTTACTCTTCTCCTCGACGCCGCCAAAGGTATGGCTGCTGTCGGGTTGGTGCTCGCAGTTTTCCCTGATAGTCGCACACTCGGGTTTATAGCGGCCTTTTCTGCAATCGCCGGTCATATTTTCCCTGCATGGCTCGGCTTTCGCGGGGGCAAAGGCGTTGCCACCGGCTTGGGAGCATTTCTCCTGCTAACCCCACGAGCAATTCTGATTGCAATCGGCGTGTTCCTGGTGATCGCAGCTCTCTTTCGTTGGGTCGCTCTCGCATCGATTGTGGCAACGGGGCTGCTGCCCGTACTCTCGTGGCTTAGCGGCGAAAGCCGAAAAACAACCGGGGTGTTAGAAATCGCGGGTCATCGCCTCGCCACAACACCTTTACTTTGGATCTCTGCGTCGGTTCTGCTGATTCTCGCGAAGCACCACTCGAACATCCGACGGATGCTGGCCGGTACTGAGCCGCGCTTTCACCTGAAACACAAATGAGCCGCATCGCCATCATCGGAGCCGGGGCGTGGGGAACGGCGCTGGCAATCGTCGCAGGCCGTAAATCGAGCCATCAGGTGCGGCTCTGGGCCTACGAGCGTGAGGTCCGAGATTCGATCGGAGACCGCGGCGAGAATTCTCTCTTTTTGACAGGACACCGGATTCCGGATTCTGTTTCAGTGACCGGGGATTTCGCCGAAGCACTGAGCGGCGCCAAAATTGTAGTCAGCGCGGTTCCGTCGCAGCACTGCAGGCGCATTGTGGAGCAGATGGCTCCCCATTTGACCTCGGAGATGTTTCTGATCAGCGCGGCCAAAGGGCTCGAACAAGCGACGTTACTTCGCATGACCGAGGTGATCGGCCAAATCACCGCCAATCAGTACAAAGTAGGAGCGTTGAGTGGGCCAACCTTCGCTGCCGAAGTGGCGCGCGGGGACCCAACTGCAATCACAATCGCTTCAGAGGATGATGCGCTAATGACGGCGGTCCAGCGCGATTTCAGCGATTTGGCATTTCGGGTTTACTCGAACGGAGACGTGGTCGGAGTGGAACTGGGAGGCGCCCTGAAAAACATTATCGCAATAGCCGCCGGAGTTTGCGACGGTCTCGGTCTGGGGCACAACTCAGTGGCTGCGCTGATCACCAGAGGTCTCGCCGAAATCACCCGGCTTGCGTCCGCCTGCGGCGGCCGAGCCGAAACCATGTCCGGACTCGCCGGCCTGGGCGATCTGGTGCTTACATGTACGGGAGCCCTTTCTCGCAATCGCAGCGTTGGCGTGGAACTGGGGCGTGGCCGCATGCTTCCTGAAATAGTCGCGGGCATGCACGGAATGGTGGCGGAAGGAGTCTTCACTACTGATGCCGCAGTGCAACTTGCGCGCGCACACAAGGTTGAGATGCCTATCACACAGCAGATTCACGCCATCCTGAATGAAGGCAAATCTCCACGCCATGCCATTCACGAATTGATGACCCGCAGCTCCAAAAGCGAAGCTCACGCCGGTGCAGGCCCGCAAAGCGTTTCGTAACCTAAAGTGATTTTCTCGCCAGGGACGTGCAACTTATTGAGTCTGCTGAGTGAACGCGGCCAGTACCTTTAGTAACGGAGCGGGCCGTGCATATCTCCTATTCCCCGCATTCCGCAACATAAAATGAATGATTGACTCCGCTCGGGAGCCGGGGAGAAAACGTCACCTTGTACGGGAAACTCTTGCCGACGCGTATTCCGATCCTGTACGTGATACTCGGCGTGCTGGTGGCGATCAGCGTGGTGCCGATGTATTTTTACTCGGCGCAGGTGCAGTCCATCAACCGTGAACGCCTGATCACCAACGAGCGACTTCTCCAGAACACGGTCACGCGGTCGATCGCCGATGATATCTCGCAACACCAGCAATCCTTTCGGCTGATGCAGGCCAATCTGGCGTCGGCCTTACAGGTTGCCAGCGGTGGCGACTTGACCGGAGATCATGTTCAGGCCCCGGAATTGCGGGCACTACTCGAGAATTTCGTTTCTTCTTCCAGTGATCTGGACTACGCGACGCTTTTGAACTCAGACGCGAAAGGAATTTCTGCCGGACGTATTGAGCCGGACGCATTTCTCCAGAAGGAACTCGAAGCCGCCTACGCCGCAGCCAATGATGCCCGCGCATACAACGGTCAACCGCTGGTTGTGGGTAATGGAAGGGCCTCGCGAACCGTGATGCTGGTGAGCACGCCAGTCACTTATGGCGGACGCTTTCTGGGCATGATCGCGTCGGTTGTTGACCTTGACTATTTGATTCGAAGATTGCGAGAAATCGATCGCGGCGGACTGACACCGTACGTCGTAGACAGTCAGGGTCGTCTGGTGGCCGGAGCGAATCCGGAGTACGCAACCGGACAGGACATGACTAATCTGGAGATTGTGCGGAACTTCGTTGAACAGGGCCGTAAGGCGCAAATGCTGGCGCCCACCCGAGAATTCAACGTAGATACCGGCAAGAAGAATGTTGTCATGCTCGGGACCTACAGCGCAGTATCAAATTTAAACTGGGCCGTCGTGGTTCACAAACCGCGCGACGAAGCCTACAGCAGCGTTTATCAAATGCAGCGCACTGCACGATGGCTGGCCATATTTTCTATTGTCCTGAGTATTGGGGTCGGCGTTATCGCGGCGCGGCGAATCACCAACCCGCTGGAAGTCCTGACCGAATCGAGCCATGCTATCGCTCGCGGCGATTTTTCTCAGCGGGTGGACTTGAAGAGCCGCACGGAAATCGGAGAACTCGCCTCCACGTTCAACTTCATGTCTCAGGAACTCGAGCACTTTGTCGAAGACCTGAAACGGGCGGCCGCAGAAAATCGAGAATTGTTCATGGGATCCATACAGATGCTCGCCGGCGCAGTTGACGAGAAGGACCCTTACACTCGCGGTCACTCCGATCGGGTCACGCGATATTCAATGTTGATCGCCAAAGAGCTTGGGATGTCCGAGGAATTCCAGGAGACGGTGCGCGTCGCTGCGCAATTGCACGATGTGGGCAAAATCGGAATTGAAGATCGCATTCTGAAGAAACCGGGCGCGCTTACCGCCGAAGAATTCGACGTCATGAAGACTCACACCACCAAGGGCGCAAACATTCTGCGGCCGGTGGCCCAATTAAAAGAAATGATTCCCGGCATTGAATTACACCACGAATCGCTCGACGGACGCGGCTATCCACACGGTTTAAAAGCGGACGAAATTCCTTTGCTGCCGCGAATAATTGCGGTGGCCGACACTTTCGACGCATTGACTACCAACCGGCCTTACCAGCAGGCCCGCAGCAGTGAAGAAGCGCTTGGGGTAATCCGTTCACTGTCGGGGAAAAGGCTCGACCCGGCGGCGGTCACTGCTCTCGAGACCGTTTACGCGCGGGGCGAGATCAAGGTCCCACAAGGCGTGATGCTGCCGATGGCAGCAGCGGCCGGGGCGGCCGGCATAGGCAGTGATAAACAAACGATCGAGTCCAGCATTGGGACCGAGCGGGTTTAAGTCCCTTCTCTCATCTTCATGCGCCTGCGCCGCTATAATGAATAAGTCCTTCGACTTTTTCTCATGATCCAAACTCTGTTCGGCAGCACTGAAAACGAAAAGAAAAGCGGCCTGTTTGACCGCATGAAGCAGGCGGTTTCACGCACCCGCGAAAACCTGAGCGAGCGTATTGATGAAGTCGTTTCCTTCAACAAGGAAATTGACCGCAATACCCTCGATGATCTCGAAGGAACCCTGATTGGAGCCGACCTGGGGTCGGCCACGGCGCAGCAGGTGCTGGAGAAGTTGCGCGAACGCGCGGACCGAAGGCAGATCGGCGACGTGCACGAATTGAAGCGGCTTTTGAAGCAGGAACTGCTTGTGATTTTAAAGTCGGCGAACACGCCTCCGGTAGAGCGCGCCGAAGGTGTTCCTGAAGTGGTGCTGGTGGTCGGAGTCAATGGGACTGGAAAGACCACGACAATCGGGAAGCTGGCACAAACAATTCGAAGTAACGGCAAGACCGTGCTGCTGTGCGCCGCTGATACTTTTCGTGCGGCGGCTATCGAGCAACTTGAAGTATGGGGGCAGCGCACGGGTACCGAAGTGATCCGCACCAAAGCTGGCGGCGATCCAGCAGCGGTTTTGTTTGACGCGTTGCAGGCAGCCAATGCACGGCATACCGATTGCGTGATCGTGGATACGGCGGGCCGCCTACATACAAAGCAGAATTTAATGCTGGAGCTGGAAAAAATGCGGCGCACGGCACAGCGGATCATTCCCGGAGCGCCGCACGAAGTTTTACTGGTGATTGATGCAACGACTGGCCAAAACGGTCTGCAACAAGCTAAGTTGTTCACCGACTCGGCAGCGGTTACCGGAGTAGTGCTTACAAAACTGGACGGAACCGCCAAAGGCGGAGTCGTAGTGGCAATCGCACGCGAACTGGGTTTGCCGGTGCGCTACGTCGGAGTTGGAGAGAAGGCGGGAGACCTTTTGCCCTTCGATCCTGAGGAATTCGTGAACTCTCTTTTCGCTTAAACCAAATACATTAAGTGGCTACTTCTCTCGAGAAAGATCAGCAGCATTTGCGGCGGGCCCTCCAACTGGCGCAAAAAGGGTTCGGGCTGACCTCACCTAACCCGAATGTTGGCGCGCTACTGGTGGACGATGACGGCAGGATAGTGAGCGAAGGATTTCACACCTATGACGGCGTGAAGCACGCCGAAGTAATTGCTATTGAAAACGCGGGCAGCAAGGCCCGCGGAGCCACTCTCTACATCAACCTTGAACCTTGTTCCCATCAGGGACGTACCGGACCATGCGCCGACGTGGTAATCGCGGCGGGAATCAGGCGGGTGGTTGCATGCATGCCGGACCCCAACCCCGAAGTCAGCGGGCGGGGATTTGCGCGGCTGCGGCAAGCGGGAGTGCAAGTAGCGTCGGGATTTCTGCAGGATGAAGCGCAGCCGATCAACGACGCTTTCGCCAAGTTCATTCGTTATCGCCTGCCGTTGGTGACATTAAAGGCAGGGATGACGCTTGACGGCAAAATCGCTCCTCCTCCGGAAGAATTGGCGGGAACCCCAGCGGTAGCATCGGCAGGGCCAACCGGCGGTTGGATTACCAGCAACGAGGCACGTGAGCACGTGCAGCAGTTACGCCATCAGCATGACGCGATCCTGGTCGGAGTAGGAACAATCACGGCGGACAATCCCTTGCTCACCGATCGTACAGGCCTGCCGCGACGGCGTCCGCTGCTGCGCGTCATTATGGATTCGCATCTGCGTCTGCCCCTGGACTCGCGGGTTGCCCAAACCGCGAAAGACGATGTGCTCGTCTTTTGCTCCTTCGCGGAAGAAAAAAAGAAACAGCAACTGCTGCAGCATGGAATTCAAGTTGAGCAGGTCGTGTCCGCTGGAATCGACGGACGACCTGACCTTGAAGCTATTTGCAAACGGTTGGCGGAACGGGAAATTACAAGCGTTATGATCGAAGGCGGAGCGCTGGTGAACTGGACGGCGCTGGCTTCACGCGTCGCGGACAAAATCTTTTTTTATTATGCACCTCGGATTCTGGCGGGCACAGGCTCTGTACCCTTTGCGGCGGGTCCGGGATTTCGCCGCATGAGCGAAGCGGCCCATTTGAAATGGTTCCGGCTGCATCGGTTCGGGGAAGATTTTGCTGTGGAAGGATATCTGAGAGATCCGTACTTGGATTAAGGGTAAGTTTCACGGTTTCGCGGATCGGGAACACAAGGAGATTTCACGAAGACCTTTGAACGCTGATGATTGAAAGCTAAAGAAAATGTTTACAGGAATCATTGAAGAAGTCGGGACAGTGGCGACGATCGAGATCGAAGGTGAAAGACGCCGGCTCACAATTGCGTGCTCGAAACTCCTGCATGAGATGGAAATCGGCGACAGCATTTCGGTGAGTGGCGTCTGCTTAACCGCAGTGGATATCTCCAGCAGCAGCTTCAGCGCCGACCTGGCGCAGGAAACCTGGGCGCGCACCTCCTTTTCGCGATTACGTCCGGGAGCGCTGGTAAATCTTGAGTTGCCGATGCGAGCGAACGGGCGCTTCGACGGCCACATCGTGCAAGGCCACGTAGATAGAACCGGAACAGTTATGTCGCTCGTGCCGACTCCCCAAGGGAACGATTACGTGCTCACTATTAATGTTCCCTCTGAATTAACGCAATACGTTGTTGCGAAAGGGTCGCTGTCGGTCGAAGGCATCAGCCTGACGGTCGCGGCAATCGAGGGAACGGAAGTACGAGTGGCGATCATTCCACATACTGCCGAGGTAACGAACCTGAAATCACTCGTTCCTGGTGATCCAGTGAACCTGGAAGTAGACGTGATCGCGAAGTATGTCGAAAAGATAATCGGCGGACAGAAAGCTGAGAGTTCAATCACGTTGGAGAAACTGGTGCAGGCAGGATTTTAAGAAATCGACTAATGCGGTCCTTTTGAGATGACGGAGTTTCGCATGGTGAGATACTCTTATCCATGCAAACCAAGCTTTCGGACCAAAGGACAGGTAGTTTTGCCCAGTTCAATTCGCCGTCGTTTAGGTCTCAGGCCAGGCGACGCGCTCGATGCCCGGATTGATGCAGGAAAAGTCGTGCTTTCTCCACGCCGACCGCGTGGCCCTAAACCGACGATCATTGTGGACGAAATCACGGGTCTCCCAGTTCTGACTGCTGGCCCGAAAGCACCGACCTTGACCAGTGAGCAGGTGCGCGCAATCCTAACCAATTTTCCATGACCTATCTGCTTGATGTAAACGCGTTGGTTTCCAGCTTGGCAACACTGGATCGAAGAATACCTGGGGCGTTCCTGATTCGATACATCTGATTCAGTTTCACGCTCCGATGTCCAGTTCATCCAATTGCAAAAATTCCTGAATGATGGGTTCGTCGCATTTCTCCATGTCTGCATAAGTGCCGAAGAACAGAACCTTGCTCTCATATAGGAAGACCACGCGGTCGGCGAGTTTTTTTGCCAGACGCATGTCGTGAGTGACTACGACGCTGGTGAGATGAAGTTGAATTTTCAACCGCTTCATCAGGTCGCCCAGCAGTTGCGCCATGAGCGGATCGACCATGGTCGTGGGTTCGTCATAGAGCACACACTCGGGTTGTGACGCCAGCGCGCGCGCGATCGCCACGGAACGCTTCATCCCGGTTGAAAGGTCTGACGGAAACAAGTCAGCCATGGGCTTCACGCCAACCATTTCCAGCAAACCCGAGACAATCTGCAGAATTTGTTCTTCGCTCAGGTCACGGCGCTCGCGCAGTGGGAATGCAACATTCTCGCCAACTGTAAGTGAATCGAACAGCGCGCCGCTTTGGAATACCATGGTGACCTTCTTGCGGATGCGCTCCAACTCCTGCTCAGGATAATCAGTGATGTCTTCGTGAGCAACGATTACGCGGCCAGAATCCGGCTTCAAAAAACCCAGAATATGCTGCAACGAAACTGATTTGCCAACACCGCTTCGCCCCAGAATGCAAACGGTCTCTGCAGTATTGACCTGGAAGCTGACGTTCGTCAAAACGCGATTTTCCCCGAACGCTTTTGAGACGTTCTTGAACTCGATATATGGGGAAGACTGATCGCCCGTCACTTCGGCTGAAACTGCAGGAGCGGCTATTGATGTGTCACTCATGAATCCGTTCAATCATAAATGCTGCGGATGCGTTTCGAATTCCCGCTCTGCCGTCCGCCAGTCTTCTGGTGTATTCAGGTTCCGAAACATAGCTATGTTGAATCCTGCTGCCAAAATTTCGGGTTCGTCAATTACACGAACGCTGATATCGGGAAAAAGTGCGTCTATCTTGTTGCGGCCCGCAGCCAGTGCGGACTCAGCCGGCCTGAAGAATTCCTTTCGATAAATCGCGCACAAGGTTTGCAGATATCCGCCTGACGAAGGCAAGGTGACCATCGCGTTCGAGGACTTCGCAGCAAGTACCAGAAAGGAAAGAAAGCTCGACGTTACAAATGGAAGATCCACACCCAGAATCAGGTTGTGATCTGTCGTGGAATGACGCAGGGCCGCATGAATTCCGCCAAGGGGTCCGCGGGCGGCGTATATGTCTTGTACCGCCTTCCCAAATGTCCCGAACTTTTCAGGGTCGCCAACGATGTTGACCTCGTCCGTCAGCATTTTTGCCAGCGCCAGCGCACGGATAATCAGTGGCTGTCCCCCCAGGCGCTTAAGGGCCTTGTCAGAGCCCATGCGCGTGCTTTTGCCTCCGGCGAGCACAAATGCGGTCAACGGGCTGGGTCCGGGCATAGAAGTCAAGATCAGCGCAAGTCCTACACGAAAGTAACCTACCGCACTTTGGAGTTCCAGTGCATCATGAATTCGCCCGTACAAGTTTGCGGGCGAGAGCTTATTCCCATGCCGCAAAAGTTGCTGGACGTTCTCCTCCTGGGCCGTTGCTCGCACGAGTTTTCGTGGCCACGTCGCGCTGCCGACGGGCAGTTCTATCAAGTCTGCCTGCTTTGCGCCGCAGAGTACAAATATGACTGGACGACGATGCGCCGGACAGAGCGCGTCAGTCAGGAGACCGCTGAAAGCTCAGCTTCTCCGAAACGAAGGCAGCACGTTCGCAAGGCGACGTGGGTACCTCGGGCGCGCCGAATCAGACTGGACGCACCGGTGCGCTATCGGGTTAAGAACCTGGGCACATGGAATGAGGGCGTCATTCAGAATCTGAGTCAGTCGGGAGTGCTGTTGACCATAGCCCAGCGTTTTCCGGAGAATACGTTGATCGAAATGGTATTCGAGATGCCTGAGGAAATTTCCGGGCAGAAAAATAGCAAAGTGCTTTGCCAGGGCCGGGTTATCCGCATGAAGGAATCAAAGGAGAAAGCGGAAACCCATGAATTTGCGGCGTCCATTCTGGACTACAAATTCATCCATTGATCGTTCTGGGTCGCTCAATAGACAACCTTTTTTCTTGAAAAAGACACCTGTTCTGCATCTAAACTGGTAGTAATCCGCTCACAATTTGAGGAGCTTTGTTATGAAAGCCAGAAGCACTCTGTTCTTCCGCATACTTCCGCTCGCCGCTGTCCTGGCATTGGCGGTCGCGTGCTCCAAGACACCCAATGATGCTCAGGTAACGTCGGAAATTCAGGCCCGGCTTGGCTCGGATTCCGGGCTGCAGAATAAGCAACTGACTGTACAGGCTGCAAATGGCACAGTGACGTTGTCGGGCACGGTGGATAATGATGCGCAAAGAGAAGCCGCCGCGAAGTATGCCGCTTCTCAGCCGGGCGTGAAGACGGTGATCAACAATCTGCAGGTGGGCACGATGGCGGCAGCAACTGACGTGAAGCCTTCACCGGAATCGGAAGCTTCGGCTGCGCCGGCACAACCGGCACCAACCGAGCCGGCTCCGCCAAAATCCAAACCTGTTTCGACCAAGAAGCACCATCACGAATCTGCGTCTCGAGATCAGATTGCATATCAGTCCGCGCCTCCGGCGCAGTCGGCCGCGCCGATGCCTGCGTCAGACCCGCAGGCTGCCTCCGCTCCTGCCGCAACGCCTGCGCCGCCACCACCTCCACCTGAACCGCAGAAGGTCACGATCCCTTCGGGAACGTCTCTCCCCGTGCGCCTGGTGGATGCCATTAGCAGTGCAACGGCGCAGACCGGCGACACATTTCACGCAACCCTCGATTCGCCGGTGGCCATCGATGGAGATGTCGTGATTCCGGCACACTACGACGTCGAAGGACATATCATCGCGGCCCAGAGCTCGGGTAAATTCGCCGGGCAGGCACTTTTGGAATTGCAGCTCGACCGAATCAAAGTTGGTGATCGCTGGTACAACGTTCAAACCGATCACTTCAAACAACAGACGGGTTCGCGCGGCAAGAACACAGCGGAAAAGGTCGGTGGCGGCGCGATTGCGGGGGCGATTCTCGGAGGAATCTTCGGGGGCGGAAAAGGCGCAGCGATCGGATCGGTAGCTGGCGCGGGAGCGGGCGGCGGAGTCCAGGCAGCAAGCAAGAAGCCTGACATCAAGCTTTCGTCCGAGCGCATCCTGACATTTGCTCTACAGGCGCCGGTTACTATAGTACCCACTACCAAGCCGGCCCGCGAAGGTCAGAAGCTCGAAAGCCCCGCTCCTCAGCAGTGAAATAATTTGCGACGTTTAAATGCGCGGTGCGAGCCGCGCATTTTTTTGTCCAGATGTGTGTAGCAGGTTTTAAAATTCGTGCTACATTCTCGGAAGCGTAAGTTGCACCTGCCGCCGCTTCTTCGGAATTTCTCTGCCACATCGTCATCGCTCGATGATCAAAAGACACATCTCGATTTACAGATTCGAACCCCGCTGGTCGGACCGGGTGGCATGGTATGCCTCAGCAATAGCCGCAACTGCTCTGTCGTGGTGTATCTGGTGGCTGTCGCCGGTGATGCACCAAGACCCTTTTGTGATTTTTGTTCTTGCCGTCGTGTTCGTTGCCCGCTTCTACGGTTTTGGTCCAGCGGTGGTTTGTACATTCAGCTCGGCGATAGTTCTTGACTATGCGATGTTTCGGCCACGCATTGACGTACCGCTTTCGCAGGGTGAACTGCAGCGGCTGGGACTTTTTATTCTTATTTCTGTTCTGGTAGCGGGCTTGGCGCGGCAACGTTCGCGGGCGGAAACCCAAGCAGACGAGGTGCGCCAACAGTTGGCGGCAATTGTCACATCGTCGGAAGACGCCATCATCAGCTTCACCGGGGATGGCCTTGTGACCAGCTGGAACCTCGGAGCGGAAACGCTATACGGATATTCCGCCACGGAGATTATCGGCCGTCCGCTGTCGGTACTGGTTCCTACAGAGCGTATCGGCGAACTGGAAAAAAATCTTGAGCGGCTCAATCGTGAAGAACGCGTGGGCAGTTATGAGACCGAACAAATTCATAAGAATGGCGCGCGCTTGCAGATATTGCTTTCGATTTCTCCGATTCGCAATGAGAAAGGCGAACTCGTAGGCGCCTCGGAGATCGCACGCGACATCAGCCAGCGCAAACGGACCGAGGAAGCACTGCGACGAAATGAACGCCTGGCGACAGCGGGCAGGCTAACGGCTGCGATCGCTCATGAGATCCGCAATCCGCTAGAGGCACTCATTAATCTTGTGTACCTGGCGCGTCGCGATGCTGCGGGAAGAGACGAATACTTGCGGCTGGCCGAACAGGAAATTGGCCGGCTCGATTCCATCGCGCAGCAAGCGCTTGGTTTTGTGCGCGAGGCCACGTCGCCCGAACGCCTGGATGCGAGCAAACTGCTGGATGAGGTTGTGCAACTGTATTTGCGGAAGCTGCAGCAAAGCAAAATCAAGATCGACAGGCAATCGCAGGACAACATTGAAATTTTCGGCTTCCCGGGCGAGCTGCGACAGCTCTTCTCGAATCTGATTCTGAACGCCATGGAATCGATGAAAGAGGGTGGGCGGCTGCGTTTGCGTGTGGTGCGCATGCAGGAGAAATCGGGCGACCAGCGTGCCGGAGTCCGGGTTACTGTTGCCGATACCGGCTCTGGGATTTCTGCCGGAGCATTGCCGCACATCTTCGAGCCGTTCTACACGACCAAGAAGGAGAACGGCACCGGGTTGGGCCTCTGGCTCGCGTACGGCATCGTGCAAAAGCACACAGGCTGGATCCGGGTAGCCAGCCGCACCACTCCCGGCAGCAGCACGGGCACGGTTTTTATGGTTTTTTTGCCTGAATCGCCGGCCATGGCTGCCACCCAGGCAGCCTGAGGCTTTTCTTGATCCTGCGCAGATGTCCTTGAGGACAATGACTTTGGTACTCCGCTGAACCATTCCTCACAACTTATAATCAGGCCGAATCGCATTTTTCTCTCTTAGAGAGAGTGAGGATCGGTTGGATCTGATTATCGAATCCATATTTTTCGTGTTCGGGCTGGTTTTAGGCAGCTTTCTGAACGTGTGCATCTACCGGTTGCCGCGCGGGCTGTCCGTGGTGACGCCGGGTTCGGGATGTCCTCACTGCGGGAACCATATTCGTCCGTACGACAATATTCCGGTCCTGAGCTGGATCATGCTCGGAGGAAAATGCCGGAAATGCAAATCGAGGATCACCGGAAGATATGCCCTGGTTGAACTGATTACCGCGTCGATGTTCGTTGCATGTTACGCGCATTTCGGCATAACGCTGGCTACGTTGAAATGCGCAGCGTTTGGCTTTCTGCTTATTGGATTGATCTTTACAGACGCCGAAACCCATCTTCTTCCCGACAAGATGACGTTGACGGGCCTCGTTCTGGGGCTGGTTTTCAGCCTTTTTGTTCCGGTGAACGACTTGGCGTCGATGATTTTGCCGGGAGTGTTTCAGTTCCCCGTCAGCTCAGACGTTTCCTGGCGTTTGTTCTCCTTTGCGGACTCGCTGCTGGGAGCCGCGATCGGCGCGTCATTTCTCTATGGAGCTGGGGCAATTTATCTACGCTGGCGAGGCGTAGAAGGCATGGGATTCGGCGACGTCAAGCTGATGGCCATGATCGGCTCGTTCCTTGGGTTACGGCTCACAATTTTAACCATCCTGGCATCGTCACTTGCGGGTTCGTTTTTTGGACTGTGGACGGTGTTCGTGGTTTGGATCAAGCGTACGCAGCGGCGGAAGCAAGTGTTTCGTGAGACCGGGGCAGCTGCCCGGAGGAACGCTTGGGCTTCGGCGCAAGTAGCGCTGCGGCGTCACCAGATGCCGTTCGGGGTTTTCCTGGGCAGCATGGGGCTGGTGGCGTTCTTTTTTGGTCAGCAGTTTCTGCGGTGGTATTGGAGACTGATGTGAAGCTGCTGACCAATCCGATTTTGGTGCGCATGGCGGCTGCGTTCCTGATTGCGATCGCGGCTTTCGTGGCCGGCATTTTTGGGTTGCGATTCTTGCGGCGGCGAATAATCGGAGATGATGTTCTCGCCGACAACCTGGGCCAGGAGAATACGGTATACCCGTACTCGGCCGTGATTCAGCAATTGAAGCAGCAGAAGTTCGAACTCCAAAGCGAGCAGCAGTCCGAGCGGCGACGCGCCAAAACATCCGAACAGATAACTGCGGCCGTCATCGCGAACCTGCCATGCGGAGTTTTATTCATCTCACCCAACGGGTTGATCAAGCAAGCCAATACGGCTGCGCGCCGGATTCTCGGTTTTGCGTCTCCGCTGGGAATGGGACTTGATGAATTATTTCGTGATGCGAATTACGTGCTCAATTCAGGCGAATCCGGACGCATTGCCGATCTGTTCAAGCGAGCGTTAAAGGGACAGATGCCACCTCCGTTCGAAGGCCGCTACAACATTGCCAATGGCGAGGAGCGGGCGCTCGGGATCACGATTATTCCTTTGAGCGCTGCCTCAAGCGAGACCCTCGGCGTAGCATCGGTGATCACCGACGAAAGTTCGACCGCGGATTCGCGGCGGGCACAACTGCTGCACGGAGAAATATCGGCTGAGATGGCGCTGGAACTTCGCAGCTCGCTGGCTGCTATCCGCGAATCCGCCCAACAAATGAGCGCCGCGAACGATCAACGATCACTGGCAAATTTTGCGAGGGATATTTCCTCAGAAGCTGAACGACTGGAAGGATTGGTTGGAGGGTTCCTGGCCGGAAGCGGTAAAGCAAGAGCGTCGGCCGCCGGGGCCTGAATAAATTCGATCGCCGGGCGGGCCTTAAGGACGCTGCGGACGACAAATGGGAGCAAACATGAAACGAACATTCTATTTCCTGCTGACAACCGTTCTGGGATTCGCCTTGGCCAGCGTGGCCGCTGCACAATCGCAAAACCAGTCTCTCGGCGACTATGCGCGCGCCGTGAAGAAGACAAAACCCTCGCCGACCGGCAAAGCAGTACCCAAGGTTTATGACAATGAGAACCTGCCGGCAGGCGCTACTTTGAGCGTCGTGGGAACCCCTTCCGCCACTGATTCAGGGGACAAAACCGATCAACAAAACACGAAAGACACGAACGCCGACGGAAAGGCAGCAGACACGACTAAAGCGGACGCTAAGACTGTCGAGGCCTCTGACAAGAAGCAAGAGGTGCAACTAAAACCCGGACAGTCGGCGCAAGACCGTGACAAGGCGATTGAAGCCTTCAAGAACAAACTCGACGATCAAAAGGACAAGATCAGCCTGCTATCGCGCGAACTCGATGTGCTGCAAAGGGAGTATCAGTTGAAGGTTTCGGAATTTTACTCCGACACAGCAGCGCGGGTGCAAAACCCCAATGGCCTGGCTGATGTGGATGCGAAATACAAGCAGCAGATCGCAGACAAACAAAAGGCAGTGGATGAGGCCAAAGCTGCTTTGAGCAATATACAGGAGGAAGGCCGTCGTTCGGGCGCGCCTAACTCAGTTCTGGAGCAGTAGGTTCTTTTTCAGTGCGCGCACTTGTTTCGCGTGGTGACAACCGTGTGTGAGATGGAAGCCGCGCCACTCCTCGGCAGTGAGCGGCCCCAATACCGGATGTTCGGCAATGGGCACGCCTCCGGGGAAACGCGTCTCACATTGCGCGATCACGCCGTCCAGACGAACGATACTTCCCATGATTTCAGAAGTGATTTGCTGCGCCGGGGTTCCGCGGGGAAGCGCTCGCTCCGGCGACTTCCGCCCGTTCGGCAGATAGCCGAAGCGGGTCACGGCAAGCCGTGCCCAACGTTTCTTATTGCGATCGCCTTCAGGGCACGGCTTTCCCTCCGTGATTCGCCGTTCCAGGTTCTTGATGGTTCCAAGATACGTAAGATTCAGGTGATCGAGAATTTCCGCTGTGCTCCATTTGCCTTCGGGATGACGGCAGAGGTCGTCGAGATCCATTCCCGCAATTGCGTCGGAAATCGTCTTTAGCAGCCTTACAAATTTGGGGTGCATAACAGTCTAGTAGAATGTTGCCGGATGATATCCGTCGCAAACAATTATTCAGGCTAGTACTTGGAGGTGCGAATGAAAAAACTGGCGTTGACGCTATTTGCGCTCGTGGCGCTGTGGGGATGCACCTCAGAGGCCCCACAACCTGCAGCCAAACCCAAGCCTACTGAGCTGTTGACCGGCCGCGAGGCCTTCCAGCAGCTGTTTGTGGCTGCTCGCGGGTGGGCGGGCGACATCCGGCCGTACCAGTTGCAGTCCGGAGTGATTGGTGAGAACAAGGGCCATGATGGCAAAGCGGCCATTTGGCGCGCTTCATTTGCATCGGTATCGATGAGGGCCTCGAAACCGTATTCCTGGTCGGGCGTTGATTCTCCCGACGCGCCGGCGCGGGGAATTTCGCCCGGAACGCAAGATGCCTACACGCCCGGCAATGACTTCGACATGCAATTTCTCAAGGTTGATAGCGATAAGGCCTTCGAAGTAGCGCAGAAACACGGTGGCGACAAGATTCTGCAAGCCAATCCAAATCTTCCCGTAGTCTACCTTCTAGACTGGAACCGCAGCGGGAACAATCTGGTCTGGCACGTGATTTACGGCAGCAGCCGCAGCGACGCCAAACTGGTAGCAGATGTTGACGCCAGCACCGGAGAGTTCATCCGTAAGGAATAAACCGCAGTGAGACTTAGGCCGGGGTCGCGCAATGCTGATCAAAGACCCGCTTCAATTCGCCAGCGATATCGGTCGAATCGCGATGTTCAATGTCGCTGCGCTGCAGCATATGGACGAGTTCCCCTTCGCGGAACAACGCGATCGAAGGCGATGAAGGCGGGTAGCCGGTGAAGTAGGAGCGGGCACGCTCTGTAGCGGCAGCATCCTGACCTGCGAAAACTGTAAATACCCGATCTGGCCTGGAGGCGTTTTGTAAGGCCGCGCGCACCGCTGGACGCATTCTTCCTGCGGCACAGCCGCAGATCGAGTTCACGACCACCATGGTCGTACCCTGACGCACTCTCAGTTCGCGATCTACATCTTCGGCGGTTTTTAATTCCTGAGCTCCCAGCTGCGTAAGTTCCTCACGCATTGGAATAACCATAATCTCTGGATACATGCTTGTTCTTTCCTCGTGGCAGAAGTTATTCAGATATTAACTTGAAATCCTTGTTCCGTCATCAGTATGAAGCTGCTGCATTAGCTTGCAATGCGGCTGGCGCCGCATAGGCCGTATATATTGAGAGCAGATCGATGCGACCTGCTGGAATTGAAATTCAGGAAAACGTTCCACTGGCCCCGCTCACCACACTGGGTGTGGGAGGCAAGGCTCGGTATTTCGTAAACGCTACCAGCGTGTCGATCGTGGAACAAGCAGTCGGCTTCGCACAATCCAACGAGATTCCAATGTTCGTGCTAGGCGGCGGAAGCAATCTGGTCGTGTCCGATCGCGGTTGGAAGGGGTTGGTGCTGAAGGTTGGAATCCGGGGACTGGAGGAACGCGAACATGACGGCAAGATCTTGTATGACGCAGGCGCAGGAGTTGATTGGGACCATTTTGTTGCTGAAAGCGTCAGTCGAAACCTGGCCGGCGTTGAATGCCTGAGCGGGATTCCGGGCAGCGTAGGCGGCACTCCGGTACAGAATGTGGGCGCCTATGGACAAGAAGTCTCGGAAACAATCGTTTCCGTGCTGGCTTTCGATCTTGCAGAAAAGCGGGCCCGCGAATTGCAAGCTGCCGACTGCGGGTTTTCGTATCGCAGCAGCATCTTCAACTCCACTCAGCGTGGTCGATACATTATTTTACGGGTAAGTTATGCGCTGGTTCCGAATGGGAAGCCGGCGTTGCGTTATGCCGATCTGCAAAAATACTTCTCCGGGCGACAGAGTGGACCAAGCCTCGCCGAAGTACGTGAAGCAGTGCTAGCCATCCGCGCCGCAAAAGGCATGCTTATTTCACCTGGCGATCCGGGCAGCCGCAGCGCCGGATCTTTTTTCAAGAATCCGGTTCTATCTGCCGCTGAGTTCGAGAACCTAACCCATCAAGCAGCGGCACGGAACCTGCAGGTTCCGAACTATCCAGCACTGTCGCAGCAGCATAAGATTTCGGCCGCGTGGCTGGTTGAAAATTCCGGCTTCAGCAAGGGCTACACCAAAGGCACTGTGGGGATCTCCAGCAAACATGCTTTGGCAATTGTGAACCTCGGGGGCGCGAGCGCGGCAGATATTGTAGCTCTTAAGAATGAAATTCAGGCCCGCGTGCTAGAGGCGTGGGGCGTGCAGCTGGAAGTTGAACCTGTCTTTGTGGGTTTTCAGGCACCATGAAATCGAGGGCGGCGCCTGAGCGAAACCGATGCGTTGTCCGGCGCTCGCGTCTGGCCTGCTCAGTCGCAGCCGCCAGGCCTGCGTGCACGCAGTCGTAAGTCGTGTGGCGCACAACGGGAGAGCGTGCATCGAGCTATTTGCCGGCCTACAACGCCTTTATGAAAGAGTATGAAAGGCTTCCGCCGGAGCCGCCCGGTTATTCATCGGCAATTCGCGCCGCTTCTTTAAATATGGAAACAAACATTGGCCGGGTGAGCTTGCCGGTCTGGGTGTTCTGGTTCGAGGGATGGTAGGAAGCGATAAGCGTCCGACCGTCAGATATCTTGTAATTGGCACCGTGGGTGAAAACGTATGCCTTTCTAACAGGCAGCTCGCCGCGCCTTTTCAAGTAATTCAGATAAGCATCAAACGCAATCTTGCCTAGCGCTACGACCACTTTGAGATTCTTCAGGCACCGAAGTTCGCGCTCCAGATAAGGCGCGCAATTCGCCAACTCTTGCGGCAGCGGCTTATTGTCAGGCGGAGCGCAGCGTGCCGCGGCGGTGATGTACAGATCTTTCAATATCAGCCCATCATCACGGTCGGTTGCGCAAGGTTGGTTCGCAAAGCCGGTTTCGTGCAGCACCGGATACATGAACTTTCCTGATGCGTCTCCGGTGAAAGGACGGCCGGTGCGATTTGATCCGTGGGCACCCGGCGCCAGGCCGAGAACCATGACGCGGGCATTGGGATCGCCAAACCCCGGCACAGGTTTTCCCCAGTAATCATGATCGCGGTAAGCGCGGCGCTTCTCGCGCGCAACCTGCTCGCGATATTTGACGAGCCGCGGACACAGAGTGCAAGCGATGACTTCGTGGTTGAGATCTTGTAACCAGGCAGGGAGGGTCATGGTTGGGAATTCACATTCTAGTGGAGAGGATGTGTGCTGGGGCGAGCGAAAGGCGGGTAATATTATGCGCACGCTAGATTCGTCAGGTGAGAATGCCATGCTTCTGAAACAAAGCCTGCTGCCATCTGTGATTACGTCCCTGGTTGCGTTGGTCACGTTTGGCATGAATCCAGTGACAGCTCAAAACATTTCTGCGGGGACCGCAAGTAAAAAATCAGTGAACCAACTCATTGAACTTGCGCGATCAAACAGCCCTGATCTGCGAGAAGCAATCAGGAGCAGTTTCGATCCGAAGCAGCTTGCAGCAGGGACGGCATGGTTAGGGCACGGACATGATTTCTTTTTCGCGACCGAGGCGGCCGCCACTCCTGAACTGTTCATCGACGGCAGGCGCGGTCCGGACATGCACCCCGCAGGCGCGAGCCTCTGGTATGCCGCCGCACGGATTGAAGGTTTGGGAAAACCACATTCGTTTTCTTACCAGGTTGCAGGCGCGAAAGTCGGCGGCAGTTTTGATGTTCCGGCTTTCGGGCCGGAGTCGTACCGGCAGCCCGTAGCTCCTGCGGGAATGCTCTCGGAAAGGATTGTTCACACCAGCAAAATCTACGACGGGATGAAAAGCGAATACTGGATTTATGTTCCTGCCGAATACAAGCCCGACACCCCGGCCGCGCTGATGGTTTTTCAGGATGGCGGCGGTTATACCGACCGTGACGGAAATAATCCCGCGTTGAACGTTATCGACAATCTGATTGCCGAGAAAAAAATCCCGGTCCTCATTTGTGTCTTCATCAATCCAGGCGACATCAGCGATTCTCCTGGAAGCTCAACCTACAACTTCGTAAAAGGCTATGCGGACAAATGGCAGCGCACTTTGAAAGACTCGATGCGCAGCACCCTGTATGACACGGTGAGCGACCGCTATGTGCGCTATCTGCGGGATGAAGTGCTGGCCGACGTTGCGGCAAAATACAACATCCGCAAGGATTCATACAGCCGAGCCATCACAGGGCTTTCGTCCGGCGGAATTTGCGCCTTCAATGCGGCCTGGCAAATGCCCGACCAGTTCAGCCGGGTAATTTCGTGGATCGGGAGTTTTGAGAGCATACAGTGGAAAGAAGACCCGGCGGTTCCGGATGGCGGTCAGGACTATCCAGAGAAAGTTCTGCACGAAGACAAGCGCAACATTCGTGTCTGGCTGCAAGACGGTTCGAACGACCTCGATGTTCGTTATGGCAACTGGCCCTTGGCGAACCTTCGCCTTGCTACCGCGCTCAAGTTCAAGGAATATGACTTTCACCTGAGCTTCGGGGAAGGCACGCACAACACCGCTCACGGAGCGGCCGAGTTTCCCGAAGAGATGATCTGGTTGTGGCGGGACTACGATTCTGCGAAGACAGCCCAAAATTACGAAATGGATCCGGCGGAAAAAACGCGACCTACATTCCGCGTCGCGATCACAAATCGTTGAACTCAGCTACTGCTTTTCCGGGACGGCATAGTAACCGCTGCGGGCCTGAATCTTGTACCCTTCGTCTGATTTGATTTGTACTTTGCGGTAGCCGCCGTCTTTGACTGGATTGGTCGGGACGTATCCGATGTAATACTGGCTGCGTAGTTCTTGCGAAATCTGATCGAAGGCGGCTTTAAGCTTTTCCGGCTTGCTGCCCACATCGATTACACGGCCGCCAGTTTCAGCAGTCATTTTTTTCATGTCGCCTTCGCCACCATAGCCACCAAAGCCATAGAAACCGCGGTCGGCGCACAATAGTACGTAAACAATGGTGTCGGCTTTTTGGGCGGCCTCAATGGCGTCTTTGATCTTGTACTGGCTGCCCTGGTCCTGGCCGTCGGTAAGCAGGATCATCGCTTTGCGGTCCACCTGCTGGCCCATCTGGTCGTGAGAAGCCAAATACACCGCGTCATAGAGCAACGTACCTTTGGGAACGCCGGCAGTCGGCACCGGACCGCCGCCCATGCCGGGAATGCTGCCGACCTGGCCTCCGGTATCAATTTTCACGCTGTTCAGCGCATTCTTCAGCCTGCGTACGTTGCTGGTGAAATCCTGTAACAGGCTTACGCTGACGTTGAAGTCCATGACGAAGGCCATGTCTTTTTCTCTGATGATCTGGCTGAGAAATGCTCCACCAATTTCCTGCTCCATGCCCAGCACGCGTTCCTGGCTGCCGCTGGAGTCGATGAGAATGCCAAGCGTTAAGGGCAAGTTTGACTCCGCGGAAAAATACTTGATGGTCTGCGGCTTGCCGTCTTCAAGAAGCTGAAACTTGTCTTTGGGCAAATTGGGGATGAGGCCACCCTTTTTGTCCTTCACATTGAAAAAGAGCTGGACGACATTGACGTTGACCTTCAATGTCTCAGTAGGGGTTTGCTCCTGCTCGTTGTCGCGATCTTGTTGGGCTTTGATAGCCGCGTCACGGTCCTGTTGATCGGGAACCATCTGAACGTCCTGAGCCAAAGCCGCGGTCGAGCACAGCATCGCAAACCCGAAAAAGCAGGCAGTTGTGATTCTTGGGAGAGAGAAACGCATGAATTCCGGCCCCATTAGTTTCTGTTAGTCTATCCTTCTACGGGTTAGATGCACCAAATCTGCCTGCTCAGGCATCCCACAAGAAAGAACAACGCGGGGGACGTTCTTGCTTAAACGGTACGAACAACTTTGGCGGATTGGGCTGTTGTCTTTATTCCTCAGCAGCGGGCTGGCGTTCGCACAATCTGCGCCGGGTAATACACCGCAAGCTGCGCCGCCAGACACACAAAATCAGAAAGACGAAGGCATTCCGGATGCACCATCAACGGTGCAGCCTGCTAAACCTGTGCCAGAACCCCGGCAGGGGGCTCCCGAGCAGCAGGGGCCTCCCCCGCCATCGTCTCAGGCTGAACCCGCACCTCGGAGCGATCAGCAAAATCCAGTGCCCACAAATCAAACCGGCGCGAGTCCGGGCACAAAGCCGCCGATCAATATTGAAACCGTGCCGGAAGGCGGCGCGACTAAGGAGGGGGACTCGGAAGAGCGGCCCTACACGATTATCACGAGAGTAAACCAGGTGACGGTTCCGGTAACGGTGAAAGATGAGTCCGGCCGGCTGGTGAATGGGCTTACTTCAAAAGATTTTACGGTCCTCGAAAACGGCAAGAAACAGACACTCAATTTTTTTACCAGCGATCCGTTTGCCCTTTCGGCCGCGGTCATTCTGGATCTGGGGATGAAAGACGTGGACGTACAGAAGGTCAATCACACCTTTTCCGCGCTGGAAGGGGCGTTCAGCCAGTTCGACGAGCTTTCGATTTACTCGTACAGCAACACAGTGAGTCAACTCTCGGATTGGGGAGCCGTCGGGCAGCAGCTTGACGCCAAGCTCGAGGAACTGCAGAGCGCGCGCGGTCAGGATAACGGACCGCCGGTGACCAGCGGGCCACTCGGGCCCAACGGGCCAATGATTAATGGTATGCCGGCAAATCCGGGCGCGCCCACGGTCTATACACCGGTGCAAGAAGCGCATGTCATGAATGACGCTATTCTCAAGGCGGCCATCGATCTTTCGCAGCGCGACAAGACGCGGCGCAAAATCATCTTCATCATCAGCGACGGCCGCGAATACCGCAGCGAGGCCAGCTATCGTGACGTGCTGCGGGTACTCTTGAAAAACAACGTTATCGTATATGCCATCGGCGTAGGCGGGTCGGCGATTCCCGGATACAACAAGCTGGCGAAACTGCATATCCCGCGCCTCGGGTATACAGACATTCTGCCGAAATACGTTAGCGCCACCGGCGGTGGTCAGGTATTTGAAGAACTGACTCGAAACGGCATTGAGGATGCGTACGCCCAGGCGCTGGGTGACGCGCGCAATCAATACACGCTGGGTTACCGACTCGGGGGAGTGCCGTCCGGAGCGTACCGCAGTATCGAGGTGCAGGTCGATCGCCCGAGCTGCAAGTCGTCGATACGGCCGTGCGTCAATGTTTATGCCAAGGACGGCTACTATCCCAATCCGGCGCCTCGCTAGTTATCAGGCGGGCGCTAAAGCTAACAAGGCGCTTGTCCGAAGTAGTAACCAGGGTAATGCCTCGGGTAATGGCTGCTGTGATATAAACCAATGTACAAGTCAAAAAATCAGGGGACAACCGGGCGCTCCGGCGCAAGCGTTTTAGCGTCACGGGGCTGGAATCCCGGATACTAATGTCCGCCTTCTGGGGAACGTCTTGAGCTTCATCAATTTCGCGGCCCGCGAGATCAACTGCAAAATCGTCTATTATGGCGCGGGCCTTGGCGGCAAGACTACCAACCTGCAGCACATCTATCAGAAAACTGCCGAGCAACAGAAGGGCAAGATGATCTCGCTCGCTACCGAGACCGAGCGAACGTTGTTCTTTGACTTCCTCCCGCTCGACTTAGGGTCGGTGCGCGGGTTCAAGACGCGCATTCACCTATACACGGTTCCTGGACAGGTGTTTTATGACGCCAGCCGCAAGCTGATCCTGCGTGGCGTGGACGGGATCGTTTTCGTTGCTGATTCGCAGCAGGAGCGGATGGACGCCAACGCCGAGGCACTTGATAATCTGATGGCGAACCTGAAAGAGCACAGCTACGATTTCAACAAGATTCCTTACGTTCTACAGCTGAACAAGCGCGATCTGCCCAACGTTCTTCCCGTCGAGACCCTCACCAAAGAGCTGCAGCGCAAAAACGAACCCGTACTCGAAGCCATCGCATTCCAGGGCCAGGGCGTTTTCGAAACGCTGAAAGAGATTGCCCGGCAGGTACTGGTGGAACTGAAGCAGGGGAGCTAGACAGCACTCAGCTGTCAGCAGACAGTATTCAGCGCGCAGACCGCAGCCCCACCGCACACACCTTGCAGCACCGAATGCTGAGTGCTGACTGCCGTCTCTCGTATAATCTTTAGATTCCCATGGCCGTTCTCACAGACATCATTGCCGCCACGCGGAGAAAAGTGGACGAGTGTCGCGCTAACTCTGACATACGCGAACTGGAGGAGCGGGCTGAAGGACATGTTCCGCGCGGTTTTCGAAAGGCTATTGAAAGCGCCAGCCTTAACGGCCCGGCCATTATTGCAGAGTTAAAAAAGGCATCGCCGTCGAAAGGCTTGATTCGCGCCGATTTCGACCCCCGCCTGCTCGCCCCGGAACTCGAAGTGGCCGGAGCAACGGCGCTTTCGGTTTTGACCGATGAAGAGTTCTTTCAGGGATCGCTGGCGAATCTGCAGGCAGCATCGGCTGAGACACGGCTTCCCTGCCTGCGCAAAGACTTTATTCTGGATGAGTTTCAGATTCTTGAGGCGCGAGCAAATTCGGCCGATGCGATTCTACTGATTGTAGCCGCCCTGGAGCAGCGGGAATTGTTATCGCTGGCCAAACGTGCCGGCGAATTGAATTTGGATGTGCTTTGCGAGGTCCACGATGAAGAAGAGCTAGGGCGGGCTCTGGACGCGGGTTGCGAAATGATTGGTGTCAACAATCGCGATTTAAAGACTTTCAAAGTTGACTTAAACGTCGCGCTCAGGCTGGCGCAGATGCTGCCGCTGGGGGCGGTCGCCGTCGCTGAAAGTGGCATTGAAACGGGCGCGAACTTATCGCAATTACACGCTGCCGGCTACAACGGGTTCTTGATAGGCGAAGCTTTAATGCGCGCTCCACGGCCGGGAGAAGCACTCAAGGCGCTGCTGAATGATGCGGCTGCGGCGGCGGCAGGTGGGTCTCGATGACGTGGGTGAAGATTTGCGGAATCACCAACCTCGAAGACGCTCTGGTGGCAGTCGAAGCGGGCGCAGATGCGCTGGGGTTTGTGTTTTATGAAAAGAGCCCGCG